>CAMGIP010000037.1 GCA_946056155.1 uncultured Mediterranea sp. | reverse complement strand
CCTACCCCATTGTCCACCACCTGAATGCAGCTCTTGCCGGCATCGGTTATCAGGACATGAATCTGTGAGGCGCCAGCATCAATGGCATTCTCTACCAGCTCCTTCACCACGGAGGCGGGTCGCTGGATGACCTCACCCGCTGCTATTTGATTGGCCACCGAATCGGGTAACAGATGTATCACATCACTCATGACTTCGTATCTCCTTTACGCTTGTGCACTGTCGGTTGATATTCAGATTACCCCGTTGGCTATGGCATACCAAAGCCAGAAGAGCAGAGCGATAATCACCAAGGCCACGCCCAGATGCATCGGCTTACGTCCGCTCTCCTTACGACGTTTGAGATGGGTGGTACCCTGCAGAAAGGTACCGCGTATATCTTCGGGATTGAACTCCTTAGGAGGGAGCATCCCCAGTTCGCGCTTAGCGTCTTCGGTCATCTTGGCCAACCGCTCCTTGCGCTCATCGACGTAGATATAAGTATGATGAAAGCCTCTGGGCTTTCGCATGCTAAACATTCCCATAGTGTTTATCTCAAATATTGGTTAGCTCTCTGTTGGTTCTATTCTCTTGCTTCCCCGCCAGACGGCGGGAACATGAATTACTTCTTCTTCGTCCGCCTGATGTTCATATCGCGCGGTGAAGCTTGCGGTTTACGGTCGCTCTTCTTGAGTTGCTGTCCGGCTTTCTTACCTCGCCACACGAAAATATCCTCCTTGTCGAGGGGACGGATATAATCAAACCAAGCAAACGTAGAGAGACGATACTGGTCGGGAGGAATCTGTGACATTGGATAGAGGGTGCCTGAGGCCTTGCCGATGAAGGCGCCCTGTTCCATGCGGCGATCCTTGAGGCGCATTCTCAGGAAACCACCTTCTGCATGGTTGAGCCCGATGAAAGTACTGTCCTTATCGTCAATGGGGTAGAAAACAACCAGCACACTGCCGTTGACATCAACCTGACGCATCTCTCCTCCATCGAAGTAGGCTTTCATCTCCTTGCCGCTGACCTGATTGTAGTGGATTGTATCCTTCTGCTCCACGGTCAGTGCCTGGTTGATGATATGAGCCCAGTGGATGGTGCTGTCATTCATGTAAATCTTAACCTCTTCACCAAGCAACTGCTGCTCTCCATACCAGAGAATAGGATCGTTATAGAGCGTGAGGCAACTGTCCTTGGAATTATAGACAAGGGAGTCACAGACAGCCTGCACATCGGTGCGGAAAGCACGAACGTGATGATAAACACGCATCTCCCGATAGACCGAATCGGTATTGAAGTGGAACGTTACCAATCGGAGGGTATCGCCATGGACAAAGAGGCTGTCACCCTGCGAGTAGTCGATAGCTACGGCACGGTCAGTGGCAAGGGCCTGTCCGGTGAGCTCATTGTAGAAGCAGTAGTTGCCCGTAAGCATATTGCGATTGACCGTGTCATTCATCACCACCTGACTGAATGCCTCACCAAATCCAGCACGCCGGTCGTAGAAAAGGCTGTCACCGGTAAGTCGTTTGCCTCCATTGGTTAGGATGGATCGGTCGAGCAGTTCGGCCTGTTGTGTCTGGGTATCGTAGATGCCCCGCTCGGAGTAGATATGATTCTCATCGCTCACAATCTGGGAGGGACCAAGTATAGTGGCCACCTTGGTGAGAGTACTATACTTGAGCGTATCAGAGGTGAGGGTAAACTTAGGGTTGACCAGCTCCACCTCGTGATTGAAGACTGCCAGTTTGGTAGTGGGGCTATACTCTCCCCAAATGGAAGTGAGCACATTCTCCTCATCGGTGAGAGTACCTCCATCAAAGTAGTAGCCCAGATCCAGCACACGGTCGTAATTGAGGCTATCGGTAGTGAGCTCGGTGTTGCGGTTTATCATGCGCACCTCTTCGCGCAACATGGCCAACTGGGAGATACCGTCATAGTGAAGATAGTTGCCATAGATGAAGAGGGTATCTCCCTGCTCCATCCTCACATGGCCAAAAGCCTCCACGGAGTTGGTTTTCTCATAGATAAGTGCGCTGTCGCAATACATGTACATGCTGTCGTGACGCAACCTGACGGAACCAACAAGCACCTGCACGTCGGGGCGCGACTTTTTGTCGGCCTGAGCCTCATCGGCATAGAGCAAGTCTATACGAGTTTTCTTTTTCGGCTCGGGTTGTCCCTTCCTTTCCTGGGCAGTGAGTGTACAAAGTACACAGAGACAGAGCAAGCTCATAGAGATTACCCTCCATCCACGCCACTCCGTCCAAAGTTTACCATGTGAAGTGTGCGTGGCATCCCTCTCTACCCGTTGCTCGGTATGTTGCGGTTGCTTCTTATTCAGCTGTTCGTCCATAATCTCTCTTTACCGGTTTATTCCCTGTGAGGAGAAGTCTATCACTCCCTAACCCATCCGGGATACTTGAAGGCACAGTTCTTCCTCCACTCCTCTTTGATGCGGACGTAGGTATGCTTCTGCTTTTCACGTATCCACTTGTCCAGGAGTTGCTCACGGCGCTTCTCCATCACAATCTCCTTCAGATTCTGATAGTCCTCAGAGATGGTGGCCTTGTGTCCGTTGATACGGCTCTTGAGTTTGACAATCACACATACCTCCTTACCGGTGCGCTGGGGAATCATCGTGAAGGCTTCGGAAATCTCTCCCACCTTCATTTTGTCCACCACTTTGGCAATCTCGGGTGGCAACTCCTGCATCTCAAACTTAGAGGTATTGGTATTGGGATTAGGCATCAGGCCGTGGTTGTTACGGGTGTCCTTGTCATGCGAGAGCATGGCTGCAGCCGCCTCAAAGGAGAACTTGCCGTTGCGAATATCGTCGGCTATGGAGTCCAAGCGAGCATTAGAGGCCACAATGGCATCTTCAGGAATATGGGGCTTGACCAAGATATGGCGCACCTTGATGCGCTCACCTCGCTTTTCAATCAGCTGGATGATGTGGTAACCAAACTCTGACTCTACAATCTTGGAGACCTTATTGGGATCCTGCAAATTAAAGGCTACGTTAGCGAAGGCCTGATCGAGCTGTCCTTTGCCGTAGAAAGGCAGCTCGCCACCATGAATGGCCGACTCACGGTCCTCGGAATAGAGACGGGCCAGGGTGGAAAAGCTGGTCTCTCCCTTGACTACACGGTCAGTATATTCACGCAAGCGACGCTTTACATCCTCAATCTCCTCCAAGGGGACACGAGGCTGCTGGGTAATAATCTGCACTTCGACCTGTGTGGGAATATAGGGGATACTGTCCTGCGGCAGATCCTTGAAGTAGCGGCGAACCTCAGCCGGAGTCACCTTGATGTCACCCACCAGTTTCTGTTGCATTTTCTGCACCTTGAGTCCTTCACGTGCATTCTCACGCAAGGTCTCACGAATCTGCGAGGAGGTCTTGTTGAAATACTCCTCCATTTTCTCCTTGGAACCGATGTTGTTGATATACATATTAGTCATGTAGTCCACGCGTTGCACCACCTCACTTTCGGGCACCTCAATACTGTCAAGTTCTGCCTGGTGAAGGAAGAGCTTCTGCACGGCAATCTCTTCAGGGATTACACAATAGGGGTCGCGGTCGAAACGGCGTCCTTCGTAGAGGGCATTCATACGTGCCTCCTCAACCTCAGACTTCAAGATGGCTTCGTCGCCTACCACCCAAACCACTTCATCAATGACATTCTCCTGAGCCAGGGCCCATGAGCTACACATCACTAAAAGAAGAGCCACTACGGCAAACTTTCTATTCATTTTATTTCAGTTTTTAGTATTATCATTCCTTATTTGCAGGTTTATCGCTCCTCTCTATCCTACAATTTTTCATGCCATAACCTACACTCCTTTCCCTTCCGCTTCCGAGGCTTCATCCCTCAGCTCTCCAACTTCATCCAGTTTCAAGGCACTGCCACCTTCCACCCTATAGAGGTTGTTCCAAAGCCGGTCTACTTCTCCAGATCCAGACCTCTCCAAGGCTCACGGCTGATTGAAATAGACAATCCTATGGCTTCGCTCTGCCTGATGGTAGAGGTCCTCCTTGACCTTGCGGAAGAACTGTACCTGCTTGAGGTTGATAAGCATGGAGCGAGCCTCCTCGCGTGCCAACTCCTCAGGCTCCTGTGCACCGATACCGAGATACTCGCTCACGTTGAGAAAATAGCAGAAAGCGGTATCTTTCACCTCTATCTGCCGGATGTTTCCCTGAATACGGGCATCTGCCTCATCCACGGGCAGCGGCATCATGCTGGCAATGTCTGACAGTGTGAGCCAACGGTCATAGAAGTATTCATACTTCACCGCGCTACGCAAACTGTATTTCTCCAACTGTTCAATAGCCTCAGGAGCCTGTGAGCGGTACCACTGGCGCACTTTACCCAAATCGGCTACCTGCAGGGGCACTTTGATGAAGAGACCCTTGATGATAGGCCACTCCAACTTGAACAGTTCCTTGTTCTTCTCATAAAAAGCAGTCAGTTCCGCATCGGTAATCTCCCCGGAAAGTTGCTGCTGGATAAGAGCCTGCTGGTAGCTATGGACAATGAGCGCCTTACGGTAGTTCTCCACCTGTTTCTGCAGAAGGTCACCATCCGGAATGTTACGCTGAGCCTTTCTGAAAAGCAGTTCGTCCTCTATCCAGTTGCGTATATAATGTTCAGCAAACAAGAGACTATCATCGGCTGAGAGCCCTACGGGCAAAGCCAACTGCAAATCCTCCTTATAGAGAAATTCACCTTCCACCTCTACCAAAGGGGTCTTACCTTTGTGGTCATACTCCTGACGGCATGAGAGCAGACAAATCAGCAGCAACAGCCCATAACAAGCTCTACACATAGTTCTTTCTTTATTTAAGCCACGAAGATAGCTGAATAATCTCTTGATGCCGTGATTCTTGACGTTTTTTAAAACCTGTTTATCTATTTCAACCATCACACTCCCTTCTCAACCTATTTTCCTACCTCAAAGGCCATACGCAACTGTGCGAGATGCTGTCGTAAAAGATATTGCCGGTAAGCACTCACCGTCTGTTGACGCACCTCACTCAAGGTGGGTATGCCCTTGACCTTGCGACCGAACAGAATGGTATAGGGATAAGGGTCTGTCCGCGGGAGTTTTGGGCCATTGAAAAAGGCCTCATCCACAGCAGGGTGGTCCCCCTGTGCAAAGCATCCGGCCTGATAGACAGGCAGTGGAAATCCATCGGTACCGCTGACCATGCGCAGAGCCTGCAGACGCTCTTCCTCGGGCAACTTCTTTAGGAACTTACGGAGCTGACGGGACTGGCGTTTGTCGGCACAGCAAATGACCAACCCTTCGAATCGGGGTTTGTCAAAATAATCGCGTCCTTCGCCGGTAGTAAACCACTGCTGCAGGGCGATTGTATCCGCTAAGTATGGGGCGAGATATTGCTCCTGATAGCAGCTTATGAGAAGCTGTTCCCTGAACTGATTGCCCTCTGTGCCATCCAACCAATGCAACATCTGGCGGGCCTCGGCATCAAACAGAGACTTCTGGACAAAAGCAGCAAAGAGCTTGCGCCTACCCCATGGTTGTGAAGCGGCAAAGCGATCGAAATCTTCGTAGGTGTAGGTCTGACTGCCCATGGTAAAGAGTACCCCCTCCACCGGCCTCCCGTTGAGCAGTTTCTCCACTTTGGAATCATCCGCCCTATACCCCATTCGAACCAGCCTGTTGCTGAGCTGATTCTCGGAAAGAAGCCTAAAGCCCACGGAGGGTGATGATGTTTCCTTCAGCATCACCTCAGGAAGAGGTCGGACCAGGTGCATGCCTACGGGAGTGTAGAAGGGATGCGACCACTGCCCTACCTCCAATCCCTCCACAGCCTTGTCAAACGATTCAGTCATCCGATTGGGGTAGCAGTAGAGCGTGTCCCTCACTACTTTTCTGCAACGAAGGAGTGCAGGATCCATCCTCCGTCCTTCCATCAAACAGCCATAGAGTGAATCCATCCGAGCCTCCGCCTCACCCAGCAACCAAGAAGAGGCGTATTGCGGCAAGGGGAAAAGAAGATGGTCCATTCGTTTGACAGCACAGAGATTCGAAGAACTGTCTTGTGGTGGATTAAGAGAGGCGAGTGAATCGCGGCAATAGCGGCTCCATGCCTGAACAAAACGTTGAGAGGTATCCACACGAGCACTCTCCGCAGCAGCTATCCAAAGCCTGCGCTCCTCGGGAGTTGACTCCTGGTCATTGTCAGGTAACCCCTCCTCCACAGAGATAACTGTGGCTGCTACAGACATACTGATATGCAGTAGCAGCCACATGATACTTGATAATTTCCACATAGGCAATATCTTCCCGCCGGTATGATTTCTATCCTTCGACAGAATAGCGGAAGAGACAATTATTCCGGACGGCTATAGTTAGGTGCCTCACTGGTAATGGCCACATCATGCGGATGGCTTTCCAACACACCGGCATTGGTGATGCGCGTAAACTTGGCATCATGCAATTTCTCGATATTGGCAGCTCCACAGTAACCCATACCCGCACGCAGACCACCGGTCAACTGGTAAATCACCTCATAAAGGGTTCCCTTGTAGGGTACGCGAGCAGCGATACCTTCAGGCACCAGTTTCTTCACATCGCTGGTACTGCTCTGGAAGTAACGATCCTTGGAACCATGCTCCATAGCCTCCAAGGAGCCCATGCCACGGTAGGACTTGAACTTACGTCCGTTGAAGATGATGGTTTCACCCGGAGATTCTTCCGTGCCGGCCACAAGCGATCCGATCATGACGCTCCAGCCACCGGCTGCCAGTGCCTTAACCACGTCGCCCGAATAGCGCAATCCACCATCGGCAATCAAAGGAATGCCCGTACCCTTCAGAGCCTTGGCAACTTCATATACCGCTGAAAGCTGGGGTACACCCACACCGGCCACTACACGAGTCGTACAGATAGAGCCCGGGCCAATGCCCACCTTGACTCCGTCAGCACCAGCTTCAACGAGTGCCTTGGCAGCCTCACCGGTAGCAATGTTACCAACCACAATATCAATGTCAGGGAAACATTTCTTGGCCTCTTTCAGTTTCTCAATGACGTACATTGAGTGGCCGTGAGCCGTATCAATGACGATAGCGTCAGCACCTGCATCAACGAGAGCTTTCATGCGGTCGAGAGTATCGTTGGTGACACCCACTCCGGCAGCTACGCGCAGGCGGCCCTTGCTGTCCTTGCAAGCCATAGGTTTATCCTTGGCCTTAGTAATATCCTTATAGGTAATCAGACCTACCAGTTTATAGTCCTTATCCACTACGGGGAGTTTCTCAATCTTGTGCTCCTGCAGAATCTGTGCAGCAGCTTCCAAGTCAGTAGTCTGGTTGGTCGTGATGAGATTGTCCTTGGTCATCACCTCATCAATGCGTTTCTTCTGGTCGCGCTCGAAACGGAGGTCGCGGTTGGTAACGATACCCACCAGATGGCCTTCATCATCCACCACGGGAATACCACCAATCTTATATTCTGCCATGAGATCCAGAGCATCAGCCACGGTAGAGCCGCGCTTAATGGTGACGGGATCATAAATCATGCCATTTTCTGCCCTCTTCACGATAGCCACCTGACGGGCCTGTTCCTCGATAGACATGTTTTTATGAATGACACCGATACCTCCCTCACGGGCAATGGCAATTGCCATCTTTGCCTCGGTCACCGTGTCCATAGCCGCGGTGACAAAAGGAATTTTCAACTCGATGTTGCGTGAGAACTTAGTCGTGAGTTCGACTGCTTTGGGCAATACCTCAGAATAGGCGGGGATCAACAGAACGTCATCGTACGTCAATCCATCCATCACAATTTTATCTGCAATAAATGACATGTGTTATGCGATTAAATTTTATTGCGTGCAAATATACGTGTTTTATTCGAATCCACAGAGTGAGCCCGCAGATTTTTCAGTTTTTTTTGCGGGCATCACCCTGTGAACGTTATCAATTGGCCATTTCTGAGATGAACTTGATGCGTACCAGGCGGATTTCCTCCTCAGTGAAATCGTCTCCCAGTTCATCCATAGCATCTTCAATTTTGTCTGTGGTAGATTCCTTGAAGTAGTCGTAAATGTCGAGCAGATGGTCCTCATCCATGATATCCTCCAGGAAGTAGTCGATATTGAGTTTGGTGCCTGAATAGACAATAGCCTCAATCTCGTCGAGCAGGTCCTCAAACTCAATGCCCTTGGAGAGTGCGATGTCATCGAGTGCCACCTTGCGGTCAATGGCCTGGATGATAGAGACCTTGAGTTTGGATTTATTGGCCACGGTGCGCACCCGTAGATCTTCGGGACGCTCTATCTCGTTCTCCTCGCAGTGTCGTTTGATGAGTTTGCAGAACTCCTCACCGTAGCGTTTAGCCTTTCCGGCACCTACACCGGGGATATTCTGCAGTTCTTCGAGCGTGACGGGGTAGATGGTAGCCATAGCCTCCAGAGAGGGATCCTGGAAGATGACATAAGGGGGCACTTCCAACTTCTTGGAAAGCTTCTTTCTGAGGTCTTTCAGCATGGAATAGAGGGCCGGATCTACGGCACAGGCTGCGCCTCCACGTGCGGGTGCCTCCTCTTCCACCTCTTCAAAATCGTTGTCTTCGACAATCTTGAAGGGTTTAGGGTGCTTGAGAAACTTCTTTCCGGCATCGGTCACCTTCAGCAGTCCGTAGTTGTCCACGTCCTTGATCAGATAGCCCGCAATGGCTCCCTGGTTGATGACCGCATTCCATGTGCGTTCATCTTCACCCATACCAGAGCCGAACACTTCGAGTTCATCGTGCAGATGAGCCTGAACTTCTGAAGTCTCTTTACCCTGTACCACATCAATAATATAGTCAGCTTTAAAATTCTCTTTCACAGCCAGCACCGTTTCAATCACGGTGCACAATAGTTCTTGAGCTTCCACTTGTTTCTTGGGATTTAAACAGTTGTCACAATTTCCACAGTTGTCACTCCCGTACTCCTCGCCAAAATAGTGAAGTAGCACTCTTCTGCGGCATACAGAGGTCTCGGCATACGCTTTGGTCTCTGTCAGCAGGTGGCGGCTGATATCCTGCTCAGCCAGCGGCTTGCCTTGCAGGAACTTCTCCAGTTTATCCAAATCCTTGGGCGAATAGAAGGCGATACACTTACCCTCTCCACCGTCACGTCCGGCGCGACCGGTTTCCTGGTAGTAGCCTTCGAGGCTCTTGGGCATATCATAGTGTATGACGAAACGCACATCGGGTTTGTCAATACCCATACCAAAGGCAATGGTAGCCACAATCACGTCCACCCGTTCCATCAGAAAGTCATCCTGGTTCTGTGCTCGGGTATTCGCATCCATGCCGGCATGATAGGCACGTGCATTAATACCGTTGGTCTTGAGCACTTCCGCCAGTTCCTCCACCTTCTTGCGGCTCAGGCAGTAGATGATGCCAGACTTCTCCTTATTATTCTTGATAAACTTGATGATGTTCTTGTCTATGTCCGTATTCTTGGCGCGTACCTCATAATAGAGGTTGGGGCGGTTGAATGACGTCTGGAAGACCTGGGCATCCAGGATGCCCAGATTCTTCTGAATGTCGTCCTGTACTTTTTTGGTAGCCGTGGCCGTCAGTGCAATGATGGGCGCACGACCTATTTCGTTGACAATAGGGCGTATATGGCGGTACTCTGGACGAAAGTCATGACCCCATTCCGAGATACAATGTGCCTCGTCGATGGCATAAAAGGAGATTTTCACGGTACGCAGGAACTCCACATTCTCCTCCTTATTCAGTGATTCAGGAGCTACGTAGAGCAGCTTGGTCTTCCCGCTGAGGATATCTGACTTCACCTGGTCAATAGCACTCTTATTCAGAGAAGAGTTGATGAAGTGGGCCACTCCATCCTCCTCGCTGTAGTTGCGCATGGCATCCACCTGATTCTTCATCAGCGCAATAAGCGGTGAAATGACGATAGCCGTTCCTTCCATCAATAGCGAAGGCAACTGATAGCAAAGCGACTTTCCTCCACCGGTGGGCATGAGTACAAAAGTATCATTGCCACTGAGCAGATTCTGTATCGCCTCCTCTTGTTTCTCCTTAAATGTGTCAAAGCCGAAATATTTCTTCAATTCGGTTGCGAGATCAATTTTCTTCCCTGCCATGTTCGTTAGGTTGTTGTTTATAGGTTCATGTATATGCGTGTGTTTCATTACCCATTTCGCAGATTCTTCCTAAGAATCATAACAAAGTTATAAACAACTTCTTGAATAATCAGCATATTCGGTCCAATTTTTTACTATAAAAAAACAAAAAAGTACAAAATATTAGCTTAATTTCTGATTTTAAGCACTTTGCAGCTTTCCGAGATTAGTCTTTGCCAACTGAGACTTGGCAAATTCCAATGTGACTTTATAGCTACGCTTGCGCTGCGAGGGCATGTCGAACATCACATCAATCATGATGGCCTCGACAATGGATCGCAGTCCACGGGCTCCGAGTTTGTACTCCATAGCCTTTTCCACAACGAAATCAAAGACCTCGTCATCGAAACTGAGCTGTATGCCGTCCATCTCAAAAAGCTTGATGTACTGCTTGATGATGGAATTCTTAGGCTCGGTAAGGATGGAACGCAGGGCGGCCTTGTCCAACGGATTAAGATAGGTAAGGATGGGCAGACGGCCGATAATCTCGGGGATCAGTCCAAAGGACTTCAAGTCCTGGGGAGAGATATACTGCATCATGTTGTTTCTGTCGAGTGCGGCAGTGCTCTGTACCGAGCGGTAGCCTACGACATGGGTATTGAGTCGCTGTGCAATCTTCTTTTCAATGCCATCGAAGGCACCACCGCAGATGAAGAGGATGTTCTTGGTATCCACCGCTATCATCTTCTGGTCGGGGTGCTTACGGCCACCCTGAGGAGGCACATTGACCACAGAACCTTCCAGCAGCTTGAGTAGCCCCTGTTGTACACCCTCTCCGCTGACGTCTCGTGTAATGGAGGGATTGTCCCCCTTACGGGCTATCTTGTCTATCTCGTCGATAAAGACGATACCGCGCTCAGCAGCAGGCACATCGTAGTTTGACACCTGCAGCAGTCGGGTGAGGATACTCTCGATATCTTCGCCCACATAGCCCGCTTCCGTAAAGACAGTGGCATCCACAATGGTAAAGGGCACCTTCAACATGCGGGCTATGGTACGGGCCAACAGCGTCTTACCCGTACCGGTAGATCCCACCATGATGATGTTGCTCTTTTCAATCTCCACCTCATCGTCTTTGGTTTGCTTGAGCCGCTTGTAGTGGTTATAGACAGCCACAGCAAGGTGCCGTTTGGCATCGTCCTGGCCAATGACATATTGGTCCAAAAACTCCTTTATCTCTTTGGGTTTAGGCAACTTTCGCATCACAAACTCTGGGGAGGTGCTCTTGGATTCGGAGCTGTTGCTCATCATCACCTCATAAGCCCTCTGTACACATTCATCACAGATGTGTCCGTCCAATCCAGCAATAAGCATTCTGACCTTATCTCCCGGGCGTCCGCAAAAGTCGCATTGATCTCCTTTGTATGCCATACTTATTTTTTAATCAATACTTCATCTACCATGCCATACTCTTTCGCCTCTTGCGCTGTCATCCAATAGTCGCGGTCAGAGTCGGCCCATACTTTATCGAAGGGGGTATGCGAATGGTCGGCGATGATGGTATAGAGTTCTTTCTTCAGTTTCTGTATTTCACGAGCCGTAATTTCAATGTCCGAAGCCTGTCCCTGAGCACCTCCCATCGGCTGATGAATCATCACACGTGAGTGGGGAAGAGCCGAGCGTTTGCCCTCTGCTCCTGCCACGAGAAGCACAGCAGCCATGCTGGCAGCCATTCCTGTACAGATGGTAGCTACATCGCTGGTGATATACTGCATCGTATCGTAGATACCCAGACCAGCGCTGACCGATCCGCCGGGTGAATTGATATAGATAGAGATATCCTTGCCCGGATCTACGGAGTCGAGATAGAGCAGCTGGGCCTGCAGCGTATTGGCAGTATAGTCGTCGATAGCAGTGCCAAGGAAGATGATGCGGTCCATCATCAGCCTCGAGAAGACATCCAGCTGGGTAACATTAAGCTGACGTTCTTCCAGGATATAGGGATTCATATAGCCCGACTGTGACTTGATGACGTCATCCAGTACCAAGCTGTTCATCCCGAGATGCTTTGTGGCATATTTTCTAAAATCGTCCATTTCGTTAATCATTTTGTTTGTTAGTAATACATTCTCTCATATTCGGGTGCAAAGAAACAAAAAAGAACTGTGAGCAACAAAAAAAACACAGAGTTTTAGATAACTAAAGCCCTGTGTCTTTCTATAATGAGTACTTATTGCTTCTCTGTAGAGCGAGCTGTAGGGATTATTGGAACATCTTGTTGAATTCCTCCAGACTCACGCTCTTCTCTTCCAGCGTCACCAGTTCCTTGGTCTTGGCTGTGATCTTTTCCTGCATGACTCTATCAGCCACTTCATCAATCTTCTCCTTGTTCTTCAACAGCTCCTGAGCGTAAGAGTTAACCAGCTCCTCGGGAAAGTTGACCATACCATACTGGGCAAACTGCTCGCGGATGAAGTTGTTTGCACCCGCCTTGATGTCGCCATCTTCAATTTTGATTTCATAGCGGTCAGCAAACTTCATGCTGATGAGCTGCCAGGTCAGTGCCTTCATGCTCTCTTCGAAATTCTTGTCGATATCCTCATCCGTACGAGAGGGAGTGTTGACCTTCATCAGTCGTTTGATGATAGCTTCAGCAAACTCCAGCTTGCCCACCTTCTCCATCAGTTTCTCTTTCAGGTCCACCAAGAGCTTGTAGTCGCTGTTCGGTGTCATCTGAGCAGCCAGCGCCTCTTTCAGCTTGGCACGGAACTCCTCTTCGGTAGAAACCACGTCTTTGCCCAGCACGCTGTCAAAGACCTCCTGATTGAGTTCACCGGGCACATAGCGGGTGATTTCGTTCACCTGATAGCTGAAGTTAGACTTCATCTGCTCGGCAGCCTCCTTGTCAATCTTCAGCAGAGAAGAGAGTTCAGCCGTGTTGTTGTCCCAAGCGGTAGCAGGGTTGAACACCAATACGTCATTCACCTTGGCATTGTTGAAGATAGCCTTCTGGTCATCATTCTTCATAGCCTGAGGCATCATCACAGCACCTTCCACCTGGATGCCACCCTCTTTCACGTTGCCGTTCTCATCAAGTTCAGCCAGGATACCCTTGATCATGTCACCATCAGCGTACTCTTCAACGGTCTCGTACTTGCCGTTACGTGAAGCGTACATCTTGACGCGCTGCTCCACCATTTCGTCGCTTACCTCGATGTTATAGTAAGGTAGTACATCCTCCTTGCCCAAGGTGAAATCAAATTCGGGAGAGAGAGCCACATCAAAGAGGAATTCAAACTCCTCCATGGTGTCGAAATCAACAGGCTGCTGCTTGTCCTCATTAGGCAGCGGCTGTCCGATGATCTGCACGTTGTTCTCTTTAATATAGTTATATACGGCATCCTGAAGGAGCTTGTCCACCTCTTCAGCCAGTACAGATTTTCCATACATTTTCTTCACCATACCTGCGGGTACCATACCGGGACGGAAACCGGGCATCTGTACTTTATGACGAAGAGTTTTCAAGGCCTTGTCAACCTTCTCCTGGTAGTCAGCCTTCTCCAGTTTTACGGTAAGCAATGCGCTTACCTTGTCCATGTTTTGTAATGAAACGTTCATTCCTACAAATTATTTATTTGATTTTTACTTTGATTTTTCCATTCTCCAAAATGAGCGTGCAAAATTAGTGTTATTCTTTCAATTATCAAAAAAATAGCACGTTATTTCTTACTAACGCCCCTCTCCTACCCTTGATACGCTCCTTTTTTCGGTTGTTATACCATAAAGTCCTTTCTGCGTAGCACAAAGTTGCTGCCGAGGTATTTCTCCCGGACTATCTGGTTCTCAGCCAGCTCCTCGGGAGTACCCTGGAAGAGAATTTTTCCCTCAAAGAGCAGATAGGCTCTGTTGGTAATGCTCAGCGTCTCCTGCACATTATGGTCGGTGATGAGGATACCGATATTCTTTTTCTTCAGGTCCCAGACAATCTTCTGGATATCCTCTACTGCGATGGGGTCAACACCGGCAAAGGGTTCGTCAAGCATGATAAACTTGGGGTCAATGGCCAAGCATCGGGCTATCTCTGTGCGTCGGCGTTCACCTCCTGAGAGTTGGTTACCCTTGTTCTTTCGCACCTTCTGCAGACGGAACTCGGCAATGAGGCTCTCCAGCTTATCCTTCTGATAGTCCAGCGGCTTGCCCGTCATCTCCAGCACCGATGCGATATTGTCCTCCACACTCATCTGACGGAATACCGACGGCTCCTGTGCCAGATAGGCAATGCCATTCTGCGCTCTCTTATAGACGGGGTAACCGGTAATCTCCAGATCACCGAGAAAGATATGGCCGGCATTGGCCGTCACCAGCCCCACAGTCATATAGAAAGAGGTGGTCTTGCCCGCGCCATTAGGACCGAGCAATCCTACAATCTCGCCCTGCTTCACATCAAACGACACGTGACTCACTACCGTACGTTTGCCATACTTCTTCACCAAGTCCTCCGTTCGGAGCATGATATTCTGTTCTTCCATATTGATTGTCCTATAATTCTGATACCTCAGCTGTCGGGCTTATTTCCCGTCAACTTTCTGTTAAAGTTGAGCAACCGGCATCAAGTTCATCGGTGCAAAAGTAGCAAAATAAGCTGAAATGATGTACATTTGCACGCAAATTGTTACTGATTATGTTTACAAAACCCTTGAAAACGTTTGGAAAATACCTGATGCTCATGAGCCGGGTCTTCTCACGCCCTGAGCGCATGCGTATGTTTTTCCGGCAATATATAGAAGAGATAGAGAAACTTGGAGTGAACTCCATAGGTATCGTATTGCTGATTTCCTTCTTCATAGGAGCCGTTATCACCATACAGATCAAGTTGAACATCCAAAGTCCGTTCATGCCACGCTGGACAGTGGGATACGTCACCCGTGAGATCATGCTTCTGGAGTTTTCATCCTCCATCATGAGCCTTATCCTGGCGGGTAAAGTCGGTTCCAACATCGCCTCTGAGCTGGGCAGTATGCGTGTGACACAGCAGATTGATGCCTTGGAGATCATGGGTGTGAATTCGGCCAACTACCTCATTCTGCCTAAGATAGCAGCGATGGTCACGACCATACCGTTGATGGTGACCTTCAGTATCGGAGCCGGCATCATCGGTGCTTTCTGTACCTGCTGGTTTGGCGGTATCATGTCGGCCGTGGATCTGGAGTATGGTCTTCAGTACATGTTCGTGGAGTGGTTCATCTGGTCGGGCATTATCAAGTCGCTCTTTTTTGCCTTCATCATCTCCAGCGTGTCAGCCTTCTTTGGCTACACGGTCGAAGGTGGCTCCATAGAGGTGGGCAAGGCCTCCACCGATTCGGTGGTCTGCAGCAGCGTGCTCATCCTTTTCTCTGATTTAGTACTCACTCAACTCTTGATGGCATGATAGAACTGAAAGGATTATGCAAGTCATTTGAAGACAAGGAGGTTCTGACACAAATCAATGCGACCTTCGAAAACGGCAAGACCAACCTGATTATCGGACAGAGCGGATCAGGAAAGACTGTGCTGATGAAATGTATCGTGGGACTGCTCACCCCCGAAAAAGGCGAACTGCTTTACGACAACCGCGACTTCCTCGCCATGGGCAAGAAGGAGAAGAAAGCATTGCGGCGCGAAATGGGCATGATTTTCCAGAGCGCTGCCCTCTTTGACTCGATGACCGTGCTGGACAACGTGATGTTTCCCCTGAATATGTTCAGCAACGACACCCTGCGCGACCGTACCCGCAGAGCCATGTTCTGTCTGGAGCGTGTCAATCTGACTGAGGCCAAAGACAAATACCCCGGCGAGATTAGCGGAGGTATGCAGAAGCGTGTGGCTATTGCGCGGGCCATCGCACTCAATCCCCAGTATCTCTTCTGTGATGAGCCCAACTCAGGACTGGACCCCAAAACTTCGCTGGTCATCGACCAACTCATCCAAGACATTACCCGTGAGTACAACATGACTACCCTCATCAACACCCACGATATGAACTCCGTGATGGGCATCGGCGAAAAGATTATCTACATCTACCAGGGGCATAAGGAGTGGGAAGGAACCAAAGAAGAGATCTTCACCTCCACCAACGAACGTCTCAACAACTTCGTCTTCGCCTCTGATTTATTCAGAAAGGTAAAAGAGGCGGAAGTGCAGAAAGGATAGCAAGTAAGCTACGAATATCAAGCGAAAAGAAACCGGGGTGAAGGAAATGAGGAGAAAGATGAAAAGAACAAAGAAAGAAAAAAAGAGGGGATGAGGGTGAAAAAACAGACAGCGGACCATATCGCTCCAAAAAAAGAGGTGATACGGTCCGCTGCGGTTTTTTAAATCATGTCTCTTGCCGACAGACACCAGGTCACAAAGCTGCAAAACCTGGGCCATATCAGACACTGTTTATTTCTGACGGATATATATATTAATAGGTGTACCCTTCAGGCTCCACTTCTCTCTCATCTTATTCTCCAGGAAGCGACGGTAGGGCTCCTTGACATACTGAGGAAGATTGGCAAAATAGACAAACGAAGGCACCTGTGTATTGGGCAACTGAGTCACATATTTGATTTTGATGTATTTGCCCTTGGTCGAGGGAGGCGGATAAGCCTCAATCAGCGGAAGCATCTCCTCGTTCAGCCTGGCGGTAGGGATGCGCGTATGACGGTTGCGATAGACATCACGTGCCTCCTCCAGCACCTTGAGAATACGCTGCTTGGTCAGCGCAGAAGCAAAGATGATGGGGAAATCCACGAATGGAGCCAGACGGTCACGGATAGCATTCTCAAAGGTATTCATGACCTTCACGGTCTTGTCCTGAACCAGGTCCCACTTGTTTACCACTACCACTATACCCTTGGCATTCTTCTGGATCAGCGAGAAGATGTTCAGGTCCTGGCTCTCAATACCCCTTGTGGCATCCAACATCAGGATACAAACATCGGCATTTTCTATCGAGCGGATGGAACGGATGACTGAGTAGTACTCCAAATCCTCGCTCACCTTATTCTTCTTGCGGATACCGGCCGTATCCACCAGGTAGAAATCGAAGCCAAACTTGTTGTATCGGGTATAGATAGAGTCACGGGTAGTTCCGGCAATATCGGTCACGATATTCCTGTCCTCCCCTATGAGCGCATTGACCAGCGACGACTTGCCGGCATTGGGTCGTCCCACCACGGCAAACCGGGGAATATCCTCATCTGCCTCCTCCTCCACTTTCTTGGTAAACTTGCTGATGAGCAGATCCAGGAAATCACCTGTACCGCTACCAGTAGCAGCAGAGATACAATGCGGGTCGCCCAATCCCAGAGAGTAGAACTCGGGAGCATTGTAGCGCAGTTCATTGTTATCCGTCTTGTTTGCCACCAGCAACACCGGCTTGACGGTTCGGCGCAAGATGGAGGCCACCTGCATATCCAGGTCGGTCACCCCGTTCATTACATCCACTACAAACAAAATCACGTCCGCTTCATCCACAGCCATGAGCACCTGTTTGCGAATCTCTTCTTCAAAAACATCGTCCGAATTCACCACCCATCCGCCGGTATCCACCACGGAGAATTCGCGTCCCAGCCATTCGGCCTTGCCATACTGCCGGTCGCGGGTAGTTCCGGCCTGTTCGTTCACAATCGCCTGACGGGTCTGCGTCAGACGGTTAAACAAGGTGGACTTCCCCACATTGGGGCGCCCCACAATAGCGACTAAATTTCCCATACGTTATTCCTTTTTCTCCTTTATATATTCGACTGTCCCAGTCGTATGATTCACATTACTATTTGTACCCCGGTCATTCCAGTTGGTAACCAAAATTTTTCAGTTCCTTGTCCGAGCTTCTCCAATCCTTATCCACCTTGACAAAGGTCTCGAGGAAGATGCTCTTACCAAAGAATTTCTCTAGATCTCTCCGTGCCTCTGAGGCCACCTTTTTGAGTGCCCTTCCCTGTTTGCCGATGATAATACCCTTCTGTGACTCACGCTCCACATAAATCACCGCGTGGATATGAATCCGCTTGTTGTCCTCCTTGAACTGTTCCACGACAACCTCCACCGAATAGGGAATCTCCTTGTCATAGTAGAGCAATATCTTCTCTCGGATAATCTCTGTAACAAAGAATCTGGCCGGTTTGTCAGTCCATTGGTCTTTGTCAAAATAAGGGGGTGATTCCGGCAACAGCTCCTTGATGCGTTTCATCACATATTCCAGGTTGAACCGATTGGCAGCCGAGATGGGAATAATCTCCGCCTTCGGCAGCAGTTCGTGCCAGTCCGTCACCAGTTTTTCCAAATCCTTCTGATTGCTCAGATCTATTTTATTGATGAGCAGCAACACCGGTTCATTCATTGCCGCCACCTTCTCCACGAAATCGCTATGTTTGTCCGGTGTTTCCACCACATCCGTCACATAGAGCAACACGTCAGCATCCACGAGAGCAGAGGTAGAGAAGTTCAACATCGACTCCTGCAACTTATATGTAGGCTTCAGGACTCCCGGTGTGTCTGAAAACACAATCTGCATCTCCTCAGTATTGTAGATGCCCATGATACGGTGTCGGGTAGTCTGTGCCTTGAAGGTAGCGATGGAAATCCGCTCCCCCACAAGGGCATTCATCAAGGTAGATTTACCCACGTTGGGGTTACCTACAATATTCACAAAACCGGCTTTATGCATAATCATCTAATACGTTTATCCTTCATCCAATGATGAAAAAAACGCATCGAATATGTTTCAATAAGATGCGTTTTCTATTATATTCATCGGGGTTACCTTGTCGATCGGTTACCGCTTCTTCCCGTCATATCCCCACTTCACATAGACAGCGCCCCAGGTAAATCCGGCACCGAAGGCTGTAAATATCAGGTTGTCGCCCTTCTTGAGTTTCTCTTCAAAGTCCCAGATGCAAAGGGGAAGAGTACCTGCACTGGTGTTACCATACCGTTCGATGTTGATCATCACCTTCTCGTGGGGCACCTCCAACCGATGAGCCACAGCGTCGATGATGCGCATGTTAGCCTGATGGGGAATCACCCAGTCGATGTTGTCTTTATTCAGTTGGTTGCGCTCAGCAATCTTCACGCAAGCATCCGACATGTTGGACACGGCATATTTGAATACCGTACGACCCTCCTGATAGACGTAGTGCATACGGTTATCGATAGTGAAATACGAGGGAGGACAAACCGAACCACCGGCCTTCATATGAAGGAAAGGCAGACCCTTACCATCGGTACGCAGGTAGGCATCCATCACACCTACATCTTCCGTAGTAGGCTCCATCATGAATGCCGCAGCACCATCACCGAAGATGGGGCAGGTTGAGCGGTCAGAGTAGTCGGTAGCCGAAGACATTTTGTCGGCACCGACAATAATGATTTTCTTGTATCGTCCCGAGCGGATGAAGTTGGCCGCGGTCTCCATCAGGTAGAGGAATCCGCTGCAAGCCGCCATCATGTCGTAAGCAAAGGCATTCTTGAGGCCCAGCTTGTCACAAAGAATCGAGGCGATGGAGGGGAAGTGATAGTCAGGAGTAGAGGTAGCAACGATAACCAGGTCGATATCGTTGGGGTCAGCACCAGTACGTTGCATCAACTGCTTGGCCGCTTTACGCGCCATGTAGGAGGTACCCAAACCTTCTTCGTTGAGGATACGTCTCTCCTTCACTCCGATACGAGTCATAATCCATTCATCGTTGGTATCTACCATTCTCGACAACTCCTCGTTGGTCAAGATATAATCGGGAACATATCCTCCGACTCCTGTGATTACTGCATTTATTTTTTCCATTAAAGTGTGCGTGATAAGAAACTATACCTAAACAGAAACAGTCTAAAAAGGTCTGTAGCAGCCTTTAGAGGCTCCCCGCAAATCTTTTTAGACTCTCTGCAACAGGTATTCGAAATCGTTGAAGAATACCCAGAATTAAACAGCAGCTTCTTTAGCTATTGCCAATTTACCTCTGTAGTAGCCACAAGCGCCACATACGGTATGATATACATGCCACTCACCGCAGTTGGGGCAAATTGCCAGGGTAGGAGCCACTGCTTTGTCATGCGTTCTTCTCTTTGCAGTTCTAGTGTTTGACTGTCTTCTCTTAGGATGTGCCATTTTAGTTAATGTTTAATTGTTATAGTAATCTCTTTAATTCATTCCATCTCGGATCAATGGGCGTCTCCTCCGCATCATCGGGTGTCTGCTCCATTGAACCATCCTCTTCTTCCTCCGCATCTTCGTCTCCGGCTCTTCGCAGATATTTATTCAGGTTTCCGCTCATGGCCTTGTTGCACTTGCCCGGTGCATGCACATGCTTCATTGGGATGGCAAGCGCGATGAATTCGTACATAATCCACGCCACATTGATGGTACCCTCATCCTCAGGCACTACAATCAGGTTATCACCCTCGTCAGCATACTCGGGACCGAACTTCACCAGGATCTTGTCATCAGAGCTGATCTCCTGTTCCATCTCATCCAGACAGCGGTCGCAGAGCACCACGACCTCACCCTCAGAGTGAAAAGACAACTCAAAGGCCTGAGCCGTCTTTCTCACGTGGAGCTTCACCTGCACCTTACCCTTTTGCAGTTCAGGACTGTCGATATAGGCAAAGAAGGCATTGTCCAAAACGAACTCATAATCTGCAGAGCTTTCGGTCATACCTTTCAGGTCTATCTTATATGTATCAAACTTTCCCAATGTCTCGTCTATTTATTCGGGCGACAAAGGTACGAATAATTCTCCGATTAATAATAAGA
>CAMGIP010000036.1 GCA_946056155.1 uncultured Mediterranea sp. | reverse complement strand
GCGCGACAAGGCGTCACTGGCCAACCTCAAGCACAAGGCGTTGGATGATGCAGAGAAAATGGAGGAACTGAAAGCTAACAGTACCGAAGCTACGGAGCAGCAGCAAAGCGACGAAAACCCGGGAGTTATCTCCTTTGAATAAACATATATATAAATAGGTATAACATAAACCATAAACATAAAGGACATGGATTTATTTGAAAAAGTAAGTGAAGATATCAAGAATGCCATGAAGGCAAAGGACCGCGTGGCTCTTGAGACCTTGAGAAACGTCAAGAAAGTATTCCTCGAAGCAAAGACGGCTCCGGGTGCCAACGACACTCTGACCGATGAGACGGCCACCAAGCTGATTGCCAAATTGGTGAAACAGGGTCGCGATGCGGCTGACATTTATGTGCAGCAGGGACGTCTCGACCTGGCCGAAGCTGAATTGGCACAGGTGAAGGTGATGGAGAACTACCTGCCTAAGCAGCTCTCCGCTGAAGAACTGGAGGCTGTACTGAAGGAGATTATCGCACAGGTAGGTGCCGCAGGGCCCAAGGATATGGGTAAGGTGATGGGAGTAGCTTCCAAACAACTGGCCGGAAAGGCTGAAGGAAGAGCCATCTCTGCCAAAGTAAAGGAACTGCTGGGATAAGGCCGCAGTAACACAACCGAAGGAGGGTACATCAACGAAGAGAGATGCGCCCTCTTTTATTATTATACATAAGTGTTACAGATATTTCAGTGATTACGGTTAAATCTTACCAGTTTCCATTTTCCACAGTCAATGATAAATTGACACAAGCGTTACAATAGTTACAGTAGTTTTTGCAGTGATTCCTCTTCCGCAGCTAATCATTCAATATTAATTAACAATTGTCCCTATCACTGCTCAAACAAAGAGCTGCTGCAGCACCTCCACGGAGCGGACTGTACCCATGCCAGGCAGATGGTGGTGGTAATAATCCATCATCAGAGAAAGACAGCGATTGCGCTGATCGCGATTCATCACAAAACGGTGCATGTTCTGATAGTGCATACGGGAGAGCAGGGGCAGCCAGCGGGACTCATCGGCCGGCAGACAGCCTACCTGATCGGAGCCCTGCGGTGAAAGATACTCAGCCTCAGAGAGACTGAAAAGGGCTCCTGGCACATACCCTAGGAGGTTGGGGAAGATACCGAGGTATCGGGCCAAACGGAGCATGAAAGCAAGGTGAAAATTGGCCATACCGCGCTGACAATGGTCCAACACAAATATGCTCTCCCGCAAAAAGGCGTAAAGGGCTGGATTAGGCTCTTCCTCTTTGAGAACACGTACTAGCAACTCACTGATAAAGATGGCTACGGCACACTTGACGGGGTGGAAGGGGTAATCGAGCGGTGAGTAGCAGAGCTTCAACTCCTTAAGTCGCTGAACGGAGGTATGCGGACGGACATCGGCCTCAAGCTCTATCAAGGAGAGTGGCATATTCGCTGCTCCCCTGCACGTACGGGTACGACTCCCCTTACCTATACTGTACTGCGCACGGCCGCGCAAAGCGGTATAGACATCCAATATCACACTGCCTCCCGCACACTTCACGGTGCGCAACACGATTCCTTCTGTATTCTGCCACATAGACGGTAGTTTTTTCAGTCCCCAAAACTAACCAAAATTCAGCAATTTGGGCACAAAAAAAACCAACTATTTTATAGCAAGCTACAATTTACATTTTTTAATAGCAATAAAAGAGAGTCCTTAAATACACATATCTTACTATTTATCAGACATTTACAAATTACTCAATACAAACATCATCATTTTTTTGAATATTTTTTCTTTCCAAAGATTTGTCAATTCAAAAATAGTTTCTACCTTTGCATCCGCAAACGAAGCTAAAACGCTTCATAGGACGGAAACGTTCAACAAACGTTGGCCTCTTCGTCTATCGGTTAGGACGCAAGATTTTCATTCTTGAAAGGGGGGTTCGATTCCCCCAGAGGCTACTAATAATAACAAAAAAATTAAAGATTAGTCGAGATGGCAAATCATAAATCATCACTGAAAAGAATCAGACAAGACGAGAAGAGAAGACTTCACAACAGATATTATGGCAAGACCATGAGAAATGCTGTGCGTAAACTTCGTGCTACCACTGTAAAGGAAGAAGCTGTAGCTATGCTTCCCAAAGTAACGAAGTTGCTGGATAAGTTGGCTAAGGTGAATATCATTCACAAGAACAAGGCTAACAACTTGAAGTCTAAGTTGGCTCTCCACATCAACAAGTTGGGATAATAGCCCCGCAACAAAGAAACGGGAAGAAAACTCAGATAGTTGGGTGAAAGGAAATAAGCAAGGCCGAGCTGCGAAAGTAGTTCGGCCTTTGTTGTATCAATCTATCTCTCATACCGGTGCTAAAAAGAGCAAAGAAGCCAAAAAATCAATGATTTTGCACAAAGTTCCAACTATTTTCACTACTTTTGCTCTGATTTTTACAGCCATACCCTTACCGCTGTTTTTTCTGCGCCCAAAAGCGACACAGGAAGGGGAAAACTGGGAACCATAAGCTTTATATTATGACTGAAGAAGAAAAAAAAGTAGGCGAAAACAACTACTCCGCAAGCAATATCCAAGTCCTTGAAGGACTGGAAGCGGTGCGAAAAAGACCGGCCATGTACATCGGAGACATCAGTGAGAATGGTCTGCACCACCTGGTATATGAGGTGGTGGACAACTCTATTGATGAAGCAATGGCTGGATTCTGCGACCATATTGAGGTGTTCATCAACGAAGACAATAGCATTACCGTACAGGACAATGGGCGTGGTATCCCAGTGGATTTCCATGCCAAAGAGAAAAAATCGGCACTAGAGGTGGTCATGACGGTACTGCACGCCGGTGGTAAGTTTGATAAGGGCTCCTACAAAGTATCAGGCGGTCTGCATGGCGTAGGTGTCTCCTGCGTGAACGCACTCTCTACCCATATGACAACCCAGGTATTCCGAAACGGGAAAATCTACCAGCAGGAGTACAGCTGCGGCAAACCGCTCTATCCCGTAAAGGAAATCGGTACCTGTGACCAGGGATTTACCGGAACGAAGCAGACCTTCTGGCCCGACGGAAGCATCTTTACTACTACGGTTTACAAATATTCTACCTTGCAGGCAAGACTGCGCGAACTGGCATACCTCAACAAGGGCATTCAAATCACCCTGACCGACCTCCGCGAAAAAGATGAAGAGGGCAACGTGAAGACGGAATCGTTCCACAGCGAAGAGGGTGTGAAGGAGTTCGTGAGATTCCTCAACAGCAACAATACTCCGCTGGTAGATGATGTCATCTACCTCAATACGGAAAAGAACGGTGTGCCCATCGAATGCGCCATCATGTACAACACGGGCTACCGCGAGAATCTACACTCCTACGTAAACAACATCAACACTAAGGAAGGCGGTACGCACGAAACGGGATTCCGCATGGCACTGACACGCGTACTGAAGAAATATGCTGACGAGAACTGTGCCAAGGCACTGGAAAAGGCCAAAGTGGAGGTGTCGGGCGAGGACTTCCGCGAAGGACTCATCGCTGTAATCTCCGTCAAAGTGGCAGAACCTCAATTTGAGGGACAGACAAAGACCAAACTGGGCAACAGTGAGGTGAGCGGTGCAGTAAATCAGGCTGTGGGAGAGGCACTTGCCTACTACTTGGAGGAGCATCCCAAAGAGGCAAAGCTCATCGTGGACAAGGTGTTGCTGGCAGCAACGGCACGTGTGGCTGCCCGCAAAGCTCGCGAATCGGTGCAGCGTAAGTCGCCCATGAGCGGAGGAGGTATGCCGGGCAAACTGGCAGACTGCTCAAGCAAGGATCCAGAAGAATGCGAACTTTTCCTCGTGGAGGGTGATTCGGCAGGCGGATCTGCCAAGCAGGGACGAAACCGCACCTTCCAGGCTATCCTGCCGCTGCGAGGCAAAATCCTGAATGTAGAAAAGGCGATGTGGCACAAAGCATTCGAAAGCGAAGAGGTGAACAACATCATTCAGGCACTGGGCATACGCTTCGGCGTGGACAGTGAGGACAGCAAGGAGGCCAACATCGACAAGCTGCGCTATAAGAAGGTGATTATCATGACCGATGCCGATGTCGATGGTTCGCACATCGACACTCTGATTATGACTCTCTTCTTCAGATATTTTCCACAGGTCATCCAAAATGGATATCTCTACATCGCTACCCCACCCCTCTACCTCTGTACCAAAGGTAAGGTCAAGGAGTACTGCTGGACCGACCAGCAGCGACAACGGTTTATCGATACCTACGGCGGCGGCTCAGAGAATGCCATACATACCCAACGCTACAAAGGTCTGGGTGAGATGAACCCTGAACAACTGTGGGAAACAACCATGAACCCGGAAAACCGTATGCTGAAACAGGTGCATCTGGAAAATGCAGCGGAAGCAGACTATATCTTCTCCATGTTGATGGGTGAAGATGTGGCGCCTAGACGTGAATTCATTGAGAAGAACGCCACCTACGCCAACATTGACGCGTAATCGTTTAACAAGGCCAACCTCGCATCTTACATTTTCAGGTTGGTTTTATCCATAACCTTGGGGAGGGTGTGACGGAACGGAATACCGTTTCGCACGCCCTCTATCTTTTCCACTCACCTTCGACAAATGCTCACACTCTCTCCTCCCCTCCCCGAAAAGCGACTGCTGCTCCACGCCTGCTGTGCACCATGCTCCACAGCCATCATTGAATGTCTGTTGGAGAATGGTATCACACCCACTCTTTTCTACTGTAACCCCAATATCTACCCGCGCGAAGAGTATGAAATCCGAAAAAACGAGGCGATGCGATTTGCCCGAGAGAAGGGACTGGAACTGGTGGAAGCTGAATACGACCACGAGAGATGGCTTCAAGAGATAAAGGGGATGGAGAAGGAACCGGAAAGGGGCAAACGATGCCTGAAATGTTTCTCGCTGCGAATGGCAGAAACGGCCCGATATGCCGCTGAACATGGATTTGCGCTCTTTACCACCACACTAGCTTCATCAAGATGGAAAAGTCTGGAACAGATTAATGAGGCTGGAAGGAAGTCAGCGGAACAGCATTCTGGCACTTGCTTCTGGGAACAGAACTGGAGAAAAGGAGGATTGCAGGAACGACGCAACCAGCTTCTCAAAGAGTACGGATTCTACAACCAACTCTACTGTGGATGCGAGTTCAGCCTGAGACCTGACACTCTCAAAGAGGTCCAATGCTGCAAAAATGAAGAGTAAGAAAAAGATTATCAAGCTAATGCGAATGAATGGAACATAAAACCTGACGAAATATGGAACATCCTCTTGACCAATTCAGATACTGCCCGCGATGCGGTTCGGACCGCTTTGCCGTGAATGACGAAAAGTCAAAGTATTGCCATGCCTGCGGATTTACCTACTACTTCAATCCTGCGGCTGCCACCGTAGCGCTCATCTTCAACGAAAAGGGAGAACTGCTGGTGACCCGAAGAGCCAAAGAACCAGCTAAAGGCACATTGGACCTCCCGGGTGGCTTTGTAGATATGCACGAAACAGCGGAAGAGGGAGTAATCCGCGAGGTGAAAGAAGAGACAGGACTGACGGTGACAACCACCAAATTTCTCTTCTCTCTGCCCAACCTCTACATGTACTCGGGATTCTGTGTGCATACAGTGGACCTCTTCTTCCTCTGCACAGTGACCGATACCCAAGGACTACATGCCATGGATGATGCGGCAGAACTGTTCTTCCTTCCCCTCGACAAAGTGCAACCTGACCTTTTCGGATTGGGCTCCATCAGCAAAGGGGTAGCACAGTTCCTCGCATCCCCCTATCATGCTGTCAGTGAATCAGTTTTCTAACTTTAACTAATAAATTGTCTTTTACAATCATGATACGTCGAACGAAACGAATCCTACTTGCCTCCATCTGCATGACTCCACTGGTAGCCTTTGCACAGGCATTGAACGGCGAATCGTCGCCATACCGGCTCTACCAACAGGGAAGTGAACTCTACCACCAGAAGGCTTATGGAGCGGCCATAACTCCGCTGAAGGAGTTCCTCAAACAGAGCCAGACAGAAAGGGCACTCGCCGGTTACCGCAAAGGGGCAGCTGAAGCGGACTATCGTCAGGAGGCGGCCTATATGCTCGCCTGCTCTGCCTACGAGATGAACGATGAGGAGCGGATAGAGAAGCTCCTCGGCTTTCTGGTTGACTTTCCCGACACTCCGCATGCCCACCGTGTCTATGCACTAATTGGATCAGCCTACTTCGAACAAGAGGCATACGAAAAGGCATTGGAGCAGTTTGAATCCGCACGGGTGGACCTGCTGGCCAATGAGGAGCGGGAAGATATGACCTACCGCATGGCACTCAGTATGCTCAAAACAGGCGAGATGGAGAAAGCGGCTATCTGGATGGAGACGCTGCTGAATACCACACCGCGCTACGCAGAGGATGCCAGCTACTATCTGGCTTATATCCACTACGCAAGACAGCGCTATACAGAAGCAACCAAAGGATTTGAAAGTCTCAAAGGGAGCCACAAATATGGCGTAAAGGCATCCTGCTACTTAGCGGAAATCCATATAATCCATCAGGAGTGGAAGGAGGCGGAAGAACTGGCGGAAGCTTACCTGAAAAGCCACAGTGAAGAGAAGGAGGCACCACAGATGTACCGCGTAAGGGGTACGGCCAGATACAGCAGAGGAAACTATATTGCTGCACGGGAGGACTTTAAACGCTATGCAGAGCAATGCGGAGAGTCCCCGAGGAGGGATGCGCTCTATATGCAGGGACTCTCCTGCTATGAATGTGGCGTCTTCTCGGAAGCAGCACAAAGCCTGCTGCGGGTAACGGAAGGGGCAGAAGATGCACTGACGCAGAATGCCTACCTCCATCTGGGACTGAGCTACCTGCAGGCCTCGGACAAGCCCAGAGCACGTATGGCCTTCGAACAGGCAGCTGCGATGAGCAACGACATGAAAATCAAGGAGCAAGCAGCGTACAATTACGCACTTAGCCTGCATGAGACCTCCTATTCGGCCTTCGGTGAGTCAGTCAAGGTCTTTGAAAATTTCCTCAATGAGTTTCCACAGTCACCCTATACCGACCGAGTGAGCGATTACATCGTGGAGGTCTATATGAATACGCGCAACTACGAGGCGGCACTACAATCCATCAGCCGCATCAGCCGCCCCAGCGCCACTATCCTGGAGGCGAAGCAACGTATCCTCTTCCAGCTCGGTACACAGGCCATGGCCAATGCCCAGTTCGACATGGCAGAACAGTACTTCAACCAGAGCATCGCCCTGGGCAACTGCAACCGGCAGACACTGGCTGACACCCACTACTGGAGCGGTGAGGCTTGCTACCGGCAGGGGGAGATGGAGCGGGCTCTGAACCACTTCCAACTCTACCTGACTCTCAACCAGCAGACAAGGGGCACTACACTGGCACTGACTCACTACAATCTGGGATATATCTATTTCAACCGCAAAGCCTACAGCCAGGCACAGCCGATGTTCAGCAAGTTCCTGAGCCTGGAACAGGGAGAGAACCTGACGGCAAGGGCGGATGCCTACAACCGATTGGGCGACTGTGCTTTTCAGGTTAGAGCCTTTGAACAGGCAAAGGTCTATTACCTGCAGGCCGAACAGCAGCGTACAGCGGTGGGCGACTATGCCTGCTATCAGCTGGCTCTGGTGGCAGGAGTACAGAAACGGTATGGAGAGAAGGTAGCACTGCTCAACCAGCTGCAACAACGCTATCCGCAGTCGCCCTACATCGCACACGCACTCTACGAAAAGGGACGGTCGCAGGTGCAGCAGAACCAGAAGACTGAAGCTATCGCCACCTTTACACAACTGCTGAAGCGCTATCCCAACCATCCCATCAACTGCAAGGCGGGAGCTGAGATTGGTCTGCTCTACTACCAGCAGGGAGATACACAACGGGCCATCGAGGCCTACAAGCAGGTAGTGACCAAATACCCTGGCACAGAGGAGGCAAGACTGGCCATGAGGGACCTGAAGAGTATCTATGTGGATGCTGACCGGGTGAATGAGTATGCGGAACTGGTAAACCGACTGCCGGGACAAGCACGGATGGATGTGCATGAACAGGACTCACTGACCTACATCGCAGCGGAACGTATCTATATGCGCGGAGAGAAGGAGGGAGCGAGACAGAGTCTAGAACGATACCTGAATCAGTACCCGCAAGGGGCTTTCCTGCTGCCGGCACACTACTACCTCTGCCTCATCGGAGCGGAACAACAGCAGACCGAAGCGATACTGGCTCACTCTGAACCGCTGATGCAATACCCAGGCAATGCCTATGCTCAGGAGGCCATCGCACTGAGAGCAGCTACCCACTTCAATCTGAAGATGTACAACGATGCACTGACTGACTACCAGCTACTGCAGTCGGGAGCACTCTCTCCAGCTCAGCAACACTTAGCTACCGTGGGGATTCTGCGATCGGCTACGCAACTCAACAGGGATGAAGAGACCATCACTGCTGCTTCACAGCTACTGAGTGAGGCCAAACTGGAACCTGAACAGCGCACGGAGGCACTCTTTTTCCGAGCAAGAGCATACCTGCACAGTGGAGAGAATGACCTGGCCATGAGCGACTTGAAACAGATTGCAGGAGATACACGATCGCTCTACGGAGCACAAGCCAAGTATCTGGTGGCAGAACTCCTCTATCGGGACAAGCAGTATGACGCTGCCGAGCAAGAAGTACTGCAGTTTATCGACCAAAGTACTCCCCATGCCTACTGGCTGGCACGCAGTTTTATACTGCTGGCCGACATCTACGTAGCTACAGGCAAACCTTCAGATGCCAGACAATATCTGCTAAGCCTTCAGCAGAACTATACGGTAGAGGATGACATCCAGCCGATGATCAACGAGAGACTGAAAGGCCTGAAGGCTAATCCCTAAAGGAATGCCTTGAGAAAGCAACCATCAGCTATCTGACGCTGAAATAAGGCGTCAGACCATTAAGCAAACCTATAATTATTTGAAAATGAAATATATCACAATAGTTGCATCCGCTCTGGCAGTGACTCTGCAGGGCCATGCACAAACCGTACAACCCAAGGACACCACACTCAACCGTACTGTGGTGGTGGAACAGGAATATATACCGGAGGTGATGGATGCCTCCAAAATCAATATGCTGCCTGAGGTGACTCCACCGGCAGGCACACACAGCAAGGTGCAGTATGACGAAACCAAGCATCCGGCTTCACGTATGCCGGCGGCACTGATGCCCTCCTTCAGCGCGGAGGAGATGGTGGGACAACCTCAACCGGGAATAGTTCAGCTGGGCTATGGATCACTGGGTGCCCTGAAGGCAATGGCAGCCTACCGTTTCCGGCTCTCGAAACACGACCAGCTGGGGCTATCGCTCTCAAGCCAAGGCCACAAGGGAACTCTTGACCTTCCGGAGGCTTGTGTCATCCCACAAGGGGTGTCGGAATGGAACTCACATGCCTATCACACCGAGGCCCACATGGATTATGCCCATCTGTTCAACAGCACTGAACTGCATGTCGGCGGAAAGCTGGGAGTAACTAATTTCGCCCTACTTCCTTCGGGTAAGTTTGGACGTCAGCGTTTTACGCAGGGAGGTTTGACACTGGGTCTCCAGAGTTCAGAGGCGTATGAAGGAACGGTACAATACCGCAGTGAGGTGGCATTGGAGTTCTTCGGACGCAAGAACGATGCACTGGACACACCCCTCAAGGAGACGCACCTGCGGGTAATTGGAGAGGCATGGGCTCCCATCTCTTCCAAGCAGACGGTGAGCGTAGGAGTAAAGGTGAACCAGTACATCTACCCCAAAGAGTGCTACAAAAGCCAAACCACTGTGACACTGAACCCTACATTCGGCTATAGCGATGGAGCATGGAACCTCCGCGCAGGACTCTTTACAGACCTAGCTTTCGGCTTTGGAAAGAAATTTCAGGTGGCTCCGGACCTGAGCGCCGAGTATTCAACGGGCAGCCATCTGCTCTATGCCCATGTGACGGGTGGCCGCATAGCCAATGACTTCCGGCGGTTGGAGTATCTCTCACCCTATACCCTATTAAGTGATACGCAATGGGATGCCACCTACGAGCAGCTGAACGCATCGATCGGATGGAGAGGATCTCCGGCAGCTGACTTCAAGCTGCACCTCTACGGAGGCTATCAGCGGTTGAGAAATGACCTTACTCCCTACCTGGGAAATTCCATACTCAGCTCCGACACTTATCCCTTCCGATGCCAACTCATAGGGGTGAATACGCAGAACCTATACGTGGGAGCATCAGCTGACTACTCCTACCGCCAACTGATAGGATTCCACCTCTCTGCCCGTTACCGCAACTGGAAAGAAATCAAGCAGCTGGAGAATCCGCTCTTCCAACCCGAACTGGAGATGGAGGCCCGCATTGACGCAAATCCCCTACGGGATCTGAAGTTGTCCGTAGGCTACATCCACACCTCCTATACCGAATCCCTCTACAAGGAGGCGAGCAACCTCTCGGTGCGCGGCAACTATACGCTAAACGAAGTGTGGAGCGGTCTGGACATCTGGGTGGAAGGCCACAATCTGCTCAACCAAAGCTATATGTGCTACCCCGCCGTACCGGCACTCGGCATACAGGTTATGGGAGGGGTAAGCCTTCGTTTTTAAAAGAGAAAATTAATGTGAAGCAACCGGCAATGGGCTAAGGAAGAGAAAATAAAGCAAAAAATCTCCTATATAATAAGGTAGAGCCAAACTTTTTTTCCTACTTTTGCGCTCAAATCCTCCTCCACTGGGGGGGGACAGTTACAAACAACAGAATCATTATGCAGAATAACCTTGTCATCGTCGAATCACCGGCAAAAGCTAAAACCATAGAAAAATTCTTGGGGAAGGGCTATAAAGTGCTCTCAAGTTACGGTCATATTCGCGATTTGAAGAAGAAAGAGTTCAGTATAGATGTCGAGCACCACTTTGCTCCGCAATATGAAGTGCCTGCCGACAAGAAGAAACTGGTGGCCCAACTCAAGGAGGAGGCAGCCAACGCATCGATGGTGTGGCTCGCATCCGATGAGGACCGCGAGGGAGAGGCTATTGCGTGGCACCTGTTTGAAGTGTTACAGCTGAAGCCGGAACAGACGAGACGCATCGTCTTCCATGAAATCACCAAAACGGCCATACTGCATGCCATCGAGAACCCGAGACAGATAGACCTGAATCTGGTGGATGCGCAACAGGCAAGACGGGTATTGGACCGCATCGTGGGCTTTGAACTCTCACCGGTACTCTGGAAAAAAGTGAAGCCGGCACTCTCTGCAGGACGAGTACAGTCGGTGGCTGTAAGGCTCATCGTGGAGCGCGAACGCGAGGTGCAACACTTCAAGAGTGAGGCTTCGTTCCGCGTGACGGCACTCTTTCCTGTCTCAGACGAAAAGGGGAAACAGACGCTGATGAGGGCGGAACTGAACCGACGCTTCAAGACGAAAGAACAGGCAGAGGCATTTCTCAAAAAGTGTCAGGGTGCCTCGTTCTGCATACAGGATATCAGTACGAGACCCATCAAGAAGAGCCCGGCGGCTCCCTTCACAACATCTACGCTGCAACAGGAAGCGGCCCGCAAACTGGGCTTCAGCGTAGCACAGACCATGATGGTGGCACAGCATCTCTACGAATCAGGACGGATTACCTACATGCGTACCGACTCGGTGAACCTCTCTGAACTGGCCATCAACAGCAGCCATGAGGCAATCACTCGGATGATGGGCGAACGGTATGCCTACCCAAGACACTTCGCTACCCGTACAAAGGGAGCTCAGGAGGCACACGAAGCTATACGTCCCACCTATATGGACCAGCCGCAGATAGAGGGCACACAACAGGAGCGGAGACTCTATGAACTGATCTGGAAGCGAACCCTGGCTTCGCAAATGGCGGATGCCGAACTGGAAAAGACGACGGTGAGCATCAGCATCAGCGGAATGACGGACTTCTTTGTTGCTTCAGGTGAAGTGGTGAAGTTCGATGGTTTCCTGAGGGTCTATCGGGAGTCGCACGATGAGGACGATGCTTCGGCATCCAATGATACAGAGAGTCTGTTGCCTCCTCTGAAAGTAGGACAAAAGTTTGGTTATGAGGAAATTACAGCTATGGAGCGCTTTACGCAGCACCCTCCCCGCTACACGGAAGCCAGCCTGGTGCATAAACTGGAGGAACTGGGCATTGGACGCCCCTCTACCTACGCTCCTACTATCAGTACGATACAGCAGCGAGAGTATGTAGTCAAAGGGGAAAAGCCCGGTGAAGAACGTAAATATCAGGTACTGACCCTTTGCGAGAATCAACTGACAGAAGAGATACGCACCGAATCGACCGGCACGGAGAAGGGTAAACTGATTCCGACCGACACGGGCATCGTAGTGAACGACTTCCTGACGGAATATTTCCCGGGCATCATGGATTATAACTTCACCGCCAGTGTGGAAAAGCAGTTTGACGAAATTGCAGAAGGGGAAGAGAAATGGACGAAGATTCTGGAGCAGTTCTACAGCCAGTTCCACCCCTCAGTAGTGGATACCATGCAGAGCAAGAGTGAGCATAGAGTGGGCGAACGAATCCTAGGTACTGACCCCAAAAGCGGGAAGCAGGTATCAGTGAAAATCGGACGTTTTGGCCCTGTGGCTCAAATCGGTACGGCTACCGACGAGGAGAAGCCGCGCTTTGCCACACTGAAGCAGGGTCAGAGCATCGAAAGCATCACGCTTGAGGAGGTGCTGGAACTGTTTCAACTGCCACGCACACTGGGCAGCTACGAGGGACACAGCGTCACTGTAGGTATGGGACGCTTCGGCCTCTACGCCCACTGCAACAAACTCTATGTTTCCCTGCCCAAGGATACCGACCCGATGCTGATTACCCTGGAAGAGGCTATCCAGCTCATCAAGGAGAAGCAACAGGCTGAGGCAGAACGCCACATCAAGCGTTTTGAAGAAGAACCGGAACTGGAAATCCTCAACGGACGATACGGTCCCTACATCGCCTATAAGGGGAGTAACTACAAGATTCCCAAGGATGTAATCCCAGCAGACCTGACTCTGGCCTCTTGCTTGGAATTGGTAAGGATTCAGGAGGACAAGAAGGCCACCGAAGGAGAGAAGAAACCGATGCGCAAGAGCAGTACCCGCAAGAAGAGCACCAAATAAGGAACGAATTTACCCGCAAGTAAAACGGAATCAAACACTTAGAAAAGATATGATTAAGCCCGAATGGAAATCAGAATCCATTCGGGCTTTGTTTATGATAGGTTCGATATGACATCTATCGAGCGGATATTACATACGTTCAGGAACCTCGATACCGAGAAGTCCCATGCCGAGTCGTACCACCTTGGCCACCTCCTGAGAGAGTGCCAAACGGAAAGCCTTCACATCAGGATTCTCTTCACGCAGGATGCTGTAGTCATGGTAGAACTGGTTATACTCCTTCACGAGGTCATAACAATAGTTGGCTATGACACTGGGCAGATAATCAGCACCAGCCTGACGAACAATAGCTGCAAAGTCTGCCACCATCTGAATCAACCCCTCCTCCTTCTCGCTCAGTTCAATACCGGTATGGAGCGTAGCGGGTACCTCAATGCCCTGCTCAGCTGCCTTGCGGAGCACGGAACGGATACGGGCATAGGTGTACTGGATAAAGGGTCCGGTATTGCCATTGAAGTCGATGCTCTCCTTGGGATTGAAAGTCATGTTCTTGCGGGCATCCACTTTTAGGATGAAATATTTCAAGGCACCGAGTCCTACAATGCGGGCAATATCTTCGGCCTCCTCTTTGGTCAGACCGTCCAATTTACCCAGTTCGTTGCTCGTTTCACGGGCGGTGTCAATCATCTCGGCCATCAGGTCATCGGCATCCACCACGGTACCCTCACGGCTCTTCATCTTACCTTCTGGCAGTTCCACCATGCCGTAAGAGAAGTGCACGAGGCTCTTGCCCCACTCAAATCCGAGACGGTCAAGCAGGATGGAGAGAACCTGGAAGTGGTAATTCTGCTCGTTGCCTACTACATAAACCATCTTATCGATGGGGAAGTCGCTGAAGCGCTGCTCAGCCGTACCGATATCCTGTGTCATATAAACGGAGGTGCCATCGGCTCTGAGCAACAGTTTGTGGTCGAGGCCCTGCGGGGTGAGATCAGCCCATACAGAACCATCCTCTTTGCGGTAGAACAGTCCCTTCTCCAGTCCTTCCAATACCTTCTTCTTGCCTTCAAGATAGGTATTGCTCTCGTAATAGATTTTGTCGAAGCTCACACCCATCATCTTGTAGGTCTCGTCAAATCCAGCATATACCCAGTCGTTCATCTTCTCCCAAAGGGCACGAACCTCAGGATCACCGGCCTCCCACTTCACCAGCATCTGACGTGCCTCTTTCATCAGCGGAGATTCAGCCTCTGCCTTGGCTTTGGCTTCCTCTTCACCCATACCTTGAGCCATATATTGCGCCATCAGCTCCTTCACCTCGGCCTTGAAGTGCTTGTCAAAAGCCACATAGTAATCACCGATAAGGTGGTCACCCTTCTTTCCGCTACTTTCGGGAGTCTCTCCATTGCCATACTTCAGCCAAGCGAGCATCGACTTGCAGATGTGGATGCCACGGTCGTTGACAATGTTGGTCTTCACCACACGGTTGCCGTTGGCTGCGATGATGTTGGCCAAAGCATTGCCGAGAAGATTGTTCCGCACATGCCCCAAGTGGAGGGGCTTGTTGGTATTAGGAGAGGAGTATTCAATCATCACCAAAGGTGAGTGTTCGTCAGCCTTCACCAATCCATACTGTTCGTCAGCTCGGATGCCGTCCAAAAGCTGCAGCCAAGCTGCAGAGTCAATGGTGATGTTGAGGAAACCCTTGATGACATTATAATCGGCTACGGCCGATGAGTTGGCCTTCAAATATTCACCAATCTCCTGAGCGGTCTGCTCAGGACCTTTGCGCGACATGCGCAGGAAGGGAAACACGACCAAGGTAAGATGTCCCTTAAACTCCTTTTTCGTTTTCTGCAACTGCACCTGTGCGGCGGGAACCTCCTGACCGTAGAGGCTCTGGAGCGCGCTCTGCACCGATGCTACCAAATTCTGTTCTATATTCATAGCTTATACCTGTTTATTCATTCACTATTGGGGCTACAAAGGTAGGTAAAATCTACGAGATTCTACACTTAGCAGGTGAAAAACAAACTTTTACATCCAGAAAGTACCTACCTTAGCAAGATTTTTCGTATCTTCGCCGCAAATATATCGTTATATGAAGAATCTGACCCCTATAATTAAAAATCTGCTCATCATCAACGTACTGATGTTCATGGCTACTATCGTGGGCGAACGGTATGGAGTCCGATTGAGCGACAATTTAGGTCTGCACTTTGTGCTCTCCGACTCCTTCAATGCGGCGCAACTGTTCACCTATATGTTTATGCATGGCAGCTTCTCTCACCTCTTCTTCAACATGTTTGCCGTCTATATGTTCGGTAGCGCTTTGGAGATGGTGTGGGGACCGAAGCGATTCCTCTTCTACTACCTGCTGTGCGGAGTAGGCGCAGGACTGATTCAGGAAGCAGTAACGGGCGTACATTATGCCATAATCACACAAGGCATGGACCCGAAAGCAGTGGAGCTGGTGCTCAATGAGGGACTCAACGCACTGAATCAGAACATGAACTATGTGGATGCACAGATGGCTACACTCAACCTCATCATCAACGGCGGAGTAGTAGGTGCCTCGGGTGCGGTATATGGTATCCTGCTGGCATTCGCCATGATGGCTCCCAACCAGCCCCTCTACATTTTCCCCTTGCCCTTCCCCATCCCGGCAAAATATATGGTTATCGGATATGCTATCCTGGAACTGATGTTAGGAATGTCCAACAATCCGGCAGACCATGTGGCGCACTTTGCCCACTTGGGAGGTATGCTGGTTGGTCTGCTCATCATCTTGTATTGGAGAAAAAAACAGAGAAACAATGGCTTCTACACTCATTAATGACTTGAAAGGAGGTTACCAGCGAGGCAACCTCTGCATGCGGTTTATCTACATCAATGTTGCGGTCTTCATCGTTTGCCAACTGGCGGAGGTGATAATGCGGCTCTTCAACCAGAGCCTGTTGCCGCTCTTCAATCTCTTTGAGGTCCCGGCTTCAATAGCCACGCTGCTCATGCAGCCTTGGGCATTGATTACCTATATGTTCATGCACGGTGGTGTACTGCATCTGCTCTTCAACATGCTGTGGCTCTACAGCTTCGGCAATCTTTTCTTGCAGGCCTACTCCTCAAACCATTTCCGGGGGCTCTACCTCCTTGGCGGATTGGGTGCCGCACTGACCTACATCGTAGCATACAACATCTTCCCCTACTTTGAGGGATGGGTGGACCACTCCTACATGCTTGGAGCCAGTGGTGCAGTGCTGGCTATCGTGACAGCCACAGCCTACCGTATGCCTCACTTCCGCGTGCAGCTCTTCCTGCTCGGAGAGATGCAGCTGAAGTACCTGGCATGGATAGCTGTGGGCATTGACCTACTCTTGATCACATCGGACAATGCGGGTGGACACATCGCACACATCGGTGGAGCATGTACAGGACTGTTCTTTGCCTGGTCGTTGGAGAAGGGACGAGACTTGACTCGATGGATTCTCTGGATAATAGGCAGCATAGAATCGCTCTTCAGCCCACGCAAACGGAAACCGAAAATGAGGATAATCCACGGAGGAAAGCACGAAAGCGACTATGCCTACAATGCCCGAAAGAGAGAGGATGAGGAGGAGATTGACCGTATCCTGGACAAACTCAAAAAGTCGGGATATGAAAACCTCACAACGGAAGAGAAAAGAAAACTCTTTGATGCAAGCCGCAGATAAAAGAGATACGGTGACTAAGGTAAGCAGGACGATGAGGAACCTATGGTCAACTTATCAACCCTTACTTATATATTATATAAGGTGAGCATCGCTGGGAATTGAATAAAAACTAATGTGAAAGAACTATGAAATGGTTAGGAAAACTGTTGCTATATACTTTATGTATTGGGAACCTCCTGCTGACAGGGGGAATGCTCCTTGTGGCCTATAGTCCCCGACTGCATCCGGTCAGCCATCCCCTTCTCTCCTCCATTGGGCTTACCTTTCCCTTTTTTGTGATAGCTAATCTGCTCTATCTGTTTTTCTGGTGGGGAGTAGAACAGTTCAAGATTTCGCTACTCTCATTGGCGGGCTTGATTCTCTGCTTCAGCGACATCCGGACGCTCTGCCCTATACATCTGATACCCTCAGACGTACCTAAAGAGAGTATTAAACTGCTCTCTTACAACGTAATGGGATTCAATGGTTGCGAAAAGACAAATGGAAGAAACGAAATTCTTAGCTACCTGGTAAACAGCGATGCAGACATTATCTGCCTGCAGGAATATGCCACTTCAGGAGATGCCAAACAACACCTTACGCAGAAGGATGTGGACAAAGCCCTAAAGGAATATCCCTACAAAGCGCTCTCCATGCATGGCAAAAGAGGACACAAAGGACTGGCTTGCTACTCCAAATTTCCCATCCTCTCGGCCAAAGCAGTCTCCTACAAAAGCTCATACAACGGGTCTGCAGTCTATCAGCTGAAGATTGGTAACGATACAGTGACGCTGATCAATAACCATCTGGAATCGAACAAACTGACCAAACAGGACAAGGTGGTCTATGAGGAACTGCTGAAAGCACCGGAAAAGGAGAAGATGAAGAGCGGAGTGAGACAACTGCTGACCAAACTGGCGGAAGCCTCTGCACTGAGATCCAAACAGGCGGAGGAGATTGCCCGACAGGTCAAGATGGCGGAAGACCGGCCCGTTCTGGTGTGTGGTGACTTCAACGACATCCCACTCTCCTACACCTACCACACCATCCGGCAGGATATCCTGAACGATGCGTTCGAGGATTCAGGAACAGGCCCGGGCATCTCCTACAACCAGCATCACTTCTACTTTCGCATCGACCATATCCTCACCAGTCGCCACTGGGAAGCCTATGATTGTACCGTCGATCGGAGTATCAAGGAGAGCGACCACTATCCCATCTGGAGCAAACTCCTGTACAAGGAGTAGCACACGACCTCAACAAGCAATGTCTTGTAGTGAAAAACCATAAAAAGAAAAACCAAGAACTAATAAACTCAAAATAATATGTTAAAGAAAAGTCTATTGATTTTAGCAGCAAGTGGTATGATGTACTCCTGCACCTCTCCGGAGAGCAACCCGTTCCTCTCCGATTTTCAGACACCCGAAGGGGTGCCTCCCTTTGACCAGATCAAACTGGAACACTATGAACCGGCCTTCTTGAAAGGTATCGAGGAACAAAACCAGCGCATCCAGGCTATCATAGATAATGCCGAGGAGCCTGACTTTGAAAACGTTATCGTGGCTCTTGATGAGAGTTCACCCATCCTTGACCGCGTGGCAGGTGTCTTCTATAACCTTACCGAAGCCGAAACTACGGATGAACTGACCGAACTGAGCATCAAACTGGCTCCGCTGATGTCGGAACATGACGACAACATCTCGCTCAATAAGGAGCTCTTTGCCAAGGTAAAAGCGGTGTATGACCGGCGTGAATCGCTGAACCTCAGCACGGAGCAAAACCGCCTCTTGGAGAAGAAGTACAAAGGGTTTGTACGCGCTGGAGCCAACCTCAATGAGGAGCAACAGAACCGGTTGCGCGAAATCAATAAACAGCTCTCTACACTGGCTATCACCTTCAGCAACCATATCCTCAACGAAAATAACGCCTTCAAACTCTACGTGGAGAACAAAGAGGATCTGGCCGGACTTCCGGAGAGTCTATGCACCAGCGCTGCAGCAGAAGCAAAAGCAAACGGACAAGAGGGGAAATGGCTCTTTACGCTTCACAATGCCAGCCGAATCCCCTTCCTCCAGTATGCCGACAACCGTGCACTCCGTGAGAAGATGTACAAAGCCTACATCAACCGAGGGAACAACAATGACGAAAACGATAACAAGCAGGTAATCGCTGACATCGTAAAGCTGAGACTGGAAAAGGCTCAACTGCTGGGCTTTGACTGCTATGCCAACTTTGTTCTGGACAACACGATGGCGAAAAACAACCAGAAGGTGATGGAGTTCCTGAACAACCTCTGGGGATACGCACTGCCAAAAGCTAAAGCCGAAGCTGCCGATCTGCAGAAATTGATGGACCGCGAAGGAAAAGGAGAAAAGCTGGAAGCCTGGGACTGGTGGTACTATACTGAGAAACTGCGCAAAGTGAAGTATAACTTGGAAGAGGAGGAGATCAAACCTTACTTCAAGCTGGAGAATGTACGCGAAGGAGCCTTCACGGTAGCCAACAAGTTGTACGGCATCACACTGACCAAAAAGGAGGGAGTGCCTGTATATCATCCGGATGTAGAGACCTTTGAAGTGAAGGATGCTGATGGTAGCCTCCTGGGTATCTTCTATGTGGACTACTTCCCCCGGCCTGGCAAGAGAGGTGGTGCATGGATGAGCAACTACCGCGAACAGAAGGCAGAGGTACGCCCCATCATCTGCAACGTATGTAGCTTTACCAAACCGGTAGGTGATACCCCCTCGCTGCTCACACTGGATGAAGTGGAAACGCTCTTCCACGAGTTTGGACATGCCCTTCACGGATTACTGTCGAAGTGCCAGTACGAAGGCACGAGCGGCACCAATGTGGTGCGCGACTTCGTAGAGTTACCCTCACAAATCAATGAGCACTGGGCTATGGAACCTGAGGTGTTGAAGATGTACGCCAAGCACTATCAGACCGGGGAGACCATTCCCGATGAACTGATTGAGAAGATACTGGCACAAGGGACCTTTAATCAGGGATTCATGACCACCGAGCTGCTGGCTGCTGCCATTCTGGACATGAACCTCCACAATCTTACCTCTACCGAAGGGCTGGATGTGCTGGCTTACGAAAAGGAAGCAATGGCTAAACTGGGACTCATCGATGTAATCGCTCCCCGTTACCGCACTACCTATTTCAACCACATCGTTGGCGGCTATGCCGCAGGATACTACAGCTACCTTTGGGCCAATGTTCTGGACAACGATGCCTACGAAGCATTCAAGGAAAAGGGGATCTTTGACCCACAAACAGCCGCACTCTTCCGCAACGAAGTATTAGCCAAAGGGGGTAGCGACGACCCGATGACACTGTACAAGAATTTCCGCGGCGCTGAGCCTCAATTAGAAGCGATGTTAAAAAATCGCGGAATGAAGTAAGTTTTGTGAAAAAAAAGCTATATTTGCACCCCTGTATATCATGGAAACAAATTAAAAGTAATAATAAATTAAGTAAAGTAACATGCAAAACAAAGGATTTGTTAAGATTTTTGCGATTTTACTGACCTTGGTATGCTTGTTCTACCTCTCCTTCTCTTTTGTGACCCGCCACTACAATGGTAAGGCTAAGGAGTTTGCAAAGGGAGATGCAAAGGTGGAGCAGGATTACCTGGATTCACTGTCCAACGAGAAGGTGTACTTCGGCAACTGGACGCTGAAGGATTGTCGCGAAATGGAGATCAGTTTGGGTTTGGACCTCAAGGGTGGTATGAACGTCATCCTCGAAGTCTCTGTACCTGATGTCATCAAGGCCTTGGCTGACAACAAAACAGACGAAGCGTTCAACACAGCGCTCTCAAACGCTGCTAAACAGGCTACAACCAGCCAGGATGACGTGATCACGCTCTTCATCAGAGAGTATCACAAGCTGGTTCCCGAAGCTACGCTGGCACAGCTCTTCGCTACCCAGCAGTTGAAGGACAAGGTGAACCAGAAGTCAACTGACGCGGAAGTGGAAAAGGTGATCCGCAGCGAAGTGAAGGCAGCCATCGACAACTCTTACAATGTGCTCCGTACCCGTATCGACCGCTTTGGCGTGGTTCAGCCCAACATCCAGAGCTTGGAGG
>CAMGIP010000035.1 GCA_946056155.1 uncultured Mediterranea sp. | reverse complement strand
TAGGACAGCTATAGTGCAAATAGGACACGAAGGTGAGAGAAGGATGCTCTCAGCGAGCTCAGCTCAACCTGTCTCCTGATGGAGGCAAAAGAGCTCTTCTTGAAGATTCTGGACCAACAGCCCACCTCAAAGCTCTATATGCAGGGGCTTTCGGGCGTGTATGGCTACATGGAGATGAACACCGAAAAGGAGGTACTGGATGCCCTTATTGCCGAGGGTGGATCCTACGCCAACTTCCCTACCCGGCTGAAGGCACGTCAAACAGAACTGGCCCGGCAGGAGCAGGGAACAAAGAAGGGCGAAGAGGCGGCTCCTGTACCGGTAGATCCTGCCCAACTGGTGCTGCGTGTGGATGAGTTCATCGATGCCAACCACAACCAAATGATTGATGCAGGCGAGAGCTTTGCCGTGCAGTTTACTATCGAGAACCGAGGCAAGGGGGATGCCTACAACCTCCGCCTGCGCTTCTCGGAGCAACAGGGCTACGACGAGTACTTTGAGGGTCCGCGCGAACTGGACGGCGGACACATTCCAGCCGGAAGCAAGAAGAGCTACACCTTCCGCTACATCGCCAAGAAGGAGTTGCCTACGGCGTTGGCCAAAATCAACCTCTACGCCTTTGAGGCCAACGGCTTTGACGCCGACCCGGCCGAACTGGTCGTGAACACGGTGGAGTATGCCATGCCGCGACTGCGTGTGGCAGACCATCAGTTCTTTGCTGCAGAGGGTACAGCCATCACGCTTGGCAAGAACGGCAAGCTGACTCTGGCTGTGCAGAACTACGGCAGCCGGACGTCCAAGAAAGTGAAGCTGAGCTTCAAGCTGCCCAACAATGTCTTCACTACCGACCAACCGGAGATGGTCATTGACAGTATAGCACCGGGACAGGTGACTACCATCGACTATGGGTTCTTGGTCAACAAGCGTTTTGATGCTGACTCAGTGGCAGTCATGGTAAACATCACCGAGGATACCCGATCTACCCGTGTGGCCGAGGCCTACAAGGTGAAGTTGGGTGAATACCTCACCTCTTCACTCACAGTCAACCTGGGGCATGAAGTGGTAAAGAAGAGTAATGAACCTAAGGACTATACCATCGGTCTGCAGAGCGAACTGTTGGAGAACATTCCCGCCGGAGTGGCACATCCGCACCGCTATGCACTGATTATCGGTAATGAGGACTACAGCATGACGGGTGCCAATGCCGAAATCAATGTGCCCTATGCTGTCAATGACGCAGTGGTATTCCGCGAATATTGCCTGCGCACCTTCGGTATTCCCGACAAGCAGATCAAAATGGTGCCCAATGCCACAGCAGGTATGATGCACGAGCAACTCGACTGGTTGGCCAGCATGGCTGAGACCGACCCCGAAGCAGAACTCTTCTTCTACTACTCGGGCCACGGCAACAACGACGAGGCTACGAAGGACCCCTACCTGTTGCCGGTGGATATCACAGGTCGGAACATCCGGTTGGGTATCTCCCTCAACGAACTCTACTCGCGTTTGGGCAAGAATCCGGTGAAAGGGGCCTACGTATTCCTCGATGCCTGCTTCAGTGGTGGTTACAAGAGTGCTGCTCCGCTGATTGCACAGAAGGGTGTGCGTGTAGTACCCAAGCAGGGCATTCCGCAAGGCAATACGCTGAGTTTTGCCTCCAGTAGCGGTGACCAGACCTCAAGCGTCTATCACGACAAGAAACAGGGCTACTATACCTACTTCCTGATCAAGACCCTGCGAGAAGCGAAGGGCAACATCAGCCTGAAGGAGCTCTTCGTCCGTACGCAGGCGGAAGTGAAGAAGGCAACGGCCATGATTGGCAAGATGCAGGAACCGCAATTCATCGCCTCTCCTACCTGGAAAGATTGGGAAGGTATCAAACTCAACAGATAATACTCCCAAGTGAGAAATAAAGAAACCGACGGCCGGTGAAGCAGAGAAAAATGCTTTACCGGCCGTCGGTCGTCTCTCTCCCAGCCAACGAGACCTAGAGATAACGGGAAGGTATTCCCTACGGTTGGGTAATCCGATGCGGATGAGGACCTTTTAGATAGAGTTCTTCTGTTGCCACGGAAGTGTCATGCGACGAAGGAGCCTGTGAAGGAGGAATCACCTGCTGCGATGCCTGGCGCTCCAGTTCGCGCTGGTACTGGATAGCAGCAAGGGAGTCTAAATGGCGAATGGAGTCGTTACGCTCCTCCGCCCGTTCATCAAGGCGATTGCCACAGGCGGAGAGTGAAGCAAAGGCTGCCACACTCAGTATCAGGGAGGTGAACCGTATGTATCTCATCTGTTGTTGAGGATGAATGGCTAATAGATAAACAAAAAAAGTCTGGTGAGCTAAGTTACTCGTCAGACTTTCATTCTCTCTGTTATCCTTGGTTGAAATTACTCAGCCTTGGCAGCTTCTGCATTTTCAGCAGGAGCAGCTTCCTCAGCAGGAGCGGCTTCCTCAGCGGGAGCAGCTTCCTCAGCAGGAGCAGCTTCCTCAGCGGGAGCAGCTTCAGGAGCTACGGCTTCAGTAGCGGGTTCAGTCTGTTCAGCGTTAGCTGCTTTGTTACCACAAGATGCAAAAGAAACGGCTACGATAGCCGCAACAATCAACATAACTTTTTTCATTTTCTTTTTCCTTTTAAAAACGTAATACAATCAATTACTCTATCAAAAACGCTGCAAAGTTATGCACTTTTCAGATACGTTGTTCTCCTTAAGACGATTTTTTTTAGCGTTTTTTTTGAGTTTTTCCGCAAAGAAATGCTAATCTCCTGTATATCAGGACAATTAAAATATGCTATAAAACATCTTTATTACAATCTTATTACTTATCTCCGATGTTAGTACAGAGATAGCACACCATATCCGCTTGGGTTTCTTCTCAAAGGTTCGTTAGGTGCTCGCCGATGATGGCCTTCAGGCTTTCATCCTCCGATTACATACACAAATTTTGCTTTAGTGTGCAAAAACAGGAATTATTTCGGGAATAATGGTGGTGCAGCAGAGGAAATCTGTTACTTTTGCACCAAATTAGTTGAGAAGATGATAGATACACAGATTTTTCAAGATAAGACAGCGGTGTTTTACACCTTGGGATGCAAACTGAACTTCTCAGAGACCTCTACCATCGGACGGATGTTGAAGGAGGCAGGAGTACGTACAGCCCGAAGGGGCGAACAGGCAGACCTTTGTGTCATCAACACCTGTTCGGTGACGGAGGTGGCGGACAAGAAGTGCCGTCAGGCCATCCATCGCCTCGTGAAGCAACATCCGGGTGCCTTTGTGGTGGTCACAGGATGCTATGCCCAGCTTAAACCGGAGACCGTGGCTCATATTCCAGGCGTGGATCTGGTGTTGGGAGCCGAACAGAAGGGTGAACTGCTCTCCTTCCTCGGCAACCTGAAGAAACGGGAGGAGGGCACAGCTCTAACCTCACCGCTGAAAGAGATACGTTCTTTCGCCCCATCCTGTTCACGGGGCGACCGCACCCGGTTCTTCCTGAAAGTTCAGGACGGCTGCGACTACTACTGCTCCTACTGCACCATTCCCTTTGCCCGAGGCAGAAGCCGCAACGGTTCCATTGCATCGCTCGTGGAGCAGGCACGCCAAGCGGCTGCCGAAGGGGGAAAGGAGATTGTCCTCACGGGAGTCAATATCGGCGATTTCGGCAAGAGCACTGGAGAGACCTTTCTTCAGCTGATTCAGGCTTTGGATGAGGTGGAGGGTATAGCACGCTACCGCATCTCCAGCATCGAGCCTAATCTGCTGACCGATGAGATCATCCGTTTTGTATCGGAGAGTAAGCGCTTCATGCCCCACTTTCACATTCCGCTTCAAAGCGGTTGTGACGAGGTGCTACAGCTGATGCGGCGCCGGTATGACACGAAGCTCTTTGCCCACCGTATCGCGGAGATACGCCGTCTTATGCCCGATGCCTTTATCGGAGTGGATGTGATTGTGGGTACCCGGGGCGAAACCGATGAGTACTTCGATGCGACATACCGCTTTCTCCAGGGACTGGAGATTACACAACTGCATGTATTCAGCTACAGCGAACGACCGGGTACTCAGGCCTTGAAGATTGATTATGTGGTGCCTCCGCAGGTGAAGCATACGCGGAGCCAGCAGCTGTTGCAGCTCTCCGAGGAGAAGACACGTGCCTTCTATGCCCGCCATATCGGCCACTCTATGCCGGTACTGCTGGAGCGCTCCAAGGTGGGTGCCCCCATGCATGGATTCACACCCAACTACATCCGTGTAGAGGTGCCGCGCAACGAGGCGTTAGACAACTGCGTGGTGATGCTCACCCTAGGTGATTTCAACGACGAGGGAAATGCCCTGAAGGGTACAGCCAAGGAGGAAGTATGAGCTGCGCAGTCGTAATATTGAACTGGAACGGGTGTGAGATGCTCCAGCGGTTCCTCCCCTCAGTAGTCAAGTACAGCGGAACAGAAGAGGGGGTAATCTATGTGGCGGACAACGGTTCCACTGACGATTCGGTGGCTATGCTCCGCCGGGAGTTTCCCACAGTCAAGCTGATCCTGCTACCGGAAAACTACGGTTTTGCCGAGGGGTATAACAGGGCACTTGCTCAGGTGGAGGAGCCATTGGTGGTACTGCTCAACAGCGATGTGGAGGTGACTCCGCACTGGCTTGCCCCTCTACGGGATTATATGGCGACTCATCCTGAGGTGACAGCCTGCCAACCTAAGATACGCAGTTACATGCAGAAGGAATGCTTCGAGTATGCAGGGGCAGCAGGAGGATTTATGGACAGCTACGGCTATCCCTTCTGCCGGGGACGTATCTTGAATGTGGTGGAGAAGGATGAGGGTCAATACGACTCGATTGTTCCCATCTTCTGGGCTACAGGAGCCGCCCTTTGTATCCGCAAGGCAGACTATGAGGCGGCTGGCGGACTGGACGGACGCTTCTTTGCCCACATGGAGGAGATTGACCTCTGCTGGCGGCTCAGAGCACGCGGTCGGAAGATTGTCTGCCTTCCCCAGAGTGTGGTCTATCACCTGGGAGGCGGAACGCTGCAGAAAGAGAATCCCCGGAAAACCTTCCTCAATTTCCGCAACAACCTGCTGATGCTCTACAAGAATCTCCCCGATGAGGAGCTAAAGAGGGTATTGCGCATCCGTACGCTGCTTGATGCACTGGCTGCCCTCAACTACCTGATTAAGGGGGAGTGGCGCAATGCGCAGGCGATATGGAGGGCCAGAAAGGAGTTCGCCCAGCTGCGGAAGGAGTTCAAGGAGTCACGCGAGGAGAACCAGCGTGCGGCCCTTCCCCAACCCATTCCAGAACGCACTACCCGCTGCATCCTATGGTCCTACTATCTCCAAGGCAAACGGAGGTTCTCACAAATCCTTCGGTAAGCAGCGGATTCACACTTTTATCATCGAATTTTTGTTAACTCCACCCCATATTTGGCGGAAAAAGTGTACTTTTGTCATCGGAAAAGAGTTAAATAGCGCATACAATGTCCACCCATCTACCTGAATCGCAACCACTGGCCATCAAGGTGCCGGAACCGACCCTTCGCCGGCTACCTTGGTATCTCTCCAACGTCAAACTGCTTAAGCAGCAGGGAGAGCAGTATGTATCATCGACCCAGATCTCGAAGGAGATTAACATCGATGCATCGCAGATAGCCAAAGATTTGTCGTACGTACACCTGTCGGGTCGCACTCGTGTAGGATATGAAATAGATGCAATGATTGAGGTACTGGAGGATTTTTTGGGATTTACCCGAATGCACAGGGCCTTCCTCTTCGGCGTGGGCAGTTTGGGAGGTGCACTGCTGCAGGACTCGGGATTGAACCACTTCGGCTTAGAGATAGTGGCCGCCTTTGATGTCAACCCACAGTTGGTGGGACAGGAACTCAACGGCATTCCCATCTTCCACTCGGATGAGTTCGAACAACGGATGAAGGAGCAGCAAGTAGCCATAGGGGTACTGACGGTACCCATTGAAATAGCCCAAGCTATCACCGACAAGATGGTGGCGGGTGGCATTAAGGCCATTTGGAACTTCACCCCTTTCCGCATCCGGGTACCCGAAGAGATTGTGGTGCAGAACACCTCGCTCTATGCGCATCTGGCTCTGATGTTTAACCGTTTGAACATGAATGTATGAAAATCATTGCCGTGGGCATGAACTATGCCCTTCACAAGAAAGAGTTGGGAGATGCTGAGGAGCTGACCGAACCGGTCATCTTCATGAAACCTGACTCCTCCATCCTGCGCGATGGGAAGCCCTTCTTTCTCCCCGACTTTGCCCAGGAGTTCCACTACGAGACAGAGGTGGTGGTACGTATCAGCCGCCTCGGCAAGTGCATTGCTCCCCAGTTCGCCCACCGGTACTACGATGCGGTGACAGTTGGTATCGACTTCACAGCCCGTGACCTACAACGGAAGTTCCGGCAAAACGGACACCCATGGGAACTGTGCAAGGGATTTGACAACTCGGCATGCATCGGACGCTTCGTGCCGTTAGAAGAGGTGGGAGGCGATGTACAACAGCTCGATTTCCGCTTGGAGATTGATGGCAAGGAGGTACAGCACGGCTATACAAGCGACATGCTCTTCAAGGTGGACGAAATCATTGCCTACGTGAGCCGCTTCATGACGCTAAAGATTGGGGATCTCATCTATACGGGTACGCCAGTTGGTGTGGGTCCCGTGGCCATCGGGCAACACCTCCAGGGATATTTGGGAGAAGAGAAACTTCTCGACTTTTATATTCGGTAAGGGGAACATTTTTAACTTGACTAAGATATAGCATAGACCATTAAGAGATAAGAGAAATGAAGATACGTGTAGGTATGGGATTTGATGTCCACCGTTTGGTGGAGGGACGAGAATTGTGGTTGGGCGGCATACGCATCGAGCACGAGAAGGGATTGCTGGGCCACAGCGATGCCGATGTACTGATACATGCGGTATGTGATGCCCTGTTGGGTGCAGCACACATGCGTGACATAGGCTTTCATTTTCCCGATACGGCTGGCGAATTCAAGAATATTGACAGCAAGATTCTGCTGAAAAGGACAGTGGATCTGATTACCCAGAAGGGATATCACGTGGGCAATGTGGATGTGACAGTCTGTGCAGAACGTCCTAAGCTGAAACCCCATATCCCCGAGATGCAACGAGTACTGGCTGAGGTGATGGGCATTGAGGAGGAGGATGTTTCCGTCAAAGCTACCACCACCGAAAAGTTAGGATTCACTGGCCGAGAAGAGGGTATCGCAGCCTACGCTACGGTATTGATTCAATCCTGACACCCACGTCACTCAATCCATGAAGCAGGGAATCGGTCATGGCATGGCTGACCGTGATGTAGTAGGTTCCACTCCGGGGAATGGTGAACCGACGTGAGGGCAATACGTAGAGATAGAGTCCCCCATAACCCTCGCCCATCCAGTGGCCATTTTCATCGTTAAGAAAACAGACCATCGTATCATTCAGCAGGGGTTGTTCTCCTCTCAACTCCACCGCAAGGGCAACGTTGCGATAGGGGTATTTATCGTGATGGCGTACACCTATCGTCAGTTGATAGGTAGCCAATGAATCCTCCAAATTCACATGAAAAGTGAGGGTATCACCCGATGCCCACCCTTGGGTAGGCACCGGGCGATAACTATGTAACCGCTGGCCGTCAGGCATACAAGAGGTGATGCCACACACCCCACCTATGACACAGAGGACGAGCCAAAGGTTCCGAAGCGTACATCGCTGAAGTAGCTGTCTCATCACGGTGTTATCACTCATTCTTTGGTTGCATCCTGTGCTTTAGAAACACCTGACTCCTTCACAGCCCCCAATTCCTTAGAGGCTCCCTGTGCTTTATCCCCCCCCTGCTCCTTGGGCGCACCCTGTGCTTTGGCCACACCCAGTTCCTTACCATTGCCCCGTTCCTGTCCGGATGCCTGCTCATTAGGCCGGTTATCGCGAGGAGGGCGACGGTTATTCCGGGATTTCTGCTTAGTACCTTGGGGTTCTCCCTGCTGAGGTTCACGACCTCCCTGAGTTTTTCCCTGTTGGGACTGACGAGGTTCCTGCGGGTTCTGCTGAGATTGCCGTCCACCCTGTTTCTGTTCCTGTTGAGCCTGACGTCCACCTTGTGGCTGTGCCTGCAGAGCCTGTCCTTGCTGGGGCTGACGTCCTCCCCCTTGTTTCTGTCCCTGCCGAGGTTGACGAGACTCCTGCGGATTCTGCTGAGGCTGACGGGCTTCCTGTGGCTGCTGTTCGCCGGATTGAACCAGTGGAGAAGTCTGGGCCTTCTCTCCACCCTTTTTCTTCTTTTTATTGCTTTTGCCACTTCCACCTTTACCCTTGGTTCTGTCAAATCGGGTCAGGCTCTCCTGTTCAAGCAGATCCACCGGTTTCTTCACATCCATTCTGTTCTCTTCTTCCATGAGGCTGTCCGGCTTGATGCCCTTACGGTTCAATCCAATCACCTCAAAGGCACGCCGTCCACTGATAGTCACCAAGTTGGCCGGAATCTGTTTGTCGGTGGAGTAGGTAATCTGGTTGGCCAGGATATCTGCCTTGAAATAGAAGTAGGTGGCATCCTTGGTCTCCAACTGGATTTCCCGTGACGGAAGGCGCTTTTGCGCCTCCACATAGCAGTCCACCTCATAGTTGAGGCAGCACTTGAGTTTGGCACATTGACCGGCCAATTTCTGTGGATTGAGCGAGATATCCTGATAGCGGGCCGCACTGGTGGAGACTGAGACAAAGCTCTTCATCCAGGTGGCACAGCAAAGCTCACGGCCACATGGACCGATTCCCCCGATACGTCCGGCCTCCTGACGTGCACCAATCTGTTTCATCTCGATGCGCACCCGGAAAACCTCAGCCAACACCTTGATGAGCTGTCTGAAATCGACCCGTTCGTCGGCAATGTAGTAGAAAATAGCCTTGTTGCCATCACCTTGATACTCCACGTCGCCAATCTTCATCTCCAATTTCAGATCCAGCGCAATCTGACGAGCACGAATCATGGTGCTGTGTTCACGCGCCTTGGCTTCGTAGTACTTCTCCATATCTACCGGTTTGGCCTTTCGGTAGATACGCTTGATGTCCGCTTCCGACTTCAGATTGGCCTTCTTCAGCTGAAGAGGCACCAGTCGTCCGGTCAGCGTCACCACCCCAATATCATGTCCGGGTGATGCCTCCACCGCCACAATATCCCCCTTCTCTAACGGGAGATTGTTCGTATTGCGGTAATAACCCTTGCGGGTATTCTTGAACTGCACCTCCACCAGGTCACTCTCCTGATCGTTTCCCGGAATGTCGGCCAGCCAGTCATACGTATTAAGCTGTCGGTCCTGTCTGCCGCAACTGCGACAACAAAGGGTTCCGCTGCCATTGTGTAATTTATATTCTGTCATATGAGTAGGTTTTCAATGATAGATGGATTCAAAGTATATGTATATATGTTGTTTTCCTATTCGTTTCATCACTTCATGAGCCGGCAGACTACTGCTTCAGCAGTACGATAATCTTCAGGGAAAAGTCGAAGAAGACCATCTTTGGATTGACATTCTGTTCGATGTGAATCTGTGCCTCGCTCAGTTCGTGCATCATACCGATGACGTTACGCTCATTGATAAAGGGCGAAAAGCGGACTGAGAATTGCTGCTCCGGATTGCTCATATAGGTCATCTCCGGTCTGTGCAAGTTGTAGATGAAGTTCTCTCGAAGCAACCGCTGGGCATACTCCAGAAAATGCTTCTGTTTCTCCCGAGACATGGCCGCCATCGTTTCGCTCCACTGCTTCATCTCCCGGATTTTTCGTTGGTAAGAGAGTCGCATCAGACTGATGAACAGTTCCAAAAAGGCGGCAGATTCCGAACTCAGGCAGATCTCTTCCAAGGCGCGGATGAAGTTGCCGTTGACTACATGAGCTAAGTTGGCACTTTCCTGCGGCTGTATGCCGTAACGGCTCTGAAGAGCCTCCACCATGTCACCTTCCGCAATACGGGGAAGGTTAAAACGCTGGGTTCGGCTCAGGATAGTGGTCAGCAACTGTTCGGGATTCTCGCTCACCAAGAGAAAGACAGTCTGGGCGGGAGGCTCCTCCAACAGCTTGAGCAGTTTGTTAGCCCCCGTCTCGTGCATCTTCTCCGGTAGCCAGATGATGACCACCTTATACCCTCCTTCGCTGCTCTTGAGGCTCAACTTACGGATAATCTCATCACTCTCCTTGGAATAGATGAGCAGCTGTTTGTTCTCCCCCTTCATCTCATCTATCCAGTGAGGCAGAGTAAAGTAGGTATTCTCCAAAAGCATGGAACGCCAAGCGGTGATGTAGTCGTCACACACCTCCTTCTTCTTGGGAGTGGCGGTCTTCACGATGGGAAAAGCAAAGTGAACATCGGGATGAATCAGCTTCTCCCACTTCACACAAGAGGGACAGGTGCCACAGGCATCTGTGGCTGTGCGGTGGGGACAGGACAGGTAACGGGCATACGCCAAAGCCAAGGGCAGCTTACCGCTCCCTTCCGGCCCACAGAAGAGCAGGGCATGGGCTACCCGCCCCTCCTGTACCTCCAAACGCAGACGCTGCTTGGCCTCCTCTTGTCCTATGACGTCACTGAAACTGAACATGATGCTTGCTATTGTTATTACATTACCTCAATAAATTGCCTTGGCCACCTCCCGGATGCTGTCCACAGCGGAGACGGTGTAGAAATGGATGCTGGGCACTCCATGCGCTATCAGCTCCTTGCATTGGCTGATGCACCACTCAATACCCACCTGCTTCACCTCCTCGTCAGTGCGGCACTTGAGCACCTCTTGCGCCAGCGCCTGCGGGATATCCACCTTGAAGGTCTTGGGGATCATGCTGAGCTGCGAGATCTTCTTGAAGGGCTTGATGCCCGGAATGATAGGTACGGTGATGCCGGTTTGACGCACCCGCTCCACAAAAGCAAAATATTTGCTGTTGTCGTAGAAAAGCTGAGTCACAGCATATTCTGCTCCAGCCTCAACCTTCTTCTGAAGCCAATAGAGGTCGCTCTCCATATTGGGAGCCTCCTCATGCTTCTCCGGATAGCAAGCTACCCCGTAGGAGAAGGGGGTCTTGGTTATCTTCATCTCCGAACCATCCACAAATACACCCCGGTTGAACTGGTTGATCTGCTCCTCCAACTCTACCGCATGAGCATAGCCGTTGGGTTCGGGAGTAAAGAGGGACTCATGCTTGGCCTTATCCCCACGAAGCACCAGTAGGTCGGTGATGCCCAAAAACTGCAAGTCGAGCAACACATACTCCGTATCCTCCCGGTTGAATCCGCTGCAAAGTATATGGGGTACGGTAGTAATGCCATACTTGTTGTGGATAGCGGCAGCTACAGCCACCGTGCCCGGCCTACGGCGCAGACGGTTGCGCTGGTAAAGGCCATTCCCCAAATCCTTATATACAAACTCGCTGCGATGTGTAGTGATATTGATGTACTTGGGGTCAAACTCACGAAGTGTATCAATATCCTGATACACCTTTTCAATGCCTGTCCCCTTGAGGGGAGGCAGTATCTCAAACGAGAAAGCCGTCTTCTCGTTGCTCTGTATTAAATCTATAACTTTCATCTATTCCTTATTATATATATTGGGGAAGGAGGGGCAAATATAGAAAAAAGAATTGGAATTATCCCCCTTTTCCTATCAGAAAGCATCAACTATCGGCTGAATCTTACTGCTGCCCAGCGATTCTGCTCCTTATGGTGCACATAGTGCAGCCCCAAACGTTCGGCTTCGGCCTGCAATATGGGAATATCATCGACATAAAATCCGCTGATAATCAATGTGCCTTCGGGATTGAGGCGCTCCACGTAGCGTTGCATATCATTGAGCAGTATATTGCGGTTGATATTGGCAATCACAAAGTCGAACGGGCCATAGGCATGCAGGATGGAGGCATCACCGAGCTGCACATCAATTCCTTCCAAGCCATTGAGCTGCATATTCTCCTTCGCATTACGCACACACCAGTCGTCAATATCCACCGCAGTACAGGGAAAGGCACCGCGCATCCGAGCCAGTATGGCCAATATGGCGGTTCCACATCCCATATCCAGCAGAGCATGTCCCTTGAGATCACTCTCCAACAGTTCACGGATGACCAGTCCCGTAGTCTCGTGGTGACCTGTGCCGAAAGCCATCTGAGGGTTGATGATGATGTCATACTCCACCTGCGGGGTATCGTGGTGGAAGGTGCTGTGAATGCAGCAGCGATTGTCAATGACGATGGGTTGGAAGAAGTGCTTCTCCCACTCCTCGTTCCAATCCTTGTCCTCAGCCTGCTGATAAGCATAAACAACGGTCACATCGGGCATAGGGAAATCGGAAAGAGCATTCTTAACCGCCTCTTCATCAAAGAGTTCCTGCTGTATATAGGCTTTCATTTCATGTTCCTCAGTCACAAAACTCTCAAAGCCAATCTCACCCATCAATGCACTGATGAGGTCGCACGCCGTATCGCTAAAAGGCGACGGGCGGAAGGAAAATTCCAGGTATTGCATCTCACTGTCTTTTGGTTTTGAGGGCAAAAATAGTGAATTTAGGGAAATCCCTATCAACCTTTGGGGAAAATCTCTCGTCAAAATAGCAATCAGGCACTATCTTTGTGCAGTGAAAAAATAGATAATCGTAAAAACTGAAGAGATATGAAGAAGATTTTATTCACCTTACTGGCCGCTTGGGCCCTGCCGATGATGCTTCTGGCACAGTCGGCTGACGATGACCTGTACTTCGTACCTTCGAAGAAAAAGGTCGAGAAGAAAGAGACTCGCGTGCGGGTGGAGAGCTCTGGTCCCGTGCGTGTGGAGACTCAAGGTCCGGTTCGCGTGGAGAGCAGCTCCGCTACGGTAGTCACCTCGGCACAGGCTCCGACTGTGGTGGTACGCGACCGCAAGAAGAATACACGCGATGTGGATTCCTACAACCGCCGCTACGACTCCAGCGATTACAACTTCTCCAGTACCAACGACACCCTGTACATTGACGAACGGTCGTCCAGCGACCTGAGGGGTGAATGGGTTAACGGCTTTGACGGTTCGGCGGATGACTACGAATATGCCACCCGCATCATCCGGTTCCAGAATCCTCGCTACGCCATTCCCGTAAGTTCACCGCTCTACTTCGATGTGGTCTATGGACTGAATTCTTGGGATTGGAACGTCTATTACGACGGATTCTACGCCTACGCCTTCCCGACCTTCTCCAACCGACTTTGGTGGGACTGGCGCTTCAACTCCTATGGCTGGAGCTGGGGATGGAGCTGGAACTATTGGTACGCACCCTATTACAGCTGGCATAATCCCCTCTACTGGGGTGGCTGGTATGGTCCGCACCACCATCACCATCTGACTTACCACCCGGGATGGGGCCACAATTGGCATCCCTCTCGCCCCTGGGGTGGTGCCTATACAGCCCGTCCCTCCATCGGCACCCGCAATACAGGATTCACCCGAGGTGAAAGTTACCGTCCAGGCATCACGGCACGCCGATCGGCTCTCCGCACCACCAGCTCAGTTTCGCAAACTACCCGGAGAACCAGTACGGTAGGCAGCAACCGCCAATCCACGGTCACCCGTTCGCAGAGCTCAAGCTCCTCTACCCGCCGTGTCGTAGGTACCCGACAGAGCGAAAGCAGTAACCGCAACGGGGCTGTCCGCACCGGAAATGCCTCCTCCAGCCGTCAACAGACCTATACTCGTCCGAGCAGCACGCGTACTACACAGCGAGCAACGAGTACGCAGACGACCACCTCACGCAGCAACAACGGCAGTAGCAGCACCACGACGCGTAGCAGTTCCGCTACACGTTCCGAAAGCGGTACAAGCGTAACCCGTAGCCAGAGCCGCTCCACCTACAACCGCGGTTCCAGCAGTTCCTCTACCCGCAGCGTAAACAGGGAATCATCGTACAGCCGCTCCTACGAAGGAGGTAGCAGCCGCTCCTACAGCGGAGGTTCGTCCACCCGCTCTTCATCAGGCAGCAGTTTTAATAGCGGCAGCTCATCACGCAGCAGCGTGGGCAGCGGTACCACCCGTTCAAGCGGTGGCGGCGGAGGACGCAGAAGATAATTTGTACACAAAAACTAACTATTCACCATAACAGTCACTCCGGCTCTTTACCAGCCCCTTCTCACAGGGGTGGTAAAGAACCGAAAAAAACAGATTATACGATGAAAAAAAGAACGATAGCGTGGGCATTGGCCCTGCTCATAGGCACTACTGCCGGAGCACAGACAGTCTATGATGCAATGAACATCACACAGAAGGAGTTGAATGGTACTGCACGTTTTGTGGGCATGGGTGGAGCCATGGGCGCCTTAGGCGGTGACCTCTCTACCATGAACACCAACCCTGCCGGCATTGGTATCTACCGCAGTTGCGATGTAGCCACCACATTGAGCTACAACATCCTCTCGACGAGCTCCGAGTACATGAATAATAGGTTCGACAACACGAAGTACCGCTGGAATTTCGACAATATCGGTTTTGTCTATGCCATGAAGATTGGCAACCAGACCCCCCTGCGTTATGTAAACTTCGGATTCAACTATGCCAAAAGCAAGATGCTCTACCGCAACATGACCATGAGCGGACTGATGGGGCAGGTGGATGGTGCCTTCCTCTCGCAGGTGCGTACCATGGAGGATCAGGCCTACCAGAACGACCCGTACATCAAAACCGACTTTGATTCTCCCCGCATTTGGGAGGACTACGACGCTGGTTGGCTGGGTGTAATGGGTATCAAGGGCAACCTTTTGGACAACGAGCTCTATGCCATTGTACCTAATGAGGTGGATGCCCTCTTCCACAGCCAGGAGCGTGGCGGTGTAGATCGCTTCGACTTCAACATGGCCTTCAACATCAATGATCGTTTCTATATAGGTGCCACCATCGGCGCTTATGATGTGGATTACAAGAAATACACCCTCTACGATGAGGATTACGGCAACAAAGAGGGGTACTCATTAGAGACTGACAAGCGAATCAGCGGTAGCGGTTTCGATTTCAAGTTGGGTATGATTGCCCGCCCGTTTGAGGATTCCCCTCTGCGCTTGGGAGTGGCTATCCACACACCTACCTGGTACAACCTTACCTATGAGACGGGAGCACGATTGAACGCAGATATCCTATTTGAAGGAGATACCGAGACCACTCGCTTATCGGCCAACACCGTCTCTGATCTGCGCGGGAATATGGTAAGCGACTTTGAGCTGGTCACCCCATGGGTCTTCAATGCCTCCTTGGGCTACACAGTGGGCTCCATGCTGGCACTCGGTGCCGAATACGAATACGAGGACTACTCCTCCATGAAGTTCCGCTATCCCGATGGTGGAGATATGGAGTTTGAAAACAACGAAACAGACCTCTGCCTGAAGGCTACCCACACCGTTCGCTTAGGTATGGAGCTGAAGCCGATCTCCTCATTTGCCTTGCGTGCCGGCTACAACTACTCTTCGGCAGCCTTCAAAAACGATGCCATCAAGGCACTGCCGGTGAACAGTATCAGCACCGACACCGACTTCTCCAACCACAAGGAGATGAATACCCTGACTCTGGGTATCGGCTATCGCGGGAAGATGATCTACACCGACTTGGCCTACAAATACAACTGGTACAAGTCCGATTTCTATCCCTTCTATAACCAGATTGGCGACCAGTATGCTACGGCTCCAGCCACGAAGGTGGATAACGAACGCAGCCAGGTACTCTTCACCTTGGGCGTACGCTTCTAATACAGAAACAGCAACAATCAAATAACCCTTGCGGGGTAGCGGTATGGACTCAATAGAGCAACCATCCTGCTACCCCGCATGCTATTATCATGCCGATGGGGTTGAGTTTGAAGCGACGGGTACCGACAAAGGCAACCAGAAATATCAGACAGCTGATAAGGAAGGAGTAACGGTCTTCGGCAGGGGATCCGAAATTCTCTTCATTCATCAGTACCAAAGCTGCAGAAGCGAGCAGTCCAACTACCGCAGGCCGCAAGCCGCTGAAGACCGACTCCACAATAGGATGCTTCTGGTATTTGAGGAAGAACTTGCTGATGGTGAGCATGAGAATGAAGGAGGGCAACACCACGGCAAAGGTGGCCACCACTGATCCCCATACGCTACCCGTGGCTGTAAATCCGACATAGGTGGCGGAGTTGATGCCGATAGGTCCCGGCGTCATCTGGCTGACTGCCACAATATCGGTAAACTCCTGGGGAGAGAGCCATCCGTAGCGGGTCACCACCTCGCCCTGAATCATGGATAGCATGGCGTATCCCCCTCCAAATCCAAACAGACCTATCTTGAAGAAGGTATAGAAAAGTTGAAGATAAAGCATCATTTTTCCTTGATTTTGTAATGGTTAAACCTGCCCCACATAAAACCGCCAACCCCCGCCAGTATGATAATCCAGATGGGAGAAAAGCCCAACAACCAGATGCAGAGTGCTGAAACGACAGGAATCCAAAGGGTAAAGCGATTGATACGGGCCGATTTGGCCATGTTGAACGTGGGTGCCGCTATCAGCGCCACCACAGCGGGACGGATACCCTTGAAGATGCGCTCCACCACCGCATTGTCCTTAAAGCTATGGAAGAAAAGAGCTACAGAGAGGATGATGAGGAAGGAGGGAAGGATGGTACCCAAAGAGGTGATGACACTCCCTCGCCATCCACGCAGCCGATAGCCGATAAAGATGGAGATGTTCACGGCCAATATGCCGGGTGAGGATTGGGCTATGGCTAACAGATCGATAAAGTCCTCCTTAGCCAACCAATGACGCTTGGTGACTATCTCGTTCTCTATCAACGGCACCATGGCATATCCGCCACCCAAGGTGAAGGCACCCAGTTTGAAAAAGATTCGGAAGGCCTCCCAATAGAGATTTGATGTTGGATTCATATTCAGTTATCTTGATTAGTAATGATTACAGTTGACAAACTCACGACTACAACTTCAGGTCAGCTCCTCCTTTCCCGGTAGAGCCTCCTTGGAAGAGGACCTCCCTTCCCTGGCATAGTGGGTAGGACTGACATGGTAATGCTTCTTGAAGACTTCACGGAAATACTTGGCATCGTTGAAACCTGTCTGTTCCGCAATTTCAGTCAGGCTATATTTCCCCTCCTTAAGCATACGGGCCGCATGCTGCAGACGTACCAGCCGAGAGTAGTCGGCTGGAGCCTCATCCGTCAGTGCCTTGAGCTTCGTGTAGAAACTGGTGCGGCTCATGTGAAGCAGACTACACAACTTGTCAATATTGAACTTGGGATCGGCCATGTGCTCCTCAATGGCCTTTCTCACCGCAAGGATAAACTGCTGGTCAAGGTCATTCACCTGAGCGACTGGGTTGGAACCGGGTTCTACAGAGGCGGTAGTTGTCCCCTCTGCAGTCAAACTCAGGAAGCGTCTCTTCATCCGTTCCCTATTGGCCAACAGTCCGGCAATGGTGGCCTTGAGCACACCGATATGGAAGGGCTTGGTCACATATTCATCTGCGCCCGAGCGGAGTCCTCCAATGACATGACGTTCCTCTATCAGTGCAGTGAGCAGTACCACCGGAATATGGGAGGTGGCCATATTCTCCTTGATTTTCCTGCAAAGTTCATCTCCCTGCATACCAGGCATCATGATATCGGAAATCAGCAGTTGAGGCATTCTCTTCTGAATAGCCTCCAAAGCCTCCTGACCGTTGGAGAAGGGACGCACTTCGTAGTCGGCCGAGAGCGACTCCTGAAGGTATCTGCGCAACTCGTCATTATCTTCTACTACCATCACTACAGGCCGTCGGCTATTGCCTTCGGTAGAAATCACCTGCTCTTGCTTAGGCAAATGGAACAGCGAGGTCACTGCCTTTTCCTGTTCTGTACGAAGAGGTTCCTCTACCACAGCTTTCGGATAAGCCTCCCGGTGCATCGGGAAGGAGAGCATCACCGTAGTACCTTTTCCCTCCAAACTGGTCAAGACTATCTTTCCTTTGTGCCTCTTCACCAGTTTCTTCACCAGCAGCAGCCCGATACCGCTCCCCGCCACTTGAGAGTTGACAGCATTGCTGGCTCTGTAGTGGATACGGAATAGCTTCTTCTGTTCAGATTCAGGAATCCCGATACCGGTATCAGCTACCTCTACCTTCCAATCGCTCTTCTCCACCTTAGCCGTAACGCGAACTGCTCCACCCTTGGGAGTGTACTTGATGGCATTGGATAGCAAATTCTTCAAGATGGAATCCATCTTATGCTTGTCCATCCATACGGTGAGCTCGTCAAAGGAGCAGAAGAGGCTCAACGTAACTCCCCTCATCTCCGCATACGCCCGGAAGCCCTCATACAAATCGTTCAAGTAGGCCTTAAGAGCATACTCAGCTATACGCAGCTGCTCGCCATAGTGGTCGGCCCGTTCGAAATTGAGGAGGTTAGTGGTGAGGTAGAGCAATACCTTGACATTGCGCAGTGCCATTGCTATCCGCGTCTTGCCCTCATCGCTCAGCGATTCCTGCTCTTCCACCTCCTCCAATGGGCTCTGTATCAGAGTGAGTGGAGTACGTAAGTCATGAGCCGTATTGATAAAGAATCGGATTTTTTCGTTGGACACCGTACGTTGCCTGCGCAGGTAGGCATAGCGTAACCCCAGAATCAGCAAGCCCAACCCTAACACAACATAGAGGGCGATAGCCTTTGGAGATAGCCAGACGGGAGGAGCGATGATGATACGCATAGTGCGCTCCTCGAGCACAACACGACGGTCTTCGTTGGAGATAGCGCGGACACGTAGCAGATAGCTTCCGGGATCGAGATTGGTGAAACGAATTCGACACTCTCGGTCGGGACGGATCCACTGGTCATAAAATCCCTCCAACTTCCAGGTATAAAGGGCCAATGAGGGATAATCGTAGTTGATGGAGGAGACTCTTAAGGAGAAGATGTTCTGATTGTATCTTAGGCGTAAGGTCTCCGTCTGGTCAATGTCCTGACTCAAAGGGGAATCTTTGTCACCTGGATAGACGGTCTGGTAGAAGATGCGCAGGTCACTGAAAACCATTTTAGAGATATAACCGTCGGGAATACGATGATCCCGGCCGAAGGCAATGGCACCATCTGTACTGCCAAAAACAAACTGTCCATCGTGGGTGAGAATACCTGCGGAAGCATTGAAGTGGTCGGTATTGAGTCCCTGTTCCCGAGTCCAGTTCTTGAAGCTCTGCCGCAAGGGGTTGAAGAAGGTGATGGCATTCTCTGTAGAGAGCACCACCTGGTCGGGCCGGTCATAGAGTATGCTGTAGATATTGTTGGAGATAAGAGCACAGTTCTCTCTGATATACTGCTGAGTATGCTGGGTAGCCTCATCAAAGACCAGAAGTCCCCGGTTGCTGGTACCTATCAACAGCTTGCCCCCAGGGGTATAGCAGAGGGCGTAGATGTAGCAGGTAGGTATAGGCAACTGCTGGCGTATCACCTTTCCGGAGGCTTTCTCCAGAAGGAAGAGTCCAGTAGAGGTTCCTATCCAGAGCGAGTGGGCATCGCGCTCCACTATGGCAGTGATACCATTCAGCTCCGGGAAGAGCCGAATACTCTTAGTTTGACGGTTCACAGCTTTCAGATTGTAGTACCCCCCACACCAAATCGTGCCGTCAGCACTTCGTTTCATGGCGCGGATATACTTATCCGACCGGATGTCAGAACGGCTATAGTTTGAGGGGGTGAAATAGATCACTTCACCCGTCTGTTTATGAATCTCGTGCAGTCCGGAGCTATATCCGCCCACCCATACGATGCCACGCTCCACCTCGCAGAGGGAGAGGAAGGTGTGATTGGTGACGTGAGGTTGGCGGTCACTATCACTCAGATAGGAGGTCCACCGTCCACTTCTTCTCTGATAGAGGCTAACCCCATTGTTGGTGGCAAACCAGAGGTCACCGTCGCTATCCTCCATCACATGGTTGATCTGATCATGAACAATAGTCTGGCTATTGCCCGCTGCATGTTTGTACCAGGTACAGGCATCGAACCGGCGGTCGCACAGCGTCACGCCAATGGGATAATTGGCCATCCAGATACGCTGGCAATCATCGATATAGAGGTCCATGATATTGTTGCCATTCATCCCGTTGGGGCTCATGAAGTCTGCCTTGATGTAGGAGTGACACTCATAGGTATCGGTATTCATCCGGTAAACGCCTGCACCATCCGTAGCAATCAGCAGGGTATGGTTGTCCAGTTGCCGGATGCAGTTAATACAGATATCCACCAGCTTTTTATCCAAACGATTCAGCACCTTCTTTTGGAGGTCATAGACAAACAGCCCCTGCTGGAGCGTGCCCACAAAAAGTTTCCGGCTGGCTTGGTGATAGAAGAGTTCGTTGATCTGCAGCTGCATATCCTCCATGCCGGGGAGGGGAAGCACTTCAAGTCTGTCGCCGCTCCACCTAATCTGATAGAGGGTCTTTTCCGTAGCGGCACAATAGTCGCCCTCCGGAAGAGGGACCACCACCTCTAACGACTGTTTCAACGGGTTCGGCACAGCCGTCACCCTTTCAGAATCGGTGCGGTAGATTCTCAGCGAATCCCTAGTGCAAAGCCAAATCTTTTGGCCGTCGATGAAGCCGTAACTCATGGCTGGAGCAGTCACAGGGAGATCTGCTTCCGGCATCCGGTACTTCAGGACAAAACGGTCACTGAGGTGATCATAGCAGTGCAGGGTACCTCGGTATCCTATCTCCCACAAGTTGCCCAGACTATCAATCGCTATGCGGCTGAGGTGCATCATAGCGTTGAGTTCTTTCTCTCCATCTACGAGATGGTACTGCTTGATTTCTGACCCGCTGTATCGGTCTATACCGTTGTGGGTAAGAAACCACATATACCCCTTCTTGTCCTTCTGAATAGCATATACCCGCCTGCTGCTCAATCCATCCTCCAAGCCAATGTATCGATAGGTCTGCGCATAGGCATGGGGGAGCAGCAGATAGAGTAACAGCATATGTAAAATTCTCTTCATAGATCAGAACATAGTGGCTCAATCGTGATACAACTTCTTGACTTAAACGCGATACAAAAATAGAAATTTTCTTCCTATTGTGCAAAC
>CAMGIP010000034.1 GCA_946056155.1 uncultured Mediterranea sp. | reverse complement strand
GTTCTGTAAAATCATGCTTAACAAATTTATTGAATAATTTTTAAACAGTTTCTTAGTAAATTCGAAATCTTTGCCAACGTCTGTAAGCCGGAGTTTACACACCACTTGGAAACCATTACGGGATCCTCACCTAATCGACCAGCAAACCTATTGTTAATTTTGCAAACATTATCCAATTATTGAATCCTATTCATTTTCATGCAAATTTTCCATATATTTCAACTATTTAATGTTGAAAATATTTTCCACCAACCTGGTGGAATTTTCTAATGTTTCTTTGTTAACTGTTCTTTAAACCTCTATTCTTCATTACTTAGTAGTGTATCCAACTGCGCCTGCAACTCTTCACGTTTGGGTAAATATAACTGATACTTTGCTGCAAACAACTGATTGGTGATACCCTGCAGGGCATATTCCATTAACAATTCATCTTTTCTCGCTCCAAGCACAATGCCTATCGGTGGGTTATCATCTGGTTGGCATACTTCTGTTTGGAAATAATTAAGGTAAAGATTCATCTGTCCAATATCACCATGTTTTATCTCTGCACGCTTTAAATCAATAAGCACATAGCATTTGAGAATACAGTGATAGAAAACCATATCCACCTTGAATAAACGGCTTCCAATGAGCATTTGATATTGGCGACCTATAAATGCAAAACCTCGTCCAAGTTCCAATAAAAAATGCTCCATATTAGCTTTCAAAGCCGCTTCCAATTCATTCTCCTTATATCTTTTCTTTTGAGGGAGACCTGTAAATTCAAGCACAAACGGATCTCTAATGATGTCTTGCGGCTTCATTACCTGATGACCTTCATTTGCCAGAGCTAATACGCCCTCTTTGTCGGTGCTTAATGCAAGACGCTGAAATAGACAACTTTTCATCTGCCTTTTCAATTCGCGCACCTTCCAGCCCTCGTTAATGCATTGCTTCATGTAGAATTGCATTTCCAATGGGTCGTCGCACTTCAATATTTCAAAGTAATGGCTCCATGTCAATATGTGAGACACTGTCTCACTTTTTTGGAATGAAAGATAGAACTTTCTCATATAAAGCAAGTTGGAACGACTAAATCCTCTTCCATTCTTCAAGGTAAGATCTTTCGCAAGATTTACCAACAACTGCTTACCATATTCTGCTCTGACCTTTCCACCTTGTTCAAACTCTACAATATATTTGCCTGTCTGCCAGTTTGCTTCTAGCAGTTCTGTGTTTACAGCATTGATGGCCTTCTCTTTGGCTGTAACCCAAAGGGAAGAAATATTATCAATCAACTGATTGTAATCATCAGTTGCAACAGCCTTATTTTGTATAATCAAATCTTTGCTCATACCCCTTGCGACATTAGATATTGTTTGTACTCTCTAACGATTAACTCTTTTATATCAACCCCAAGCAAATCCGAGATTTTCAACAAACTATTAAGGTCGGGTTGCGATGAGTTAGTGCACCATTTTGAAACGGTTGATGGGTTTACACCTAACTGCTCGGCCAACCATTTATTGGTGCGTTTTTTCTCAACTAAAACTACTTTTATGCGGTTTATATCTTCCATAACTTTGTTCGTTTGTAACAAAATTAGTGATTTTATTTCACTTTAACTGCAAACAAGAGGATTTATTTTGTTTTTACCCTGCTTTTTTAGAACAATCCCTCGTTTCCGACATTCTCACTCTGTCGAACTTTCTCCATAATCTTGTCGGCTATCTCGTCTGACGACAGTTTGATATAGTCGAAGAATGTGCGCTGGTCTTTATGGCCACTGATTGACATCATCTGCACGGTATCGAACAATCCGGTAAGATAGAGGTTGGTGATTCCGCTTCGTCGGGCGGTGTGAGATGTAACTAAGTCGTAGCGATATTTGATGACATCGCCATCCTCGTTACGCGTAAATTCTGCATCGCCACGCTCTTCCATTTCTCGTTCGTGCATGGTGAGTTTGGTAATCTCTGTTTTTTGTAACGATGGAACCTCTTCGGATAGTCGTTTGAGTATATCCTTTATATATCTGTTGAGAATGACATCAGAGATTTCGGGGATATTAAAATCGTAACGCTCAGCAATGCGCAGCAGATTGTCGTTCATAATGGGAACAACAACCGGAGTACTGGTTTTCTTTTGTATCAAGCGGACAACCTTGTTGCCTCTTGCTGTGGTGGTAAAGTTATTGGCTGTAAGTGCAGAATAGTCGCTGTATCGCTGACAAGTGTAGCAACCTACAAGGAACACATCGCGCACTTGTGCATCCAAACCCTCTAATGGCATTTCGTACAAGGCCTGAAGCTCTGCATCGTTCAAATATATTTCCTTTGCTTTATCACATTCACGCACACGGATTTTCGAGAAACATTTTTCGGCAACAGAATTGTTGTGGAATCTGGCTTTATGGGCGTAGCCAACCATTGCACGGAAACATACAAGGTATTTGTTGATACTCTTGGGCATATAGCCTTCTTTCTCCAGCATAAAGAGAAACTTATCCACCAGTCGTTGGTCGATGCTTTCCCAAGTGAACGGATACTTTTTATGGAAGCGTTCAAGAATAAGCCTAAAGGATTCCCACACTTTACAGGTGTTCACACTGTAAGTATTGCCATTATGCTTGATGGAACCCTCTCTGATTCCTGCAATGAAGTCGTTGAGGAAAGTTCGCACATCTTTTTTACGGGCTTCCTCTGCAGCTTGTTTCTTCTGCTTGCGTTCTTCTTCCTCTTTGCGTTGCTGTTCTCTGATTTCGGCAAAGACAATAGACTCAACCGCACGGTCTATGTGTGTATCTTCAAATTTGCCTTGACTCAACAACTCTTCCAATGCCTGGTCTATGGCACACATCTTACGATAAATAGTCTGCCCGTCTTTGGTTCGGTAGAACTTTTCCAAACTTGCAGCATCCTTATTCGCTCTCTCCCAAACATTGCGATCAATCACAATTCTCGTATTGACATTCTTGTCAATCTTAGGAACACGTTTCCTTATTCGGACGAACAATGTAGCCTCTTTACTTGTGCCTTTTCTCAAAAAGTAGTTGCCCATAACTTTTTTCTTTATAAATCCTCTACAAAGATATGGAAAGATTTTGAGATTTGTCACCACATTGTCACCACATTTTCAAAATGAGCTTAATATTGGCTTTTTAAAAGAAATTTGTAAAGCATTATATTTCAAGATATTCCTTATTTCTTTTAATTTTCGAGATTAAACAAAATAAAGAAAATAGAGTTCTGGTGACACCACTTAAGAGAACTTATCACTCTTGACAATCCCTGAAATTCAGCAATTTCAGGGGATTTTTTGTATTCCTGTCACCCAACAAGCAAAACGCAGATTCAACCCAAATCGGGTAACGGCTCATCCTACATTTGAGTGACATCACGACACCTAAACCTTACACAGGCCGAAAACAGAGCTGTTTTGGAGATGATGACAACTATCACTCGATAATCGGATGAACCTTATATGTAATCGATATGCAGAAATGTCGCTTTCAATTGCTCAAAAACGGAATAGTATTTCGTTTTTGTTTAACCACCTTTCAATTATGTATGAATCATCATCTATCATTGAATCACAGAACGAGATTACATGGTGTGCTCAGCAAATACGGAAGACCTCAAAACCTCGATGTACAAAGGTGAATAAGATAGAGAGAAAAGGTGGTTAATTCACCGTACAAAGAGTGCGAAAATAATAGTTCATCGTCCCCAATCTGACCATCTTTTCAGAGATAGTCAGCAGATCAACAACAGATACTCAGTTGTAGATTTTCCGACGATTCAGCGCCTGCTGGTAGCGGCGGGCATTGACATTGTGCTGAGCCAACGAAGAGGCGAAGTTGTGCGTGCCCGAAAAGTCCTCCTTCGCACACATATAGAGATAATTGTGACGGGTGTAGTTCAGTACCGCATCAAGGCCCTCCTTGGAGGGGATACGTATGGGACCGGGAGGAAGCCCGGGATAGAGATAGGTATTGTAAGGAGAATCGGTACGGAGATGATCAAAGGTGATGCGCCGGAGAGCAAAATCCTGAAGGGCAAACTTCACCGTAGGGTCAGCCTGCAAAGGCATGCCCCGCTTCAACCGATTGATGTAGAGTCCGGCTACAACGGGCTTCTCCAGCCTGTTGTTGGTCTCCTCCTCCACGATAGAGGCCAGCGTAGCCACCTCCACCTTGCTCATGCCCAGCTCCTTGGCCTTCGCCTCCCGCTCTGCATTCCAGAAACGGCTATACTCCTTCTGCATCCTGGCGATAAGTTTCTCCACCGAGACATCCCAATAGACCTGGTAGGTATCGGGAAGAAAGAGGGCGGGAAGGGTCTCGGCCGTATAACCCAACTGACGCACCACAGCGGTATCGGTCAGGTAGCGCATGATCTCTGCAGAGTCCACCATCAACTTCCGCCCCACCCGACCGGCCATTCGCTCCAAGAACCTATCGCTGCCAATGGTCAGATTTATCGGTTCCTGATGCCCCGAAAGGAGGTGGCTCATCAGTTGGTAGGCACTCTCCTTGGGACGAATGGCGTAACGCCCGGTACGAACCCTACGCTCATACTGCCTCTGTTTAGCCAGCAACTTGAGTCCCACCATACGGGGATGGCCGGCCGCCACATCAATCTTGTGATAGACCGAATCGGCCGTATCGTCCCTATCTACATAGATGTAAACGGTTGCTTGGGGATGGAAAGTGGGGGAATAAAACAGGTAGTATGCAGTAGCTACAGCTGCGGCACCCAAAAGGATGATCGCACAAAGTATGGATAAAATGATGCGTCGGGTCTTAGTATTCATAACAGATAATCTCTACGTTCCAAAAATAAAACAGGCCAGCCTATATACATATATATAATAGGTGTGGCAAGCAAAAACAGGAAGAGAATAATAAGGAGAGTAGGAAGAGAGTGAAAACTCAAAAAAAAGAAGAGCCGCTAGCCAGACTTGAACTGGCGACCTACGCGTTACGAATGCGTTGCTCTACCAACTGAGCTATAGCGGCGGTCGTTGTAACTGCTTCGTTACGGGGTGCAAAGGTACATCTTTATTTTAAACTGCAAAAGGTTTTGGGATTTTTTTTGCTATAAATTGAACCTCGTCCCCACGGAAAGAGATTCTCTAAGAGACTTTCCTACCCCGCACACCCTCTGGCACCATCCCAGTAGCGGTTTCTATCCGATTCCCTCCCCTACCGGACGCGGTAAGGGAGGAGCACCGAATAGCGTATATCTACCGAAGAAAACCGGGAAGATTTAGAGCGTTACACCCGTCTTGAAGATAGCAATCTCCTTGTATCCGTTCTTTTCGTTGTTGACCCGTTCTCCGCTTGCCACACGAATCACGTACTCGATAAACCGTTCGCAGGTCTGTTCCATGGTTTCATTCTCCACAATGACCCCCGCATTGAAATCAATCCATCCCGGTTTGCGCTGTGCCAACCCGGAGTTGGTGGAGATCTTCATGGTGGGGACATAGGTGCCGAAGGGTGTACCACGTCCTGTAGTAAAGAGTACCATGTGACATCCGCTGGAGGCCAAAGCTGTGGAAGCCACCAGGTCATTGCCCGGAGCAGAGAGCAGGTTCAAGCCCTTCACCTTCAGCCGCTCAGCATAGGGCAGCACACCCTCCACATAGCTCTTGCCACACTTCTGGGTGCAACCCAATGCCTTGTCCTCCAAGGTAGAGATACCACCGGCTTTGTTGCCCGGCGAAGGATTCTCGCCCACAGGCTCGCCATGGCTCAAGAAGTATGCCTTGAAATCATTGATCAGCTTCACCGTCTGTTCGAAGAGTTCCGGAGTGCGGCAGCGGTTCATCAGAATGGTCTCCGCACCAAACATCTCCGGCACCTCAGTGAGCACACTGGTACCTCCCTGAGCTACGAGGAAGTCGCTGAACAGACCCAGCAACGGATTGGCCGTGATGCCGCTGAATCCATCAGAACCGCCACACTTCAGACCTACGCGCAGTTCGCTCAGAGGTACTTCGGTGCGCTCATCTTTGGAAGCGATGCTGTAAATCTCCCTCAGCAGACGCATACCCTCTTCGTACTCGTCCTCCACCTTCTGCACCACCATAAACTTTACGCGGCTCTCGTCAAATGTACCTATAAACTCACGGAAGAGGTCGGGTTGGTTGTTCTCGCAACCCAATCCCACCACCAGCACACCACCTGCATTGGGGTGAAGCACCATGTCACGCAGGATTTTCCGGGTATTCTCGTGATCTTCACCCAACTGCGAGCAACCATAGTTGTGCGGGAAAGCCATAATGGCATCTACCCCCTCACCCTTGGTCTCGGCACGGAGTGCTTCCGCCAGACGGGTAGCGATACCGTTGACACAACCTACGGTAGGCACAACCCAGATTTCATTGCGGATACCCACTTCCCCATTGGCCCTGCGATAGCCCTTGAAGGTGAGGTTACGGTTGGCAATCTGCAACGAGGCATCCACCGGATGGTAGGTATAATCCAGCAGTCCGGCCAGGTTGGTCTTCAAGTTGTGCTCATTAATCCATCCTCCCTGTTCCACCGCCTTCAGCGTATGTCCGATAGGATAACCATACTTCACCACATGCTCTCCCTCTGCAAAATCCTTGAGAGCAAACTTATGTCCGGCAGGGATATCCTCCTTGAGGATGATGGTGCATCCGTCAATGCAGATGGCTTCCTCTTTCTTCAGGTTCTCGATGGCTACGGCTACATTATCAGCCGCATTGATTTTCAGGTACTTTGTATTCATACGTTCAAAAAAAAAAATTTGTTTCAGTCCTCACCCGGTGCTCTTCCTGCATCCGTGGACAGGGCTGAAGGGTTAATACAAGTGGCCTTAAGAGTTTCATTCACGCAGTTTACGTAAGGCAGTTACGGTTAGAGGTTATCCTTAGGTTCATTAAATGTCGGTTATCATCAGGTTCTCTTTTCAGTTCAAAAATCGGTTATCATCAGGTTGCCTTATCGACTCAAATTTCGGGTATCATCAGGTTTCGGTATCTGTCGTGTCTTACGCATCTCCCCTTCCAGGCGATTGATTTGAAGAGCAGAGGCTTATAAGATATAGTAATAGTCAATGTTCTCCTTGGTAAGCAGGTCGATAGGCATATAGTTTTCCTGAACAATCTCCTTCTTGAGGATGAGGTAGTCGGCCAGTGCCTTTATGCCGTTGAATCCCTGAAGCGAAGGTTGCTGGGCAATGAGGAAGAAGATACTTCCCCTTTTGAGGCACTCCACGTTACGTTTGAGCAGGTCGTACCCCGTCAGCTGGAAATCGGTAATACCCTTCCGCTCCAGATACTCACCCACGATGTACGCTTTGGAGTTGAAGGTGATGCCGGTGCGTATCTGCGGATGATTTTCGAAGAAGTGCTCAAGCATCTGGAAGTCGTCGGTATGCTGCTTGGCATGGAGGTCCAGCTCCAGGATGCGGCATCGGGGATGGTTCTCCTCCATGTAGCTCCGAAAACCCACCTCTCTACGCTCCTGCTGGTTGGATCCCACCGTACCCTCGTTGATCTTGCGGAAGATAACCACCTCCTCCGTATCCTTACCCGCGATAAGCATCATCATCCGCGCGGCGAAATATCCGCTTTGGTGAGAGTTCTGTCCGAAGAAGGCCAGCGCGGGATACTCCCTGACGTTGGAGTCTATATATATATAAGGTATATTGCGCTCCTGCAACTGGAGCACAAAGGGAGCAGTAAACTGCGGCCGTGTAGGGGCAAAGAGCACCCCATCGGGCTCGCTCTGCAGCACCGAGTTGGCCGCCTGAGCAAACGAGTGGTAGTCATACGGGTCGTAAAACATGATGTCATTGGTCACGTGAAAATCTGAATAGGTATCAATAGCCTGTCTGATTCCTCTCTCCACATCCGTCCAATACTCTCCCTCCTCGTGCAACGGCAGCAGGCAGGCGAAGGCATACTTCCGGTTGGAAGCCAATGCGCTGGCATACATATTGGGCTGGTAGTTCAGCTGCTTGAGAATCTTCTCCACCCTTACGCGGCTCTCCTCCGACACGCCACTCCGCCCGTGAATCACCCGATCCACAGTACCCACAGACACTCCGGCCATGCGTGCAATATCCTTGATTCTGACTCGTTCCATCTCCTGTTTTTTCGTTGTTTTTGTGAATATATGTCTCTTTTCTATATGTTTTTGTGCACGTACACAATAATAATCTTAAATTTTTCGTCACAAATATACGATAATTTTTTGTATTTCAAAAAAAGTTGTACCTTTGTGCACGCACACGAAGAAAAAGAGAGGATTATTAGTTAAGATTTAATCTTCGTTGTTTCAGAAGATTAACTTTGCAACCCTTCTAAAGTGTCAATTTGAAATTTTATACAAACTTATTTTATAGCTTAAGAAACTTAGTATTATGGGAAAGAAAATCGTCACTCTGGGAGAAATCATGTTGAGACTCTCCACTCCGGGAAACACTCGTTTTGTACAGTCAGACTCTTTTGATGTAGTCTATGGTGGTGGTGAGGCCAACGTAGCCGTTAGCTGCGCCAACTACGGCCACGATGCATATTTTGTAACCAAGCTGCCTAAGCACGAGATTGGCCAGTCAGCAGTAAATGCACTGCGCAAGTTTGGTGTGAAGACCGACTTCATTGCCCGCGGTGGTGACCGTGTAGGTATCTACTATTTGGAGACTGGAGCCTCTATGCGTCCCAGCAAGGTGATTTACGACCGCGCACACTCTTCCATTGCAGAAGCTGACGTGCAGGATTTTGATTTCGATGCCATCATGGAAGGTGCTGACTGGTTCCACTGGTCGGGTATTACTCCTGCCATCTCTGACAAGGCTGCTGAACTGACGAAGCTGGCTTGTGAAGCTGCCAAGCGTCACGGTGTTACGGTATCAGTCGATCTGAACTTCCGCAAGAAGCTCTGGACCAAGGAGAAGGCTCAGTCTATCATGAAGCCCCTGATGCAGTACGTTGACGTATGTATCGGCAACGAGGAAGATGCAGAACTCTGCCTCGGCTTCAAGCCCGAAGCTGACGTTGAAGGTGGTAAGACTGATGCTGCTGGCTACAAGGGTATCTTCACCGCTATGGCCAAGGAATTTGGCTTCAAGTATGTCATCTCTACGCTGCGCGAATCTTTCTCAGCTACTCACAACGGATGGAAAGCCATGATCTACAACGGCACCGAGTTCTACGAGTCAAAGCGTTACGACATCAACCCCATCATTGACCGCGTAGGTGGTGGTGATTCTTTCTCTGGTGGTATCATCCACGGTCTGCTCACCAAGCCCAACCAGGGTGAAGCTTTGGAGTTTGCTGTAGCTGCATCAGCATTGAAGCACACCATCAACGGCGACTTCAACCTGGTATCTGTAGAAGAGGTAGAGGCTTTGGCCGGTGGCGATGCCAGCGGTCGTGTACAACGATAAACTAACTAAATCATCTATAAAGAAAACAATGGCAAAATTTGATAAGATAGCCGTACTGAACAAGATTGGTTCTACCGGCATGGTTCCCGTATTCTACCACAAGGATGCAGAAGTAGCAAAGAAGGTGGTTAAGGCCTGCTACGAAGGCGGTGTTCGCGCATTTGAGTTTACCAACCGTGGTGACTTCGCTCACGAAGTATTTGCTGAAGTGGTGAAGTATGCCGCCAAGGAGTGCCCCGAGATGGCTATGGGCGTAGGTTCTATCGTAGATCCCGCTACCGCTGCCCTCTACCTGCAATTGGGTGCCAACTTTGTTGTAGGCCCCCTCTTCAATCCTGAAATTGCCAAGATCTGCAACCGCCGTCTCGTGGCTTACACTCCCGGATGCGGTAGCGTGTCTGAGGTAGGTGCTGCTCAGGAAGTGGGTTGCGACCTCTGCAAGATTTTCCCGGGCGACGTGCTGGGTACCAAGCTGGTGAAGGGTCTGCTGGCTCCTATGCCCTGGTCCAAGCTGATGGTAACCGGTGGTGTAGAGCCTACACAAGAGAACCTCACTTCATGGATCAAGGCCGGTGTATTCTGCGTAGGTATGGGCTCCAAGCTCTTCCCGAAAGATAAGGTAGCCGCCGAAGATTGGGCTTACGTTACCGACAAGTGCCGCGAAGCTCTGGCTTACATCGCTGAAGCCAGAAAGTAATCCCTCCGCTTCCTTAGCATACAACTAAGAAAACCACATAATCGTTTTGTTTAAAGGTGTTAAAGGTGAAAAACCCTCGGTTCGCATCAGCGAAGCCGAGGGTTTTTAATCTACAGCTATGGGGATATTATTTCAACTCGAAGGGCACCTTGCTGCGGATATCAGTTGCAGAGGCGGCAATGATAGCCTCAAAACGGCCCGGCTCAGCCACCCATTCGCTGCGGCTGTCATCGTAGAAGCTCAGGGCGGAACGGTCGATACGGAACGAGACCTCTTTCGTCTCCCCAGGATTGAGTTCTACCTTACAGAAGCCCTTCAGCTCCTTGACGGGACGCGGAAGCGAGCTCTCCACATCGCGGATGTAGAGCTGCACTACTTCGGCACCACGAAGCGCACCGGTGTTGGTTACCGGCACCGTCACGGTCAGTACCTCATCACTGCCCATAGTGGTACGGTCGGCCTGTGCCTTGCCAAATTGGAAGGTGGTATAGCTCAAACCATGACCAAAAGCAAAGAGCGGTTTCTGCTTCTTCTGCTTGTCGGCCCAGCGATAGCCCACAAAGATATCCTCCTTATATTCCACATCCACCACCTCACGGCTGCGCTCCTTGACAAATTCACCTACAGCATGGGCACCGCAATCCTCCAAACGAGCAGGGAAGGTAAAGGGCAGATGTCCGCTGGGGTTTACGTCGCCCATCAACACGGCTGCCAAGGCAGGACCAGCTTCCGAACCCACGTACCAATCCTGAACAATAGCCGGCACCTTTTCTACCCAAGGCATAGCCACCGCATTGCCCGAGATATTCACCACTACCAGACGGCTGTTAGCCTCAGCCAGTGCAGCAATGACGCGGTCTTGTCCATAGGGCAAATCGAGCGATGCGCGGTCGGTATCTTCACAATCCTGTCCTCCGCTCTTGTTCAGTCCGCCGATGAAGATGACACAATCGGCTTCACGAGCCATGGCCACAGCCTCAGCTATCAGTTCGTCAGCCGAACGGTTGTCCTTCAGGTTCTGGCCAGTGACCACCCCATTGTATTCGCCAGAGGCATCTCCTACATAGCCGCGAGCCCACTTCACCTCCGCCTTGTTGCCCACACGGGCACGGATACCATCCAAAGGAGATATTTCGCGCTGTACCTTCAGCGACGAAGAGCCACCACCTACAGTCAACATCTTCACAGCATTCTCACCCACGACGAGAATCCGCTTCACCTCCTCCAGGTCAATCGGCAGCAGAGCAGCAGGCTTGGCTCCCTTCCGTTTCAATGCCTCATTCTTCAGCAATACGATACCCTCGGTAGCGATGCGACGGGCCGCAGCGTAGTGCTCGGGAGTATTCATCGATCCCCAAGGACGCTGGCGGTTCATCTCCGTACGGAAGATCAGTCGCAAGATGCGTCGAACCTTGTCATCCAGCTCCTGCGTACCCACCTTTCCTTCACGAATCATCTTCAGGTAAGGAATTGCCAGGAAGTAGCTATCGTAAGCGTTGCTGGCACCCATTGTCAGACCATTAGTCCAGCTGCCATACTCCATATCGAGTCCATAGCGAATGGCCTGTTCGGTATCGTGGCAACCTCCCCAGTCAGATACCACTACGCCATCAAATCCCCACTGCTTCTTCAGGATATCATTGAGCAGGTACTGGTTGTGGCAGGCATGTTGGTTCTTGTAGAGGTTATAGGCGCCCATGATGGCCCACGCCTTACCCTCCTGCACAGCTACCTTGAAGGCAGGGAGATAGATTTCGTGCAAGGCTCGGTCGGAGAGCACCACATTGGTGGTGTGACGGTTCACCTCATGATTGTTGAGTGCATAGTGCTTTACGCAGGCAGCCACACCCTGTTGCTGTACCCCCTGGATATAGGGCACCACCATACGTCCGGCAAGGTAAGGATCCTCACCCATGTACTCAAAGTTACGCCCGTTGAGCGGAGTGCGGTAGATATTTACGCCAGGACCCAGGAGCACCGTCTTCTTGCGGAAGCGTGCCTCCTCACCGATGCTCCGTCCATAGAGCAGCGACATCTCCGGATTCCATGTAGCAGCCAGACAGGTCAATGCAGGGAAAGCCACACAGGAGTCATTGCTCCATCCAGCCTGTTCCCACTCGTCCCAAAGTACCTCCGGACGTATGCCATGGGGTCCGTCGGTCATCCACACATCGGGAATGCCGAGCCGTTCTACACCCGGTGAACTGAATTTTGACTGCGCATGGGTCATGGCCACCTTCTCCTCTAACGTCATCCGGGAGAGGGCATCCTCCACGCGCTGTTCCAGCGGCTTGCTGTCGTCCAAATAGACCGGCAATTGCTGTGCCTGTGCGGCAAGAGCAAAAAGGCCGGCTAATGAACAGATTGCGAATATTCTTTTCTTCATCATTTCTACTAAGTTATATTTTGTTTATTAATTCGATGTGCCGATGGCAAATATATCGATTTTACATGAATAAGCTGAAAATAATCCATCCGAAACAGGATAGAATAGCTTCAAAATGTCGTCAGAATATTTGCAGTGGCACTGTTCGAAAAGAGGGGAGCTCCTCCGTCAACTACTGCAAAACGCAGCAGCTTGGCGTATGTCACTCCCCTTTTCAGCGAACAATAACTGTTCTCCTTTGCAACAATCCCTATTTACCTCATCTTATAAAAACCAATCATCTCCAGTCAGTCATTAGCATGTTATTGGCGAACTTACGCTCTTTTTGTCCTCTCTCTTCCCGATTGTCGGTTGCAGCGGGTACTCCCACCAACGCCCTCCAACCGGGAAAAGATCGGCTCACCAATCGAAGATATAATCCTCATAACGCCAAAGACCGATTTAGGATAATCGCCTGTTTGCGTGTTGTTATCGTGAAAGTGTTGTAGTTTGTCCAGATTATCGTAGTTTTATCCTGTCGTGTTTGAGTAAAGGAGCAGAGATTACGAGGGATTCTGCACGATAGCATACTCTTCACCCTTAGAAGCAGTAGCCTCGATTTCGCTTTGCGGAATCTGGATGTACTTCTTGTTGGGCGTCCAGTTCTGACGTTCAGGCACAGCCTGGCCGCCCCACTGCAGCGGATTTTTGCTTTGCAATACCACACCCCCTCCTGCTTTAAGCACGGAGGCCGCCTTGCCACTGCGCACCAGGTCGAAGTAGCGCTTACCTTCACCCACAAACTCCAGACGACGCTCGTCAATCAGATTGTCGATGGAGACCGTCTTGGGGGCAAGACCAGCACGATCACGTACACGGTCGTAGTAACCCTGTGCCTTACCACTACCCGTTTCAAGAGCCAGTTCGGCGGCATTAAGCAGTGTCTCGGCAAAGCGGTAAAGGTGGAGGTTATAGTCCCAGTTCAAGGCATCCGAAGCCACGTAACCGTCGTTGCCACCGGGACGGGGCAGATATTTACGCAGGAAGTAACCGGTATTCTGATAACGTCCGCCGTAGGAGATAGTATAGCCTTCAGCCGCCTTATCCTTGATGTACTGGTCGATGTTCAGCACACCCTGGTCACGACGCAGGTCACCCGGCTCGTAGGCATCATACACCTCTTTGCTCACGGTGCAGAAGCCCCAGCCACCGGCAGCAAATTCAGGATTGGGTTCATTGCTGGAGTAGCCGTCAATACCAATCATGGCCGGCAATACCGTACCACCGGCAGCTGTAGCATTACCCCAGTCGCGCTTACCGCCTTTGGAGATGTAGTTCACGTCAAAGATAATCTCCTTGTTCCACTCCTCCATCTCGGTCCAGAGTTTATGGGGTGTCACCAGATCGTACTTTCCTGAGTTGATAATCTCCTCCATGTAGCCAAGCGCCTTGGCATACTTGCTCTTGTCAGCCTGGTACATCACATAGTCCGCATAAATCATATAGGCAGCAGCCTTGGTCATACGACCCTTCCACTCAGCGGGCTGCTCCATCGGAAGCACGTTGCTCTGGAATACATCCTCCAAGTCGGCTGTCACAGCAGCATAGACCTCATCGGCCTTGTACTGACGTGTCACATAGGGGAATCCCAAGTTCTCCTCGTAGTAGGGCACATTACCCCAAGTTTTCCAAAGCACAAGATAGTACCATGCCCTGAGCGTGCGTCCCTCAGCCACGAAGCTGTTACGCTGTTCTTCGCTAATCTGTGACGAAGCAGTAGCGTTGGCAATCAGTCGGTTGCATCGGTTGATGCCTGAGTAGGCAGCCGTCCATGCACCTCCGATATTGTTGGTAGGATCCGAACGATACTGAGAGATGAGGTGGAGCTGTCCCTGGTCGGAAGTAGAGCCGCCACCCACATAGATATCATCACCCATGGAGTCCCACGTAAGGTTTAGGGGAGCCCAACCGTTGAAATAGTCAAACCACTGCATCGGAGCATAAGCGGCCACGGCAGCCTCCATCAAGTGGGCATAGCTGTTGTAATAGCCTTCGATAGGCAGAGAGCTGGCCGGCTCCTGAGTCAAGAAGCTCTCGGTGCATGAAGTGGTGGCTGCGCCGGTAAGCAATGAAGCGGCAGCCAAAGTATAGATAGATAACTTCTTCATGATATGTTGTGTCAATAATGAGTTAGTGATTAGAAATTAAGATTCAGACCCACGGTGAAGGTACGTGACTGCGGATAGTATCCACGGTCGATACCGTTGGAGGCGTCATTGTTGAGTTCGGGATCAAAGCCCTTGTAACCGGTGAGGGTGAGCAGATTCTCCGCGCTGGCGAAGATACGCAGACGCTCTACGAAGAACTTCTTAGTGAGTGTGGCGGGCAGTGTGTAGCCGAGCTGGATGTTCTTGATGCGTGCGAAGGCACCATTCTGCAGGTAGAGGTCAGAGAAGTTACCCCAGTTCTTGTTGTTGTCGTCTCCGTTCCAGCAGAAGCGCGGCATGGTGTAGCTCGTGCCCTCGCCGTGCCAACGGTCATAGAACTCGGCAGGCAGGTTCACCCAAGCACAGTCAAGGCGGCGGGTTACGTCGGCAATCTTGTTGCCCCATTGTCCGGAGATGAGCATCGAGAAGTCAAAGTTCTTGTAGTTGGCAGTCAGGTTGAGACCGAAGGTCCAGTCGGGAGTACCCTTACCGATGTTGGTGCGGTCGCCGTCATCGATGGTGCCATTGTTGTCGAGGTCCACAAAGCGAACGTCACCCGGAACAGCGTTGGGCTGGATTTTCTTGCCATCCTTGGTGTAGGCATCGATTTCAGTCTGATTCTGGAAGATACCGGCCGTCTTGTAGCCCCAGAAGTAGGGATAAGGCTGTCCATTCTCTGCACGCGAGATGTTTCCAATCTGGTGCACATTGTCCATGGTCTCATAACCATCGGCATTACCGAGGTTGACCAGTTTGTTCTTCAGGTAGCTGAGGTTGGCGTTGACACCCAGTTGGAGGTCACCCTTGCGGTACTTGTATCCTACCTCAAATTCCAGACCTGAGTTTTCCATTGAGCCCACGTTACCCCAAGGCTTGGATTCACCCAAATAAGAGGGCACAGCCATCTCTTTGAGCATACCATTGGTTTTCTTGTAGAAGTAATCAACTGTAAATGTGAGGGAGTTGTTCATGAAACCGAAGTCCAGACCTGCATTATACTGTTCAGACTCCTCCCATTTGAGGTCTGCATTGGGAGTGCCAGAGGGCTTGGAGCCTAAGATGATGCTCTGTCCCTTGCCATAGGCGCCATAGACGTAGTTGTTGTTCAGAGCCACGTTGGCTGTGTAGCGGAAGTTACCGATGTTCTCGTTACCGTTCTTACCCCAAGAGAGGCGCAGCTTGGTGCTGGTGAGCCATTCGGGACGCTTCTCCATCCAGGGCTCGTTGGTGATGTTCCAACCGAGTGATACGGAGGGGAAGGTAGCCCACTTGTTGTTCGAACCGAAGCGTGAAGAGCCATCACGACGTACCGTCACCTGCATCATGTAACGTTCTGCGTAGTTGTAGCTCAGGCGGCCGAAGTAAGAGGCGAGTGAGTTAGGATCGCCCAGACCACCGCTGGCATCACGGCGTCCGTCAGAAGCCAGACCGGTAGTGAAGTCCAGATTGGCCTTATCTTCCAGATAGGCCACCATATCATAGGCTGAGCCTGAGAGCGAACGGTAGCGGTACTCCATGGCCGACTGACCCAGTACCAGGGCAAATGAGTGCTCTCCAAAGCTCTTGTCATAGGTCAGCACATTTTCAATCTGCCAGGTGTAGCCGCGGTTCATCGAAGACCATACCTTGGAGTCGCTGCCCTTGGCATTCTTATTCATGTAATAGGGAGTAGAGTAACCGTCACTACCCCAGAAGGCGAGGTCAGAACCCCAAGAGAATTTATATTTCAGGTTGTCCCAGATACCCAGCTCAGCAGTCAGCGTAGCGATTATCTTATCGGAATTGTTCTTATCCACCGGACGGGAGAGACGCGCCAGCGGGTTGGCCACCTCGTTAAGATCGGGCGAAGGAAGGTTGAGCAGCTTGCCAGTCACTTTGTCTCGGATAAATTCACCGTTAGCCTCCGAGTAGTTGGAGCCGGCAATAGCTTTCAGTTGCTCTTCGCTCTCGGCATACACCTCCATGGTGGGATCCATGAAGAGGGCATCAGAGAGGGCCGAACCGGTCAAGTTACCGGCATCAATACCTCTGCTGTTGACGCGCGAGTAGCTGATGTTCAGGCCGACATTCATGAATTTGAGCCAGTTGCGGTTCTTAGATTCATCAAAGAGCTTGTAGAGCGTGTTGCTGCGGAAGGAGAGGCGCTCGTAGTTGGAATGGTCATAGTTACCGCCCACGATACCCTCCTGCGACATGTAGCCCATGGAGAAGAAGTAACTGATCTTCTCGCTGGCACCGCTGATGCTCAGCTGGTGGTTCTGGATAGGTGCACCGTTGTTGAAGAGCACATCCTGCCAGTTGGTGCCCACTCCGTACGATTCGGGATTATTGAACTTAGGTGTCGATCCGTTGTACTGGGCCGCTTCGTTCATCAGTGTAGCATACTGTTTGGCGTTAAGCATATCGCGCTTCTTCCATGCGCTCTGCCATCCGAAAGAGAAGTCGTAGTTGACCTTCGTCTTGCCCTGGGCTCCACTTTTGGTGGTCACCAGTACCACACCATTGGCGGCACGTGCACCATACACGGCAGCCGAAGCGGCATCCTTCAATACCTCAATCGAGGCAATGTCGGCCGGGTTGATGTTGTCAATACCTCCACTTACGGCCATACCGTCCACGATGTAGAGGGGATCGGAGTTGTTGATGGTACCTGTACCACGCACACGCACCTTGGAAGAGGCACCCGGCTGTCCATTCTGTGTCGTCACCTGCACACCGGCAGCCAGACCTTTGAGCGCATTATCTACGCGGGTAGGAGCTGTCTGTGCCAGCACATTCTCATCCACCTTGGCAATAGAGGCGGTTACCACGCTCTTCTTCTGCACGCCATAACCGATGACCACCACCTCGCTCAGTGCTTGTGAATCCTCCTTGAGGATGATGTTGAGCTGCTTGGCAGTTGCCTTCACAATTTGTGTAACATATCCCACATAGGAGATTTCGATATCGGCATTCGGATTCACCGACATCAGTTCGAAGTTACCATCCAGGTCAGTAATAGCACCTTGGGTAGTTCCCTTGACCAGCACACTGGCACCGATAATGGGTTCTCCCAGATCATCTTTCACAATACCTTTCACAGTAATTTGCTGTGCATAGATTCCGCACGCAAAGATACACATCAGGACCATTGAAAGCATCCGCTTCCACGTCCCCGGTAGTTTGGGTTTGTTTCTCATAATGTTTTTTGTTTAAGTAAATATTGGGTTAATGTTTGTGTGTGTTTCATCCGTTCAACTGTCTTGTCTCCTGTTGTTTTTCATTTTCATGAAGGTTAAAGAGAGTTTTCAAGTATCATCAAGCGGTCGAATCAACGGCGCAAAGGTATCACCTCTTGGGCAGAGTTTCAAACCTCAGTAAGGTGGAGAAGTAAACATAAAATTTCGTATTTCATTGATTAACAGAAATCTTTTATCATCCAAAAGTAATATTACAAAGAGGTACCATGGACAAATTTGTCACTTTTTCAGCACTCTATTTATCCAAATTGATTACGTTATCCAACATTTTTAAGAGTTTCCGGCAATATCTCGGAATAAAGTCCTACCTTTGCCGGCAAATACCACTAAGCCATGAAAAGAGATTCCTATAGATGGAGCCACCCGCTCCGCAGCCTTGCGCTGTGCCGTAACCTCATTGCCTTGCACTCCCCTTTTGCGCGGCATCATTTGACCTCATGGTCATGCCCTGCCCCATGGCTATACCTTATTATATATATGGCCTTTCTGGCCTTTCCCGCAGGAGTACATGCCGATACCCAGGAGCAGGAGATCGAAAAGATGCTCAGCAAGCTGGACAAACAGCTTCAACGAGAGTCCGAGTTTCAAATAGCCAAGGAGTTGCGCATCCACCAGTGCCGCACCAAACTCCTCAAGGCCACCACCCCCGAAGCCCAATATATGGCACGCAGGGAACTCTATCAGGAATATTTCGTCTTCGAATCAGACTCTGCCCTCCACCTGCTCCAACTCAACCAGCAGTTGGCTACCCGGTTAGGACGCCGCGACTGGGTAAACCAGTGTGAGATTGAAAAATCCTTCATCTATACGGCTACCGGCATGCTTACCAAAGCCGAGGCTTCGTTAGACCAAGTTGAGACCCAAATCCTCGATACCGCCACGCTCATCAACTACTATGAACAGCGCTCCTTCCTCTACTCCCACCGTGTGCAGTATGAAGGAGCAAAGGATGGTGACTGGAACAACCGCTACCAAGTGCTGAAGGTCTCCTACCGCGACTCCATTGCAGCCATCCAGCCGACCGGCCACCCACTCTATCTCTGGAACGCAGGTTGGTTGGCCCATGACCTCTCGAAAGGTATCGATGAGATGATTCCCAAGCTTCGTGAAGTGGTAGATGCCTCTGCCTTGACTACGCGCGAGGATGCCCAAATGGCCTACATACTGGCCAGGCTCTACGAGAAGAAGGGAGATGAGTACCACAAGATTTACTACTTGGTACAATCTGCTATGGCCGATATCCGCATCTGCAACCGGGAGATAGCTTCTCTTATTGACTTGATGATTCACCTCTTCAGGCGAGGCGACATCGACCATGCCTACCTCTACTCCTCCTACTGCTTCAAGCAGGCTCAGCTCTACAAGAACCGCATCCGCATCCTCGACATGATGCTGGTGATGGACAAAATCTACCACAGCTATCAGGAGCGCAACGATGCACAGCAACAGCGACTCACCCTCTACTCCGTGGTGCTTGGCATCTGTACACTGGTGCTTCTCGTCACCCTCTACTACGTCATTTGGCTGGTGCGGCGACTCATCAAACGGCGACGTCAACTCAAGGAGTCCAACGTGCAACTCACCGAACACGTACAGGAACTGTCCAAAACACGGAAGCGCCTTACCGAAGCCCACAACCAGCTCACGAGTCAGAATGTGCAGCTGAAAGAGGCGGTAGAACAGCTCAAGGCCCTCAAACAGAAGCAGGAAGAGACACTGCTCCAGCTACAAGAGTCCAACTACGTCAAAGAGGAGTACATCGGTTATGTCTTTGCCATCTGCTCCAACTACATCGAGAAGATCAACAGCTACCGCAAGATGGTCAACCGCAAGATTACCGCAGGACAGCTGACGGAGCTCAAGCAACTGACCGATACCCCCTCCTCCATACAGAGCGAACTGAAGGAGTTCTACCACTACTTCGACTCCATCTTCCTCAACGTCTATCCCAATTTCATCAGCGATTTCAATGCCCTGCTACGTCCTGAAGAACAGATTGCACCACGCGAGGGTGAACTGCTCAACACCGATCTGCGCATATACGCCCTGGTACGACTTGGCATCAACGACAGTGTGAAGATAGCCGAGTTTCTCCACTGTTCACCCCAGACGGTATATAACAACCGCCTCAAGATCCGTAACAAGGCAATCGTTCCTAAAGAGGATTTTGCCAAGATTGTCGCCTCATTAGGCAAATATGAAGAGGGGAAGCTTTAGTTAAAATCACCCGAAGTTTTTTTGAACAAGTGTGAATTTCATAAGCTTTTGGAAAAACAATGTTAGGAGATAGCAGAAAATATGCCCTATCCCTTGCAGTTCTCCAGATTATCCTTACCTTTGCAATGTCGTTGGGAAACGACTTTCTCATAAGTGTAATTATAATAGGTAATTAGTAATAAGGTAATAATTAATTTAGATTATTTGTGTTTTTGATAGGTAATAGGTAGTTTTAATTTTAAGGTTGAAAAGAAGATAGTGTTTTTAGGAATTAGGAATGAAACAAGAAAAGCCAAATGGCTTTTCTTCTTGCGCGGCGAGGAATTCGTGAGAATTCGCTCGTTTTTTTTTGTGTGGTATGAGGCCTTAATCTGTTAAGGAATTTCGCAATCAAAATAATCGACCGTCCGCAAGTCAATAGCATCGACAATATGCGTTCCCGCTTCAACGACGCGTTGTACAAACGATTATAAAAGCACCTACTTCTCCAGACAAACTTTAATAAACCATTGATAATAAGAGGATTAATTAGTTGTACAAAACAACTGATTAACTCAACTGATTTAATCTCTTCATTTCAGTTGAGCTAATACCCCTTATTTCAGTTGAGTTAATACCCCTCATTTCAGTACAAATGAAAACATCAAATCAGTTGCGACCGATGCACCGCATCAGTTGCGATGAAAAGATATCCTCAGTTGACCAGAAAAGATCCCCCCAACTGCAATGAAGATGTCAAGAAAACAGACCTTATCATCCCGCAGAAGCCTATTCCGTTCAAATCGCCGAATACAACTCACTTTTCAGTGGAGATATACTCCTTGGGCAAAGCAATGTCCCTAAGCAGCCAACATACTTCGTTTTGAAAATGTAATCTGCCATAAAACGAAGGGAGAAGACGTTTGAATCACCATTCTACAAGGCATTGATATCATCGGCAGAAAGACCTGTAATTTGCTCGATAAGCGGTGCGGCTATGCCTGCTGCTTTCATCTTACGTGCATTCTCATTCTTTTCTTCCGCTCTGCCTTCCGCTCTGCCTTCTGCTCTGCCTTCTGCTCTGCCTTCAAGCTTGGCGGTGTCGAGTACGTCGTTCTGAATCATGACAGCATTGA
>CAMGIP010000033.1 GCA_946056155.1 uncultured Mediterranea sp. | reverse complement strand
CTGCCTTCAAGCTTGGCGGTGTCGAGTACGTCGTTCTGAATCATGACAGCATTGATGTGTTCGTCGTACGCAGCGCGCTCCTGTTTCGACATAGTGAGGTATTGAAGCTTCTTACGTGCCTCCTCAAGACCTGGCGCGGAGGTGTTCTCGCGAATCACACCGTTCTTCAGATACTCCATCCACTCTTCCAAAGGGGTAGTGGCCACCTTGTTGAATTCATTGACGCGGATAATGTAGTACTCTGGGAAAATCTCGGTTGGGACACGCATGCGTATCACGTTGCCCTCTTTATAATTGACCTGCAGCTCGTCGCCGGTATGAACTCCGACGAAGCGCGTAGTGCCATGGTAGAGATAGTCGCCCCCTTTGCCCAAATCAAAATAGAGGATGTTGATGGAATAGACCTTCTTGACTTGGTCGTATTTATTGCCAAGTGAGATATGCTCGGTGATAGCTTTTGATACTCCATACAGAATGCGCTCCAGATAGTAGATTTCACGCGTCAGTTGAATTTCCACGATGACTATCTCGTCTTTACTGTTCATCGCTTTGATATCTACCCGGTTGAATTTGTCATCGGCAGCTTCTTGATTCGACTCGCTTTCCAGAAGTTGCTGTATGCGGATCTGCTCACCAATCAATACCGTGAGAAGTCCCTCGAGCACACCAAAATTGGCCTTGTCGCGCAAGATGCGCTTGGCTGCCCAATCAAACCGAATGATGCTGTTGTTATCGTACATAAGCCTATATTCTTTAGATTTATGTTGCGAAGATAATCATTTTCTTCTAAATTTCTTGAAGTAATATCGTTAAATATATGAGTTGCTATTTTTATCCGGCTACCGAACCTATATATTAGATTAAATCCGATTCGGTTATTGATGATAAGAACTTCTATTTTTGAGTAGATGTTTTTTCGTTTTGAGCGTGCTGGTGGGGTTCCATTGCAACCAAAAAAACGGGAAAACAGAGGACAAAAGGAAGTCTGTTTGCGCATAACAGGCTAATGACCGATTTGAGGTTATAGCAAGGGCATAACAGAAAGAAACAATCGAAAAAATGGCCCGGTGAAAGAATCACCGGGCCACTCAACGATTTGAAATTATTACTTATTGAAACCTTTATTCCGCTGCAATGTTACCAATGTTCTTGTCGAGCAAGGTCTCGTTCTGGATGGTAAAGTCGCCATTTGCTGCATCCTTGAATTCGGGGTCAAGAACCTGACCTGTGGTATCAAATATCTTACCTGCTCCACCTTCGGGGTTCGTCAAGAGAGAGGGAGCGTTGTAGTAGTAGTTGTTGCTGAACAACAGGTTATCTGCTTTGGCATCCTGACTGAAGAATACCTTTTCGCTACATTCGGCAAAGATATTCCTCTCGATGTTGGCCGTGAAATACTTATCGCCTGCCGCGTTGGAACGTACGTAGAAAACACCCTTAGAGGTGGCTTCTATCTTGTAGAGGGTATTGTTGTAGAAGTTGATGACCAATCCCTGTTGTGCGGCATTGTAGTCGAAGCGGATAAAGTCAGAACCCTCGCATGAGTTAGCTACAGTACAATGATGCATGTTCAGCACTTTGACAGCCGTTTTCTTCTTCTGCGAATCGATGAAACGCTTGCCGGTGCACATGTCGTGGAAGTAGCTATTGGTTATGTTGATTTCATCAACGACGGAAACTGTCTCTCCAGGTTCAACAATAAGGTTACCATATCCTGTTGCCTCAATCTTGTTCATCGTGATGGTACCTGTGCAGTTGGTGAGTTTTACCAAAGCATCTGAGCTTACACCTGTAAAGAAAATATTCTCCGTGGTGAAGCTGTTGGTTCCGTTGAGTACGAACTTTATGCGTGCCTTCACAGGCTTGGTGCCAAGGCACTTCACGGCTACACCTTTACTGATGGTGAGCTCGAGTGTGGTTGGCTCACTATCTTCACCCAAATAGATGAAGTCGCTGGTCGAACCATCCTTGGCTGGCAGCAGCATCACAGTCTCACCTTCAGCTGCATTATCGATCAATGCCTGCAGGTCATCGCCGGGATAAGCGGGGATGTAGTTGGGCATAGTGGTCACCTTGACTGTGCCACGAGCCTTGCTACCGTTCATGATAGTGAAGGTATATGCCGTCTCATACTCCAGACCGCTGATGGTTGCTTCGCCGGCAGCCTTCTCAGCGGCTGAGAGGGTGTAGGACTCAGTCTTGCCGCCAGTAATCTCAATGGTGGTAACCGCACTTCCAGCAGGCCAGTGCAGGGTAACGCTCTTACCGGTGATGTTGTCATCACTTACAGCCTCGAAAATCTGCTCTGCTGCTGTGGCTGCAGAGGCTGTGGCCCAATGTGACTCCTTGCCATTGCCTACTGCCTTGATGCGGACAGCGTAGGTGGTTTCGCTATCCAATCCTTTGATGATATAGGGGCTCTCCTTCACATCGGTATATTCCAGTGTGGGGGTACCTTCGAAATTCATCGCTGCATCGTTGGCAAAGAGCTGCACGGTGAAGGATTCTGCATGGGAGCGGCACTCCCATAGGAGACGGAAATCCACTTTGTTTTGCACCTTCACTTCAAAGGAAGTGGGGGTAAACAGACGGTCAAACTCTACGCTCGTCAGTTCATCGCCCGGATCGGAGCAAGCAGTAACCTGAAGTGACAGGGCTCCGATACCTAATATATAGGAGATTTTCTTAAACAGATTCATATCAAATGTCTTTTAGGGTTAATAGTTGTAGTCGTTGGTCAGCATACCGTTGCTGCTATCGATGAAGACCTTCCAGATGGGCCAGAACATTCTGGAGTTGGGATCGTTGATGTAGAGATACTGCAAGTACTTGTCAATCTTGGAGTTATTATCCATAATCTTCTGCAATTCCTTGCTGTCGGTGGTCTCGTTCTCGTCGCGACGGGTAAACCAGAAGGAGTTCTGATCGTAGTTGGCCTTGCCCTCTACGTCGGTATCTCCAGCTTCCAATCCGTAGATGGTATAGCCATCAGCATCAGTGCTCTCAGCACCCAGCCCTTCGTTGTAGTAGATTTTCTGGGGATATGCGGCATATTCACCTTCGCGGTTGGCCAGACGTGTCATCTTGGCTTTGGTGTCTGCCAGTGCGCTACTCAGCTTGCCCCAACGCATCAGATCCATCTTGCGCAACCCTTCGCCGGCAAACTCAAACTTGCGCTGATCCATGATGGTCTGCTGGAAGGCTGCGGCACTGGCAGAAGCGGCAGCAAGGATGCTGCTGACCTTGTCGGCGGGGTAGGCTCTGTCCAAGATGGGTTTGAGGTACTGTGCGGCATTGCTGGGACCATTGAGGGCATTTTCAGCCTCGGCTGCCATCATATAGATGTCCGCATAGCGCATTACCTGATAGTTGATACCGTCGTCATTGGTTGAAGTTACTTTGCGGGTCATCCACTCGAAGCGGAGCTTACCGAAGCTCCATCCACCACCAGAGGCACCTTCAACGGCCTTTTTGCCTTCGTTCCATATATAGGGTAAGCAGGTGATGTTACGACGGTAGTCGCTCGGATCGAAGTCATACCACAGCGTGGGGGTAGGACCGTTCACTCCACCCTTGTTCAGCGCTGTCCAGGCATCTGCTGTCTTGTGTTTGCCACCCCAGGCATAGAGCACACGGCCGCGTCCATCAGAGAAGGGAAGTTCGTAGAGAGACTCTTTGCCTGCCGACGTATTCTCCTTACAAAGATCTCGGAAGTTCTCGTCGAAGGTACCGAGCTGGTTGCAGCCCTGATTGATGATTTCCGTACACTCCTGCAGGGCGATACGGTACATCTCCTTGCGTTCGGCCTCGTCAGTGATGTTGTAGCGCAGTCCCTCGTTGGGCCATTCGGAGTAACCAGCCAGGAAGAGGGCTACACGTGCACGCAGACCCTTGGCGAAGGCTTTGCTCACGCGCTCGGTCGATTGGGTGTACTTGTTTTCATTGGGCCATCCTAGGTACTTCTCTGCCACGAGCAGGTCCTCTATCACCTTCTTCAGTACCGTTACGCGATCCGTTTTGGGCAGGTACATCGTTTCGCTGGTAATCGGCTCGAAGCGGTAGGGAACATCACCCCATGCCTTCACCAAGTCGTAGTAGATGAGGCCTCTGAGCGTGAGGAGCTCACCGTAGAGCTGAGCCATGTTGCTCTTGTTCTCGATGTCACCATACTGCTCAATAGACACAATGGCGTTGTTGGCACGCTCGATACCTTCGTACAGCTTGGCCCATGCGTTGTTGGCCGTGTTCATATAGGAATTATTCACCTGAGCAGAGTAACAGGCCAAAGAGGCCTCCTTGTCGGTCGTGGGGTCAGCTACGCCGGCATAGTTGTTGTACATCTCGCAGTCGGTATTGGTTCCGAAGTAGGGAATAAATCGTCCGCGGTAGGAGTTGGTCTCGCCGAACGACTGGTGGATACCCATCACGGCTGCATCAGCCAACTGTTCGGTTGAGAAAATCACATCTTCGCCCATGGATGACTTGGCAGGCGCATCGAGGTCACAGGAGCTAATCAAGGTACCAGCAACCAGCAAAGAAGAGATATATGTAAGTTTCTTCATTATACTTGAGTTTTATGTGTTAGAAATTAAGATTCATACCTACGACAAACTGACGGCTCTTAGGATATGCCGAGTAATCTACACCTGGAGTAAGATTGGTTCTGCGGATGCTCGACACTTCGGGATCGTAACCGGAGTAGCCGGTGAGGCAGAATACGTTGTATGCGGTAACGTAGAAACGCAGGTTGCTGATGCCCACCTTCTTAAGAATCTGCTTGGGCATGGTGTAACCTACAGTCAGTGTGCTCAGGCGCAGATAGGAACCATCTTCAACATAGTAGTCGGAAAGGATATACTTACCCGTATAGGGCGACCACATAGTGGTGTTGGCGTTCAAAGCAGCCAGCTCCTCAGCATTGTTCCAGTTGAGGTAGTTGCCCATGGCATCAATGTTGGTCCAGCGTGATCCCTTGGCCATGACGTCAATCATGTTGCGGTACTGGTTGTGGTTCTTGGAGGTCTGGGTGAACTCGATGGCATTGGCATTATAGACATCGTTGCCTACGCTCCAGTTGAAGTTGGCAGCGATGTCGAAGTCGTAGATGCGGGCATTGAGGTTGAAACCACCAGTATGAGCCGGGTTGGTGTCACCGATAATCTGACGGTCGGCAGCAGTGATGGTACCGGTTTTGGTCTCCTTAGTCTCCTTCAACTTCATGCTACCAGGCTGTACAGATACGCCCAGCACGCCTGAGCAGTCAGTCACACCCTCTTTCAATACCCACTTGCCCTGAGCCTGTGAGGCAGCGATATCAAAGTCGCTCACTTCGTAGCGGCCATCGCTCACGTAGCCATAAATCTGTCCGATAGGACTGCCAGTACGGATGATGAAGTCCTGGTCAATCTCGGTAGAGGCCCAGTTGGTAGCGATGTTGTCGATAGAGGTCAGGTCGCCCAGTGAGATTACCTTGTTCTTGTTGAACGAGATGTTGGCACCTACAGTAAGGCTGAAGTTCTTCTTGTTGACTGCGTTCCAGTTGATGCTCACTTCAGCACCGAGGTTGCGGGTCTCACCCATGTTGCGGTACTGGTAGTCGTAGCCGGTGCCCTGTACGGGGAACTGGATGAGCAGGTCCTTGGTGGTGTTCCAGTAGGCTTCGATACTACCGTTAATCTTGCCGCCCCAGATGGTGTAGTCGATACCTAAGTTACGGGTGATAGTAGTTTCCCACTTCAGATCGGGGTTGGTCATAGTCTTGGAGGGAGCCCAATAGGAGGTATAACCATTGATCCATGAGCTGGAGTAAGCCTGATACTGCTTGCTCAGCAGACCCGAGGGGATGTTATTGTTACCGGCTGTACCATAGCTCAGACGCAACTTCAAGTCATCCAGCCACTCCTTGGTACCCTCCATGAAGGGCTCGGAAGATACGCGCCATGCGAAAGCGGCAGAGGGGAAGAAGCCCCAGCGGTTGCCCTCGGCAAACTTGGAAGAACCGTCGGCACGGAAGGTGGCACTCAGGATATACTTGCTGTCGAAGTCGTAGTTTACGCGAGCAAAGTAGGAGAGCAGGATGTTGTCGGGGTCGAAGAAATCGGTAATTTCAAACGGAGTACCCTGCGTGGTAAGGTTCCAGCAGTCCTGAGCAGTGAAGCTGTCAGGAAAGCCGTGTACAGTGTTGGTGAGCAGCTCGTTCTTCTCGATGATATACTCCTGACCGATGAGGGCACTCAAGTGGTGGAGGCTCTCTTTACCAAGCAACTTTTTGAAGTCGTAGTTCAGCGTGTTGGTGTTGCGGTACTTCGTACGGTACTGCTTAGTGAGGGTGATAGCGGGCTTGCCCTGGTTGTCAGATGCAGGCACGTTATCCACGTAATAGGTAGATTTGCCCATGTACTTGTTCACATCCTGCTTGTAGGTGTCGTAACCGAACTCGGTCTTGAACTTCAGATTATCGATAATCTCCCAGGTGAAGGCACCAGCCATGTTGAACTGGGTGCGTATCTTACGCTGGTCGTTGTCTCTCAGCGAAGTGAGCGGATCCACAAAAGAGCTGCTGGGGTCATCATTTTCATCATCAGCAACCTCATAGATGGGATAGGGAGCATACTGTACGGCATAGCGCAGACGGCGGTCGGTATTATAGACACCACTACCTTCGTTGGCACCGGCACCGTTGACTTTAGTCTTAGACCAGCGGGCCTGCATGTCGATAGAGATTTTCTTGTTGAGTTTGCTGTTTAGTTTCAGACTCAGGTTGTCGCGTACGAAGTCGGACTTCTGCATGATGGCCTTGTCGTCCATACGAGCATAGCTGAAGGCATACTTCATCTTGTCCGAACCACCGTTGATGTTCAGACTCTGATTGAATGAATGACCTATGCGTCCAAAAGTCAGGTCCTGCCAGTCGTTGGTAGCCACGTTATCGTAGAGGTCGATGTCGGAGTAGCTTCCAAAGTACTTTTCGTAGTTCTCCATCTTTTTGGTCATGTTGGCCAATTCATACTGCAACTCTGTGTAGTCGCGAGCGCTGAGCACATCCAGTGTCTTGGCAATCTTCTTCCAGCTGTAGTAGGCATTGTAGCTGATATCACTTTGCCCTCCTTACCGCTCTTGGTGGTGACGAGGATTACACCGTTAGCACCGCGGCTACCGTAGATGGCAGTAGAAGAGGCATCCTTCAGTACCGTCATGTCTTCAATGTCGCTGGCGGGGATATCGCTGATAGACTCCACGGGGAATCCATCGACGATGAAGAGAGGGTCGTTGGACTGGGTGATGGAGCCACCACCACGTACACGAATCTTCATCTCAGCATCGGGGCTACCTTCAGTAGTGGTAATCTGTACACCTGCCAACTTACCCTGCAGGGCCTCCGTGGCATTGGCCACGGGCACGGCAGCCAGTACGTCAGAACTTACGGTAGCTACCGAACCGGTGAGGTCTTTCTTCTTCACCGAGCCGTAACCGATGACCACAACCTCTTCCAAGGCTTGTGAGTCTTCGCTCATGACAATGTTGATTACACCCTGTCCCTTGACAGCTGCCTCCTGGGTCACCATGCCCACATAAGAGAATACCAAAGTACCTTTGGCGGGAAGGGTCAAGCTGTACTCACCATCCAGATTGGTGATGGTTCCGTTGCTCGGATTCCCTTTTTCTACTACAGAAGCACCGATTACGGTCTCTCCTGTCTTGTCTGTCACGGTACCTTTTACGGTTACATTCTGCGCCGATACGCTTAGCGATATCAGGGTTACTAAGAGAAATAGTAACGCAGCGCGCATGCTTTTCATCTTGTTAGACATTCTATGCATATTTATATAATTAAAGTGTTTCCATGGGAACAATAGTGGGCTAATCTCCTTTTGTGTACGAACACAACATAGGATTTCACGCTGCAAATGTAGGGGATTGCTACGTGTATGATGTGGATTTTTTGATTTTAGGTGGGGATTTTTTAGTAAGTATGACAATCATAGCCAATATACCCTCCAATACCAGCTGGCTGGTACTAAAAACGGTACTGGCAAACAAAGAGGAGAGGCTGCATCTTGATGACACAACCTCTCCTGCGCTGCTTTACTAATTATATAAAATATGCGAGCTGCTTATCTCATTTTCTGCCCATCCGCTGTTTCCACTCAGCATAGGCTTGGAAGGCCTCTTCGGGCCAATAGCCGTACCAGTCGTAACCGGTGCGACGCTCGGGATTGACATCGGCCAGACGCCATACCTTCTCACCCGACCGCTTGGCCATGAAGGGACGGTTGTCGGTGAGTTCGTAATAGCGAGCCCAGATGGCCGGAGCCGAAGCATCTTCAACCACTACATTGTCGTAAGGGTACTCGGCATTGTAGATCTCTTCGGGTTTCACCTCTACACGCGCCACCTTGATGCCACGGATCTTGGCCTTCTCAAACCAAGCCATGGCGCAATCAATGGCTTCGACCACTTCGGCCGAAGGGTTCTCGATGCCCATCAGGAAGATGACAATGGCGGTGCTCTCCCAGGCGGTCAGACCCGGCAACTCGAAGGTACGTGCCTTGACCGGCTGAAAGGTTTCGTTGTCATACTGCTGTGCCCAGACGGTCTTGACTCCATCCTGCACCCACTGGGTCTTGAGCACTACGGCCAATCCTTTATCATAAGCTTGCTTTATCTGCTGCTTGAGCTCTTCGTCCATCCATAAGAAGCTGCTGTCGCCCTGAAGGATGTTGCGGAAAAGTTCCAATGCTCCGGTAGTGACATCGTCGTTGAAGGTGATGGCATCCACGTCCCAGCCACGCCAACCACCGTTGCTTTTCTGCGTAGTGAGGAGGTAGCGAAGCCCTTTCTCACAGGCAGCTCGGTACTTGCTCTTGCCGGTCAGCGTATAGACATCGCCCAAGTACTCGATCTGTGAGAAGGTGTTACGATTGTCCAACGTACTCTGCCGGTGGGTGTCGTCCAGCGTAGCTTTTACCGAGTCGGCATTGAGCTGACCGGCCCAATCCATATTCTTCAGCCAGCCGCCGTCCTCATTCTGGTAGGCGATGAGGTTGTCGGCTATCTGTTCGTATTGGCTGTCGTCATACCGCGGGTAGTTGCGGTTGGGGTTGACCAAGTTCCAGTGGTGTATGCCATCCTGCAGAGCTGCCGTGGAGGGAACGGTTGCTGCACCATCCTCTATGCTCTTTGCAGAGCGGTTACCCGGTGCACAGCCTGCCACCAAAAGCAGCAGAGCAGTTGATATGAGGGATGATTTCATTGCACTATACATGATTCCTTATCGTATCTTATGGAAGCCTCTTCGGCATTGTGGTGTACAGCCTCTGAGGCTTCCTTATTATTCTATTCTGCTTGATTGCTATTGCAGCAACGTTGATTTAGAAACCAGGGTTCTGCTCCACCTCTTCCTTGTTGCGGTTGATGGCATCCAAGGGTATGGGGCGAAGAATCTTGTAGTTACCATCGTTGCCTACGAAGTCGCTCACCTTGATCTTGTCGTGGTTATAGGCATAGCAGGTCTTGCCGTTGTAGGAACCGTTAGCTACATAAAGTACCAGACGACCGGTACGCTTGAGGTCCATCCAGCGATGGTACTCACCGGCCAGCTCGCGAGCACGCTCATCAAGAATGAAGTCGATGCCGTTTTCACCGGTCAGCTGGCTCTCTGCAACGGTCAGATTATATCCGCTCTTGGTGATACGCTTACGCAAATCATTGATCTTGGCTGCTGCCTTGGCGGCATCGCCCATCTTCACATAGGCCTCAGCTGCCACGAGGTAGGTCTCGCCCAGACGAGCCAGAATGATGTCGTGAGTGCTGCCGGTCATAGAGAAGGAGGATTTGGGGTCGTCGAACTTCTTGATGCAAGCCACGCCGTAGTCGTCGGTACACTTGTCTTCGTAGGTAGTTTCTGAACCTCTGCGGTCCATAGTTTTGTCATCCATTACAATAACGGTGGCATCGTTACGCAATGTCGGATTCTCATCTCTCCAAGCCTGGATGGCCGCATCTTTCATCCAGCGGGGTGCATAGAAGTACTTGATGGGCGACTCATCGGCCTTGGTGTAGTAGTCGTAGTAGTATTGGTGCAGCTCCAGCATGAAGGTGCCTTCGTAACGCATATCGCCCTCCTGAAAGAGCTTGTGCAGATGGAGCGTGGGAGCCAGATAGCCAGCATTATACTTATTCTTCTCCTCGGCACCACCGAGATAGACACCAAAGAGCGACTGCTGCATGTTGCCGTCCTTGCTCAGGTCGTTGAGCGAGGCACTGCTATACTGTACCGACCAGAAGATTTCGTCGTTCTCCTCGTTGTCGATGCTGAACACCTTCTCAAAGGGGATGGTCGGCTTCTCGTTGTTGATGGCCTTTTCGGCATAGGCAGCGGCGTTCTTGAAGTCGTCGCTCTGCGCAAAGCTCTCATAGCCGCGGGCCAGATAGCTCTTGGCCAGGAAGTGGAGGGCGGCACGCTTGTTGGCACGGCCAAAGTCACTGCCGGTGGTCTTGGAGCGGTCCAGCAGGTGAGAGGCGTCGGAAGCGAGCTCGGTGAACTCGTCAATCACAAACTGATAGACCTTCTCTGCGCTTTCGCGGGAGTGGTTCATCACGGCAGCATCGAACATTTGGGTGTTCAGAGCTACTCCGCCGAACTGCTGTACCAGCAGGTAATAGTAGTAGGCGCGGAGGAAGCGAGCCTCATCAATGTACTGCAGACGCACGGAGGAATCTTCGGTGCTGTTGCCGTAGTAGATGACCGAATTGGCCGACTGGATGCCCTTGAAGCAGCTGGTGTAGAACTTCTGCACGTCGGGGTCAGAGGAGTTGTAAGAGGAACCGTAGGTACCGATGACATCCACTCCCTGCTTACCACCGGCAAAGAGGTCAGTACCGGCACTGAAGACCCAGGGAGCACCACCATATACGTCGCGGAGCGATGAGTAGGCGGTAGTCATCAGACTGTTGAAACCAGTCTTTGTATTGTAGAAATCTTGGGCAGGAACATCCGATTTGTTGTCCTGATCCAGAAAATCGGAGCAGCCGGTGAGGCTAAAACCCAGCAGGCAGGCTGCAAGTATATATGTATGCTTCATTGTTGTAACGTTTTAGTATGTGATGGTTACCTTTAGAATTTGATATTAACACCCACCTGATAGGTTCTGGAGCTGGGACCACCGGTACCGTCGCTCAGCTTGGCATCTGCCCATTCGGGATCGAAGCCCTTGTAGTCGGTGAAGGTGAAGGGGTTGAGGACATTAGCGTAGAGACGCAGGCTGCTGACACCAATCTTGGAGAGCCATGCCTTGGGGAAGGTATAGCCAAGCGTGATGTTCTTCACCTTGACAAACGAGTTGTCCACATAGCTGTTGCCCACGTAGGTGGTCTGCTTGTCGGTACCCCAACCCATACCGCCACCGTAGTTGTTGTTGGCAGTGTTGGTGGGATAAGGATAGCTACCATAGTGTGCCTCGGTAGAGAGGGTGTAGCCATTGCCATCGGCGTCGAGGATAGGCGTTCCTGCGGGGATGTAGTAGTCCATCTTCAGCTTGTTACGTCCACGGTCCTTGTAGTTGGTAAACTCGGCCATGAAGGGACTGGCAACCATGCCGCCCTGCTTGGTATAGATGGAGAAGGAGAAGTCCCAATTCTTGTAGGAGAGGTTGGAGGTGAAGCTGCCGGTCCACTTGGGAGCCTGCTGGCCGAGGATAACGAGGTCGTTCTCGTCAATCACACCGTAGCCCTCTTCACCCGGCTTCTGCTGGTCTTTCAGCTTCATTTCACCTTCGATGAACTTGGTCTTGATGTCGTTATTATTGGCGTAAGCCTTAGCCTCTTCTGCTGTGCAGACACCGGCATACTCATAGTCGTAGATAACGTCGATGGGCTGACCGATGAACCACTTGTTGGCTACGAGGTCTTCCTTGCCGCCGTTGAGTTCCAGGATTTTGTTGTTGTTCTTGGCGAAGGTGAAGGTGGTGCTCCAGTAGAGGTCCTTACTCTGCAGGTTGACGGTAGTCAGCTGCAACTCGATACCGGTGTTCTTTACCTTACCCACGTTGTTCATCATGGCACCGGTAGAGGATCCGAGTTCCAGCGGAGTGAGCTGCTCCATGAGCAGATCCTTGGAAACCTTGTCGTACCAGTCGATGCTACCGCTGATGCGGCCGTTGAGGAAACCGAAGTCCAGACCGAGGTTGATTTCACGGGTCTGTTCCCAAGTGAGGGCGGTGTTGGTGATACCGTTTACGCCATAGCCATAAACAGGGGTGTTACCAAAGTTGTAATAGTACTTGGTGCCAGCCAGTGCCTGAGTGTCGTAGGGACCTACGTTGGCATTGTTACCGGTCAGACCCAAGCTGGCTCTTACCTTCAGGTTGCTGATCCATTCGATGTTTCTGATGAAATCCTCTTCGCTGGCGCGCCATGCGAGTGCCAAAGAGGGGAACATACCCCAGCGGTCGCTCTTCTGGAACTTGGAGCTACCGTCCCAACGGCTGGATACCGTAGCCAAGTAGCGTCCCTTGTAGCCGTAGTTGAAGCGGAGCACGTAAGAGAGCATTGTAATCTTCTTATAGTAGCTGCTGGCATTGCTCAGGAAGCCGGCAGAGCCCGTGTTGTACCAATCTACATCGAAAGGCATCTCGTTGGCGGTGATGGCATCGCCTTCGGTTACGGCACTATAGACGCTGAACAGAGCCAGAGCATTCAAGCTGTGGTCGCCGAAGGTCTTGACATAGTTGGCCTGCGTATCCCACGTGTAGGTGAAGTAGTCCATGTTGGTGATGGTGGCAGTGTTGTAGGGCAGACCGGTGTCAGGGCTCTTGGATGAGAACTGGGCATCGGTGTTCACCCCGTAGAACTGACCGCGCTTACTGCGGTTGTAGGTGGGTGAGAAGGTGGTCTTCAGAATCACCTCCTTCACGGGAGAGTACTGCAGATAGAGGTTGGCCATGATATCGTAGGCACGGGTCTCGTCGGCCGAGTTCTGACGATCCACCAAGGGGTTGAGCGTAGAGGTATGTCCGCCACCATTGGGATAGATGGCAGCATCTTTGGCCGGCTGCAGAATCAGTTCGCCTTTGTTTTCGCCCTCCCAGTAGTAGGGAACCCAGTAGGGGTTGGCACGGAAACCGGTCAGCACGGAGTTTTTGCTGCCGTAGTCCTTCAATGAAGTAGAGAGGTTGACCAAAGCACCCATGGTGAAGTGGTCGTTAATCTTGTGGTCGGCAGCTGCCTTGATGTTCCAGCGCTCATACTTGTCGCCCAGTACACCGTCCTCCTTCTGATAACCCAGACCGATGCGGTAGGAGAGCGCTTTGGTATTACCGGCGATGTTGAGGTAGTGGTTCTGCTGTTGTCCATCGTCTGTCACGAGGTCGGGCCAGTCGAAGTAGCCTTTGGTGTCGTAAATCTCTTTGATTTTCGGACTGCCGTTGCTCCAGAACGATTTCCAGTCGGCATCCTTCATCTGATAGACGGGGTGACCGTTGGCATCCGTCTCCTTGAGGGTGGTGTAGCGCTGGAAGCGGTAGTTGGTCCATTCGTCACCGCTCATGAACTCAGGCATGTTGGCAGTGGTCTTGTAACCGTAATATCCATCGTATGAAATCTGCACCTTGGCCTCATCCTTCACGCTGGTACCGGCCTGCTTGGTGGTGATCATTACCACACCGTTGGTGGCGCGGCTACCGTAGATGGCGGTAGAGGAGGCATCCTTCAGGATGTCAATCTTCTCGATGTCGGCAGGGTTGAGGAAGTCCATGTTGTCACAAACCACACCATCGATAACGAAGAGCGGATTGCCACCGGCCATAGAGCTCTTACCACGGATAGAGATGCTGAATCCCTCGCCGGCACGGCTTGAACTCTGCGAGATATCCACACCGGCTACGGCACCCTGCATAGACTCCATGACAGAGGTAGAACCCTTAGCCATAATCTTGTCACTGTTAACGCTACCTACCGAACCGGTCAGGTCTGATTTCTTCTGCACACCATAACCTACGACCACCACTTCGTCGAGGGCCTGGGCATCATCAGCCAATACAACGTTAATCACCTGCTGTCCCTTCACAGCAATCTCCTGGGTGGTCATACCTACAAAGGAGAAAACCAATGTGCCATTGGCGGGGAGAGTCATGACGTACTCACCATCCAGATTGGTGATGGTACCATTACTGGTATTCCCTTTTTCTACTACAGAAGCACCGATTACGGTCTCTCCTGTCTTGTCTGTCACGGTACCTTTTACGGTTACGTTTTGCGCCGATACGCTGAGCGATATCATCGTTACCAATAGGAATAGTAACGCATGGCGCATGTTTTTCATTTTGTTAAACATTCGATACATATTTATTCTATAATATTAAAGCGTTTCCTCTGTTGGCTTACATGTGTACGAACACAGTGTTAAAAAACATTGGGCAAAAGTATCGTAATGCTATTGTATTGGTGTGGAAATATTGTTTTTTTAGCGGTAATTTTTGGTATAGTCCCCTGCTGAGACTATTTCTTACTCTATACCAACGGCATATACGCGTTCTCTATATCTATATTACATATACATTGTGCATCGGAAGTGCCGATATAGCCCTCCTCAGATAAGGTGCAGAATCTCTTCGGGTGAGTCGATGATGTATTGGGGATGGAATGCTTCTAATTCGGTACGCGGGCGGAATCCCCACGTCACACCGCAGGCGGTGACTCCTGCTTGGAGGGCGGTCTGCATATCTACACCTGAGTCACCTACATAGAGTACTTCATCCAAATGAATATTGGTACAGTGAAGGATATCGCGAACGATGGTAGGATCTGGTTTGACGGGGATACCTTCGCGCTGGCCAAAAATAGCGGCAAAGGGTATCTGCGGGAAGTAGTGAGGGATGAGCCGTTCGGTGGCAGCCTGGTATTTGTTGGATGCTACGGCTATCTGAGTGCCCTGATGGTGAAGTGCGAGGAGCAGTTCGGGAATGCCGGGGTAAGGAGTGCTGAGGTCAGCATTGTGAATGTTGTAGTAAGGGATAAACTCAGCACGTACGCGCACTATGTTTTCCGGACTTTTCTCCCCTTCAGGAAGGGCCCGTTCAAAGAGTTTGTTGATGCCGTTGCCCACCATGAAACGGTAGGACTCTGTATCATGCGTAGGGAAGCCCAGCTTCTGCAAGGCGTAGTTGGTGCTCTGCGCAAGGTCTGCAATGGTGTTGAGCAGGGTGCCGTCAAGATCAAAAATTACCAGTTTCTTCATATCCTATTTTCTTTTCAGAGGTGCAAAAGTACGGAAAAACGGTGAATATTCAGTCGATTTTTTTGGGAAAAAGAAAAATCCCCGAGCTGTATGCCCAGGGATTTACCTATGACTAATTATTTAGTGATACGGAACCAATCCACATCACTCCAGCCGCCGTCATTGACTTTTTTCGAAGGACGAGTACAGAAGACACCTGTTTTGGCTCCAATCCACTTGCCTTCGCGCACCTGAAACTCCTCGCCCAAGGGAAGGTACTTTTTACCATCAAGGCTGTAGCTGAAGCGGCAGAGGATAATCTGGTCGTGACCTCCTTCACTCTTTTGAATCTTCTTGCCCGTATCCTTGAAAGCGACACGGAGATAGACAGTGGCGTTGTCCAATGCGACTTCACCTTTTGACTCCTCGGCAGCTCCACGATCGGCATTCTTACAGCTGACTTGACTCAACACCAGACCGCTCTCCCGCTTCTCCACAATGAGTCCGGCATAGTCCATGCCCATGACCAACAGACCGGTACGCTCTCCGCAGTAACGGGGATCTGGAGTAAAGGTGAGCTTGGTGGTGGCGGTGAAGTGAGGTGCCGGAGTCTTCTGAAGCAGTAGGTTGGAGACGTCCCACAGGTTCTTATAGTCGGCTGGCACCGGATAGGAGTAGAGGCGCACAAAGCCCTTCTCACCCGCATACCAGGCCCATTTCTCATTGATATTGGCCTGCCACTGCCATTGCGGTTGCAAGGTGTAGTGGTCGAACTCATCGCTCTCCTGTGGATTGACGTTGGGGTAGTTCTTGCCCACGTTGGGCTTGCGGTAGGTAAGCACCGGTTCGCCGCATCCATCGCCATCTTTGTCGATGCCGATCACCGGCCACCCCTCTTTCCACACCATTGGCTGCAGGTGAACCAAACGGCCGTAGGCTCCCACATCCTGGAAGTGAAGGAACCAATCCTCACCCGTGGAGGTGGTGACCCAAGCGCCCTGGTGAGGACCATTGACGGGGCTCTTGCCCTGAGCCATTACGGTGCGCCACTCGTAGGGACCATAGATATTCTTGGAGCGTTGCACCACCTGCCAGCCAGTAGGTACTCCACCAGCGGGATGGAAGATGTAGTAGTAACCATCGCGTTTGTAGAACTTGGGACCTTCGCAGGTCTGGTGCTCCTCGTGACCATCAAAGACGATGCGTGAGGGGGTAATGGCCCGGGTACAATCGCTGTTGAGTTCACACACGGCAATGACACTCTTGAACTGGGCACGGCTGCCGGCATAGGCATGAACCAGATAGACACGACCGTCATCGTCCCAGAGCGGACAGCTGTCAATCATGCCTTTACCAGCCTTGACCAGTACCGGTTCGCTCCAAGGGCCCTCTATCTGATTGGCCTTCACCATAAAGATTCCCTGGTCAGGGTCACCCCAGAAGATGTAGAACTGTCCGTTGTGGTGGCGTATGGAGGGTGCCCAGATGCGGTTACCATGCTGTGGACGCTCATCCTCGACGGGAGGTACGGCATAGGGAATGGCTGCACCGATAATGCTCCAGTTGACCAAATCTTTAGAGTGGAGAATCTGCAGTCCCGGCAGGGAGCCGAAGCTGGAAGAGGTGAGATAGAAGTCATCGCCTACCCGAATGGCATCGGGGTCGCTGTAATCAGCGTAGAGCACGGGATTCTTGTATTTCCCGTTGCCCAAGTCGGGGTTCCACACCTCAGAGGTGTAGGGCTGCTCCTGAGCTGCGGCTGTAGCGAGCCCCAGCAGAGCCAATCCTAAGGTCAGTAACGTATGTTTCATTGTCTTTTAGGGTATATTAGATTGTTTCTCTTAGGAGATGCAGTTCTCTCCGTGAGAACTTGCTATTCCTTTTCAAAATATAATACGGTCCAAAGGGCATATTTACTCAGTCCGCCTGTCAGAAAGAGAGAGGCAGATTATCTTTTTTTGGTGCGCTTTACCACCATGGGCTGCTCTATCCGGGCTTTCCAACGACGCATTTCGGCAAACCAAGCCTCCGCATCAGGAAATCCGAAAGTCTCTTTGCGGGAGGTGAACATGGTGTAGTAGGTAAAGCTCTGCTGACCGGGAGCTGCGATGAGGTAGAGGAAGTTGTCCTTGTCGCTCACCTCCTTGCGGAGGTAACGCTGGGGGATGTAGGTGGCTATGCCGATGGTCTCCTTGGCATACTTGACCGTATCGGTCACTGGCCAATGTCGTCCCCAGCTGCCTACCAATCCCTCGTGGTCGCTATCCATCACCGTCTCTGTGCCCATGATGCGCTGGGCACCCGTACAGAAGGTGGTCTCTCCCAACGGACGGGTAAAGGTGGTGGTTATCTGCAGGTCGCGGTGTCCGGCATAGAGCAGGTAGTGCTGCGTCATCTCTATCTCCTCGCCCTGGTACTGCCACCCCTTGATTTCCACCTCCAAGATGGCTCTGACCGGTCCGCTGGCCACTACCCGTTCGGTCCGTGAGGCAATGGGTTCAATGTGGGTAGCCTTCTCACCGTTCCATCCCTTGAGGGCACCTACACCACAGCTGTTGCCCACCATCAGCACATCATCCCCGAACCCCTTGGCCAGTTGGTCATCTGAGGGATAGAAGCTACAATCTGCCAGCTCAAGCCGTTTCTGGAACTTGCCATATGGGTCGAGCGTCTGCTTAGCATTGAAGTAGATGCGATAGCCCACCAGCTCCGATTCCATCATCGGTCCATGCCCATAGATCAAGTTATAGACATTGGCGCTACCGGGCACGGTGAGCGAGGTGGCCTGTGCATGCTTCTCTTTCTTGCCGTCACGGATGAGCATCTGCGCAAAGGTGCGAGCAGGGTAGCTCTTGTCGCTTTTGGCTTGGGATAGGGTGACGACAAGAGGCAGGGTGGTACGTCCGGGCATAGTGACCACGACAGCCAGTTCATCGGCACGTCCGTCACCATCCAAGTCGTCCAGTTGAGAAGGAATCTCCTCCCCAGCCAAAGAGACTGAGGCACTTTGGGGAGTAAAAGGGAGTTTCAGCGAGGCTAAGGAGATGACCACAGGTGCATCTGTCCGCTCCTCGTCCACCGGATTACAAACCTCAAAAGAGAACGATTGCTGCTCTTTTGCTGCGCACGCTTCCGACATGGCAACAGGTATTCTTTCCGATTCGGTGACCTCTTTCTGCACGCTATGCCGCGCATCGACCGGTGAGGCCAATGCACAGCATAGCAGAGAAAGCATCCATAAGTTAGCTTTCATAAGAACAAATTTACTACAGAGATTTACAAATCAATAGCTTGAGACTTAGATGTGGCATTATTGTGCTCTTCACCGTTGACCTTCACGTTGTTTGCGTTGCGAATGACCAGTTCGTCGCCCTTCTTGGCCTCGATACGTACATTGTCAATAGTCACATCCTTTGCTTGACTGATGACGATACCCTCTTTGGCATCGCTGATGACCACATTCTTCACGCTGACGTTGTCGATAGGCATCTCGGGCAAGCCGTTGAAATACATGGCACGACCCGAACCTTTACATACTACATCGCTGATGTGGATGTTGCGGAAGGCTGGAGTCTCCTCAGTAACAGGGGGCACATTGGCCTTCATACGCTCAGCGATCTCCTCCTCAGTCTCCTCACCGGCACCCTTGCCTCCATAGAAGAGGTCAAACAGCAGGGGTTCGTGGGGAATATCAATCATGTTGATGCGGTTGATGAAGATATTCTCCACCACACCTCCGCGACCGCGGGTACTCTTGAAGCGCAGACCTACATCGGTGCCGAGGAAGGTACAGTTGGATACGTAGATGTTCTTCACACCACCGGACATTTCACTACCTACAACGAAACCACCGTGACCATGGAGCACAATATTGTCCGTAACAATTACGTTCTGACAGGGCTCACCGCGACGGCGACCATCTTCATCCTTACCCGACTTGATGCAGATGGCATCATCGCCGGCATCAAAAACGCAACGGGTGATAAGGGCATTGCTGCAAGACTCCAGGTCGAGGGCATCGCCGTTCTGTGAATACCAGGGGTTATAGACCTTGACATTATCCAAAGTGATGTGGTCGCACGACAACGGATGCAGACACCAGCAGGGAGAGTTCTTGAAGGTGACCCCCTGGAGCAACACCTGCTTGCACTTGATGAAACTGAGCAGCACGGGACGCAACCAGGCGCGAATCTCGTTCCATTGTTCATCGGTCTCTATGCCTTCAGGTACATTGAAATTCTTGCAGGCCTTGGCGCCCTTGAGCGACCCTTCGTTGGGATACCAAACGTCATTATCCACTACCCCACCCCGCTTGATGAGGTTCTTCCACTGTGACTCGGTCAGCTTGCTCTTCTTGGTTGGACGCCACTGGTCACCGCTACCATCGAAGGTACCCTCACCCGTGATGGCGATATTCTCGGCATCGCGTGCCCAAAGGGGTGATACACAGCGGCGGGTCTCCAGACCTTCAAACGAGGTCTCGACGATGGGATAGGCCGAAAAGTCAGCAGTAAATACCACGAGGGCATTCACCTCGGTATAGAGATTGACATTGCTCAACAACTGGATAGGCCCTGTAAGCCATACACCGGCAGGGATTACTACAGTTCCGCCTCCCTTGTCATGTACAGCCTGAATGGCCTGATTGATAGCCTCTGTGTTGAGGGTAATACCATCGCCCTTGGCCCCGAATTCCGTGATGCAACTCTTGTAGGCCGGGAAAGTAGGCTGCTTCACCACCGGCATTTCAAAAGGAAGTTCCTTGTAGATTTCGGGGCTGATAAGACTCTCCTGAGCTGTTGGGGACTGGGTCGTACATGAGAGCAGTGGCAGCGAGCAGGCTACCACAGTCAATGCTCTCTTGAGAAGTGTGTTCATCATACTACGTTATGTTTTTGAATGAATAATCGTTTATTTATTAATTATTAGTATCACTATTATATATAGGAGTAATCGTTGTCAACCCCTGTTCTGGCTTTCTGAGGTCTATTACTCTACCTGCCGGCGGCTCTCCCGAGTGGCCGGCAGGAGAATAATAAATGATTCATGTTAACCTAATTCTAACCTTAAATAAATATTATGAAAAAACCTCTTAATTACCGGTTGCAAAAGTACGGGGGAAAACCTGAACAGATGTGTAGGAATTGACACTTGAATGGTAAATTTTGTCATTTTCGCGAATTTATTGCACACTTTTGCCCAAAGTATGCAATTTCTACGTATCTTTGCCGCCGATTTTTAGTATAAACCAAGAAAAATAGGTATGAGTTACAATTTGCTTAAAGGTAAAAGAGGTATTATTTTCGGTGCGCTCAATGAACAGTCTATCGCCTGGAAGGTGGCAGTAAAGGCTGTGGAAGAGGGAGCGCAGATCACGTTGTCGAACACTCCCGTAGCCGTACGCATGGGTGAGGTATCGGCCCTGGCTAAGCAGCTCCACTGTGAGGTGATTCCGGCAGATGCCACCAGTGTAGCTGATTTGGAGCAGGTGTTCAAGCGTTCGATGGAGGTGCTTGGCGGTCAGATTGACTTCGTGCTCCACTCCATCGGTATGTCGCCCAACGTGCGCAAGAAGCGTACCTACGATGACCTGGATTACGATATGCTCGACAAGACGCTGGATATCTCGGCAGTGTCGTTCCACAAGATGATTCAGAGTGCCAAGAAGATGAATGCGATTGCAGAATATGGTTCAATCGTGGCTCTGAGCTACGTGGCTGCCCAGCGTACATTCTATGGATATAACGACATGGCAGATGCCAAGGCTTTGCTGGAGTCTATCGCCCGTAGCTTTGGTTATATCTATGGTCGCGAGCACCATGTACGTGTGAATACCATCTCTCAATCACCGACAATGACTACGGCCGGCTCGGGTGTGAAAGGTATGGACAAGCTGTTCGACTTCGCCAACCGCATGTCTCCTCTCGGCAATGCCAGTGCCGATGAGTGTGCTGACTACTGTATCGTAATGTTCTCTGACCTCACCCGCAAGGTGACCATGCAGAACCTTTACCACGATGGAGGTTTCTCCAGTGTAGGTATGAGTCTGCGTGCCATGGCTACCTATGAGAAGGGCTTAGATGAGTACAAGGATGAAAATGGCAATATTATCTACGGATAAAATGAGATTCACGAGTTGACAAGTTAACGAGTTAACGAGCTGAAAAATCTATTCTTTTCGTTAACGAGCTGACGGGTTAACGGAGTGAGCAGTAATTATTTGAAATCATTAAGTAACCATAGCTGATGTCTGCACTTTACCTGATTCCCGTGACGCTGGGTGAGACGCCCATCGAGCAGGTGCTACCTGCCTATAACAAAGAGGTGATTCTGACCCTCCGCCACTTTATCGTAGAGGATGTGCGTTCAGCACGCCGCTTCCTCAAACGGGTGGAGAAGGAGATTGATATTGATGCACTTACCTTCTATCCGCTCAACAAGCACACCTCTCCCGAAGCCATTTCAGGCTACCTGAAACCATTGGAGCAAGGGGAGTCGATGGGTGTCCTCTCAGAGGCAGGATGTCCGGCTGTAGCCGATCCGGGTGCTGATGTAGTAGCTATGGCTCAAAGAAAAGGATTGGAGGTGGTTCCACTCGTGGGACCATCTTCCATCATTCTTTCGGTGATGGCTTCCGGATTCAACGGACAGAGCTTTGCCTTCAACGGCTATCTGCCTATCGAAGCCGATCAGCGGGCACGCAAGCTCAAGGCGTTGGAGCAGCGGGCCACTACCGAACATCAGACACAACTCTTCATTGAGACTCCCTATCGGAACAATAAGATGGTAGAGGAGATTCTCCGCACCTGCCGACCGCAGACCAAACTTTGCATCGCTGCCAATCTCACTTGCCCAGATGCCTACGTACATACGCATAGCGTGAAGGATTGGGTGGGTAAGGTGCCTGATCTATCCAAAATGCCCTGCATCTTCCTGATTTACGTCTGAGTTGCGGATTCACCAACAAGGTACCATTCCTTAG
>CAMGIP010000032.1 GCA_946056155.1 uncultured Mediterranea sp. | reverse complement strand
GAGAGGAGGTGAGGTCGTCCTTCATTCGTTGGCTGCCAAATTATTCATTGTTCTTCAGCAGTGTGCGGATTTCCTTTTCATCGAGGCTGATGCGTTGGCGCAGTTGCTCAAGGGAGTTAAACCGTTGTTCATTTCGGGTGAAGCGGACAAATTCCACCCGTAGCGGCTGGTGGTAGAGGTTGCCGGTGTAGTCGAAGAGATGTACCTCGATGCTCAGTTTGTGCCCGTTGCCCAAGGTGGGCCGATGGCCGATGCACAGCATACCGCCAAAGCGTTTTCCGTTGTCCAAGGTAGTGACTTGTACAGCATAGACCCCAGGAGCCGGAATCAGTTTAAACTCCTCTTCTACACGGATATTGGCGGTAGGGAATCCGATAGTACGCCCTACCTGGTAGCCGCTCTCCACCTCTCCCTGCAGGAAGTAGCGGTAGCCGAGCAGACGGGTAGCCTGTTCCACATCGCCCTGTAGCAGCAGTTGGCGTATGCGGGAAGAGCTGGCAGTGGCGGACTCCCCCTCAAGAGTGAGTGGTTGGGCCTGAATCACCTCCATGCCCAGTTGGGCTCCATAGCGCACATAATCCTCGAACCCCTCACTCCGGTTGTGGCCGAAACGGTGGTCATAGCCGATGACCAATGCCTGTACGCCATAACGGTCGTGGAGCTGTTTCATGAATTGGCCGGCCGAGAGCAGAGCCAGCTGTGGGGTAAAGTCGAGCATGATGCACTCATCGATTCCCGTTGTCTCCAGCAGCTCCTGCTTCTCCGTGGCCGAGGTCAGTAGGGCAGGGGAGAAGCTGCATTGCATCACCCTTCGCGGGTGCTGGCTGAAGGTGACCACGGCAGAGGCCATACCTTTTCTTGCCGCTACCTCCTTCACTTGGTCTATCAGGCAGCGGTGTCCGAGGTGTACCCCATCGAAGAAACCGATGGTGGCCACTACGGGCATGGGGATCTCCCCCTGAGGTAGCGTTGTAAGGCGTCTCATTCAAACAGGTGGCGCCAATCTTCGTGCGCCTTCGGGGTATATGTTTGTATGTGTAGCTGGCGGGCAGCGGCGCAGTTCTCGGCCGAGTCGTCGAGGAAAAGCGTCTCCTCCGCAGCGATACCGGCATCGGCCAGTACCTTTTCAAAGATGCAGGCATCAGGCTTCACCATCTTCATCTCGTAGGAGAGATAGATTTTTTCAAAGTAGTCTTCCACGCGGAAGCTCTTCATCGGGAAGGCATTCGCCTTGGACCATTCCCAATGGATGGAGTTGGTGTTGCTAAGCAGATAGACCATGTAGTCCTTGCGCAGTTCGAGCAGCGCTTCCAACTTATAGGTGGGGATGCCCACCAGAAAACTGTTCCACGCCTCGTCGATAGCGGCATCGGTCAGCTGGGGGAGCTGGGCTAGGTCACGTACCCCTTGGCGGAAGGTGGCATCATCTATCATCCCCTTCTCGTGTTCCCTGAAGAGTCCCTGTTGGCCATAGACATTCAGCAGCGACTCCACATTCTCCACTCCTATCTGGCGGAAGTTGCGGATACACCGTTCGCGGTCGAGGTCTATCAGTACACCCCCGAAATCAAACACCAGGTTCTTTATTCCTTTCATATATAGTTTGTCTGTTATGTTTCTTTCCATGACTGCTTTTGGCTTGGTTTCTTGCCTGGGTTGGATGCACGGGCATTGGCCTTCCTCTCCCGGATACGGTCTCTGTGTCTTAGCCAAGCGCGTACCAGTTCGCCTATCCAGAGCACCGGTGAGGTGAGCAGGACAATCCAACCCCATTGGCTGAGGCTGAGCGGCTGGGTGCGGAACACCTCTCCGCCAAACTGCACGATAAGCACTTGGCCGACAAGAATAGCCACCGCTGTCAGCTCCATACCGTAGGACTTGGAGAGCTGGTGGAAGGCGGAGTGATGGGTACCAAAGGCTTTGGCATTGAAGAGATTCCAGAATTGAAGCATCACGAAGAGGGTGAAGAAGAGGGTGAGCTCCTCTGTAGTAAGCGTGTCCGATGATTTGTTGAAGTGGGCAAGCAGTCCCAGCAGGATGCTGTAGAAGAGGGTGCCCATGCCCAGAATCATCCACCACATGGCGGGGCTGATGATGAAGTCGCTTGCCTTTCTTGGCTTCTGCTTCATGACCTCGGCGTCAGGGGCTATGGAGGCCAGGGCCAGTGCGGCAAAGCTGTCCATGATGAGGTTGACCCAAAGCATCTGGGTCACGGTCAGCGGCAGTTCGGTGCCGACGAGCGAGCCGACGAGCACCACAAAGAGTGCCACGAAATTTATGGTCAGCTGGAAGAGGATGAACCGCTGGATGTTCTTGTAGAGCGATCGTCCCCACATCACTGCCGTACAGATGCTGCTGAAGGAGTCGTCGAGCAGGGTGATGTCGCTAGCCTCCTTGGCTACGGAGGTGCCGCTGCCCATGGATAGACCCACCTGTGCCCGGTTGAGTGCCGGAGCGTCGTTGGTGCCGTCGCCGGTAACAGCCACCACCTCACCCTGCTGCTGGAGCAGACGCACCAGTCGCTGCTTGTCGGCAGGGCGTGCCCTGGACATTACCTTGAGTGACGCAGTCCGATGCAGTGCCTCTTCATCGGTCAGTGCCTCAAATGCTGTGCCTGTAATCCGTTGTTCTTCATCATCTTCCTCGCCCCACAGCCCAATTTGCCGGGCAATCTCAGTGGCTGTTCCCGGGGTGTCACCGGTCACAATCTTCACCGCTATACCCGCCTCTCGGCATTGCCGGATGGCGTCGGGTACTTCCGGACGCACGGGGTCGCTGATGGCGACTATACCCATGAAGGTGAGTCCGGTGACGCTCTCTTCATCTATTTCTTCTCCGTTCGGTAAGATTCTGTAGGCAAACCCCAGCGTGCGCATCGCCTTTGCCTGATAGTCGGCCAACTTCTGCTCCACCTCTGCACTCCCCTCAAGGCAGCGTGCCATGATCACTTCGGGAGCCCCCTTCACATAGAGGATGCGTTGGTGCAGGAGAGGCGAATCCACCCAGGATGCCATGTACTTGCGTTCGGTAGAGAAGGGTATCTGACGAATCAGCGTAGCCGCATTGCGCAGCTCCAAGTAGTTCACCCCCTTACCCTGCATCCATCCCAACAGGGCCACTTCGGTGGGATTGCCCACTCCCGTCAGCGCTCCCTCGGCATCGAGGTAGGCAGTGGTGTTGGTGCTGATGCCCTCAAAGATAAGTTGTCGCGTGGCGGGCTGATCTTCATGGAGGAAGCACGTCTCAGCCACCTGCATACGGTTTTGGGTCAGGGTGCCCGTCTTGTCGGTACAGATGACCGTGACAGCACCCATGGTTTCCGAGGCGTGCATCTTGCGCACGAGGTTATTGGTGGAGAGCATACGCCTCATGTTCAGCGCCAAGCTGAGGGTGATGCTCATGGGCAATCCTTCGGGTACGGCCACCACCACCAAGGTGACGGACATCATGAAGTAGTCGAGGGTCTCTTTCAGTGCCGGGAGCCAGTCGCTGAAAGTGTGGAAGGAGGAGAACTCATATTCCATCCATACCCCTTTGACGAAGAGGATGAGGAAAGCCAAGGCCGCTACGCTGAATCCGATACGTCCAATCAGGTTGGCCAGCCGGGTGAGCTGTTTGTTGAGTGGAGTGGGCTCGTCCACCTCCTCCGTACTCTGGCGGGCCACTTTGCCAATCTCGGTGGCATCGCCCACGCGGTCCACCACCAGGGTGCCATGTCCATCCATGACCGAGGTGCCACGCATCACGCGGTTTGAGGGGTAGGTGGCTTCGGGGTCGAAACTCTCCTTATGGGTGGTCTTGTTGACGCTGGGTTCTCCGGTGAGACTCGATTCATTGATCTGCAGCGACACCGCCTCAATCAGTTCTCCATCGGCCGGTACCTCATCGCCCGTCTCTATGAGCACCACATCGCCGACCACCACTTCCCGTCGGGCAATCTCCCTGACCGCTCCGTCGCGTATCACCTTGACCGGAGTCTCCTCATTGACAGCATTCAGCAGGTCGAACTTGCGGTTGGCATCATATTCAAAACCAAAAGCGATACCCGTAGCCAGCAGGATAGCGGCCAAGATACCTATCGTTTCCGTGTAGTCATTCTCCACCACAGCAATGCAGAAGGAGCATGCGGCTGCTACGAGGAGCACCTTCACCACTGGGTCTTGCAACTTTTCCAAGTAGAGTTTCCACAGCGATGGTTTGGCAGGAGGAGTGAGCAGGTTGTCGCCATGCTGGGCACGGCTCTGTTCCACCTCCTCTGCGGTAAGTCCTTTGCGGCGGTTGTCCGTCTCTTTTTCAATCATCATTTTGTATGCTTGGATTGGATTATGCCGCAAAAGTACAATTTTTATTTCAGATGGCAAAGTGTAGCTGTCATCTTGCCTCTTCCTTTCAGGAAATGGCACCTTCTCCCCTCTCTCAGAAATCTCTCCCCTGTACTATAACAGTCTCCCCCTCTCCGCCGCGGAAAGAGCGAAGAGGGGGAGGCTGCAACTCGTCAAGTTGTCAACGATCAGTAATCATCAAGCTGATTTCTTCTCTTTGACATCGCTGCTGGCCTCTACGACGTTCACCACGTAGTCTGCCAGTTTCTCACATTCAGCGATGAGGTCCATGTAGTACACACCCATCTGGTAGTCATATTCCTTGTTGTTGACATCCACGATGTTCTGTGTTTTCAGCTGGTTGCGGTAGTTATTGATTTCGTTCTCGATATTGAACGACTTGTTCACATCCACTGTCTCGTTTTCGTTTCGCTCCACGACCTTAATCATCTGTACGAGTGCCTCGTCAGTGAGCTTCATCATCGAGTGGATATGCTCATATTGCCGTTCGGTGAACTCCTGGTTGGTAGAGCGTTTGCGGTTGATGGTACGTGCCAGGTTATAGCAGCTGTCACCGATGCTCTCAATCTCCGTCACTTCGCGGAGCATGGAGCGTATCTGCAGCTTACTTTCCGAACTGAGTCGTCCTTCAGACACCTTATTTAGATAGTTGGCAATCTCCAGCTCCATGCTGTCGCTGATGTTCTCATACTTCTCGATACGGCTGAAGAGCGTGTTGAACTCCTCGTCTTTCTCTGTGTGGAGCAGGTCGCGTACCATGCCGAACATGCGTCGGGTACGTTCGGCAAAGAGGTGAATCTCCTTGCGTGCCTCCAAGATGGAGAGCTCAGCGGTAGAGAGCAAGCCGCGGGAGATGAAGCGGAGACGGTACTCCTCTTCGCTCTCCTTCATGGGGAGGATGACGCAGACGATGCGCTCAATGGTCTTCACGAACCAGATGAGCAGCAGTACGTTGCAGACGTTGAAGGCGGTATGGAAGGCGGAGAGCTTGAAGAGGTCGTTGGCCGGCTGGTGCATCACGTCGGTTACAATCCACGAGATGCAGTTGCAGAAGGGCTTGAAGAGGATGAGCACGACCACTACACCAAAGACGTTGAAAAGCAGGTGGGCCATGGCGGCGCGGCGGGCTTGGGTATTGGCGGTGAGGGCAGCCAGATTGGCGGTGATGGTGGTACCGATATTCTGTCCCATGGCCAGCGCAGCAGCCTGCTCGAATCCGAAACCGGGAATGTGCATGTCAAAGAGCATCAGCGTGATGGCCATGGTTGCCGCTGAGGCCTGGACCACCATGGTCACCAAAGCACCTACGATGACAAAGACCAGAATGGTGATGAAGTTGCTCTCGGCACCGAAATGGGCCAGTCCGTTGGCAACCCATGCACCCATGTTCAATGCTTCGGCTGAACTCTGCAGGTAGGCCAGACCCATGAAGAGAAAGGAAAAACCAAACAGAAACTCGCCCACCGATTTTCTGAAACTCTTGCCGGAGAAGATGAGCGGAAGACCTACGGCGAGCAAAGGGAGGGCATAAAGCGCAATGTTGACCTTGAAGCCGATGAGAGAGATGACCCAGGCAGTCACCGTAGTACCCACGTTGGCACCCATGATGACGCCAATGGATTGGGTGAGGGTCATTAATCCGGCGTTGACGAAGCTGACCACCATCACGGTAGTGGCTGAAGAGGATTGGATGAGGGCAGTAATCCATATACCGGTCAGGACTCCGGTCACCCGGTTTCTCGTCATAGCCGCAAGGATGTTGCGTAATTTGTCGCCCGCGAATTTCTGCAGGCCTTCACTCATGATTTTCATTCCATAGAGGAATAGCGCCAAAGAGCCCACAAGGCTCAGTAAATTTAGGAAAGTTTCCATCTGTTTTTTGTACGGTTTTGGTGTTTTGGGGGCAAAAATAAATAAAAATTAGATATAATCGGCTTAAATATTATCCTTCTTTCCGCAGATATGTTGCAAAGCATAAACCTTTTCTCTATCTTTAACGGCAAATCTGCTTCTCCCCGCTCCGAAAGGGAGGATTGAGAGCCGATTTGAAGCACATAAGAATGGAATTAATATGATATGTTAAGCGATATGGTGAACGAAAAGATGAATGAATCGGATAAGGGGGTTATCCAGGTTTTCTGCAAGAACGATGGCAAGAGCTATCAAGTACCCATTGGCATCAGCCTGCTGGAGCTCTCCCGCCAGTTGCCTCTCACGCTGCCCTATCCGGTGTTGAGTGCCAAGGTGAACAACCGCAGCGAGGGACTCAACTTCCGCCTATATAATAATAAGGATATAGAGTTTCTCGACATCCGCGACTCTTCGGGTATGAGAACTTATGTCCGCTCACTCTGCTTCGTCCTCTACAAGGCTGTGCGCGAGCTCTATCCCGAGGGCCATCTCCGCATGGAGCATCCGGTAAGCAAGGGCTATTTCTGCAACCTGTTCTTAGGCAGGGAGCTGCAGTTGGAGGATGCCCTGGCCATCAGGCAGCGGATGAAGGAGATTATCGCGGCGGACATGCCTTTCCATCGCGTAGAGTGCCACACGACCGAGGCCGTACGTATCTTCAGCGAACAGGGGCTGGAAGACAAGGTCAAACTGTTGGAGAGCTCGGGCTCGCTCTATACCTGTTATCATACGCTGGGCGATACCGTCGATTTCTTCTACGGCAACCTGCTCCCCTCCACGGGCTTCGTCGGCTTGTGGGACATCGTGAAGTATTATGATGGCCTGTTGCTGCGGGTGCCCAACCGTCAGCAGCCCGACCATCTGGAGGAGGTGGTGAAGCAGCAGAAGATGTTGGATGTCTTCAAGGAACACCTCCACTGGAACCAGATTCTCGGACTGAACAACGTGGGCGATTTCAACCACCTCTGTCAGGAGGGGCATGCAACCGACCTCATCAATGTCAGCGAGGCACTGCAGGAGCGCAAGATAGCCCGCATAGCCGAGGAGATAGCGTCGCGCAGCAATGTGCGCCTGGTGCTTATCTCCGGTCCATCCTCCTCCGGCAAGACCACCTTCAGCAAGCGGCTCTCCATCCAGCTGATGACCTGCGGACTCCGTCCCTATCCCATCTCGTTGGACAACTATTTTGTCAATCGCGAAGATACCCCTTTGGATGCCGACGGCAACTACGACTACGAGTCGCTCTATGCCCTCGACCTGGACCTCTTCAACCGGCAACTCAAGGCTTTGCTCGGTGGCGAAGAGGTGGAACTGCCGGTCTTCAACTTCAATACCGGCAAGAAGGAGTACCGGGGCGACATACTCCGCATCGATGACCACACCATCCTGATTCTCGAAGGTATCCATGCGCTCAACCCCGACCTCACTCCCGAGATTGCCGCCGATAAGAAGTTCAAGATCTATGTCTCTGCACTCACCACCATCTCGCTTGATGACCACAACTGGATTCCCACCACCGATAACCGCCTCCTCCGCCGCATCATCCGCGACTATAACTATCGCGGCTATTCGGCCCGTGACACCATCGGCCGCTGGAACAGCGTGCGTGCCGGTGAGGATAGATGGATTTTCCCCTTTCAGGAGAATGCTGATGTGATGTTCAACTCTGCCATGCTCTACGAGCTGGCCGTGCTGAGGAGCCATGCGGAACCTATCCTCAACAGCGTGCCGCGCAACTGTCCGGAGTATGCTGAGGCCTACCGGTTGCTCAAGTTTATCCGCTACTTCACTCCGGTGCAGGACAAGGAGATTCCGCCCACTTCGCTGCTTCGCGAGTTTTTGGGAGGCAGCAGTCTGAAGTATTAATAACCATTCAAACGTAAACAGCTATGGCACATCGCCTCAATACCAACAAACAGTTCATGATTGGAAATGGCATTCTGGCCTTTTCCGTCATTTTTGTCGTGGTCATATTTGTCTATATGAGCATGAGGCTCCAGCAGCAGAAGGCCCAGGAAAGGAAATTCATCGACACCTACACGGTCGTTCTTCAGGAGGGCTTTCTCAATGACTCCCTCTCTCTCCTTATCAACGACAGCCTCCTCTTGCGGCAGCGCATCACAGAGCAACCCCTCGTGCTGGAGGTCAACCGTTTTGAGGAGCAGAGCACACTGATGCTCGTGGATCATGCCACCGACAACCTCTCCCTCTTCCCTCTGGAGGAGAAAAGCGGTACCTATCGCCTCGCCAAACGGAACGGGGAGGTGACCGCGGAGCGGCAGGCTGAGTGACCCTGCTAACCAGAGGAATCCCTCACAAAACCTACAGAAAAAGGAAAAAGATTATTTTTTCTTGTTAAAGTTTTGTAGATGAATATATTATTATTACCTTTGCAACCGCAGTGGATGAAACAGTGAGGAGGAGCAAGATGCTCCTCCTTTTTGTTAGCCGGAAACTGAGAACAACAGAAACTTTAGAAGATTATGATTGAAAAAGAAACAGTGAAACGCATCGTGGAGCAATGGCTTGAGGATAAAGCCTACTTCCTTACCGACTTAAGTATCAGTACCGACAACCAAATCGTGGTGGAGATTGACCACAAGGAGGGAGTGTGGATTGAGGACTGCGTGGAACTGAGCCGATTCATCGAAGAGCACCTCAGCCGCGACGAACAGGACTATGAATTGGAAGTGGGATCCGCAGGAATCGGACAGCCCTTCAAGGTGATGCAGCAGTACATCAACCATGTGGGAATGAAAGTGGAAACCGTCACGCTGGACGGACAGAAACAGGTGGGCATACTCAAGGAGGTGTCGCCCGAGCAGATTGTGCTCACCATGACCCGTAAGGTCAAAGAAGAGGGCATGAAGCGCCCGCAGATGAGGGATGAGGATGTTGTCATCCCCTTCGAACAAATCAAGAAGACGCAGTATGTCATCGACTTCAAATAATTGAATAACAATAATAACATAATTATATGGCCAAAAAAGAAGAAACCGTAAGCTTGATCGACACCTTTGCCGAGTTTAAAGACCTGAAGAATATCGACAGGGCTACTCTCGTGAGTGTGCTCGAAGATTCATTCAGAAGTGTCATCGCCAAGATGTTTGGATCGGATGAAAACTACGACGTGATTGTAAACCCTGACAAGGGGGACTTTGAAATCTGGCGAAACAGAACCGTGGTGGAAGATGGACAGGAAGCTGACCCCAACAAGGAGATTACCCTCTCTGAAGCACGCAAGATTGATGCCAGCTATGAAGTGGGTGAGGAGGTAACAGATGCCGTCAATTTCATGAAGTTTGGCCGTAGAGCCATCCTGAACCTCAGACAGGCTCTGGCCGGAAAAATCCTCGACCTGGAGAAGGATAGCTTATATAACAAGTATATAGATAAGGTGGGCACCGTCATCAGCGCGGAAGTCTATCAAATCTGGAAAAAGGAGATGTTGCTCCTGGACGATGAGGGCAACGAACTGCTGCTGCCCAAGTCGGAGCAGATTCCCGGCGACTTCTACCGCAAGGGAGAGACGGCTCGCGCCTTGGTGCTCCGCGTGGATAATGCCAACAATAACCCCAAGATTATCCTCAGCCGTACAGCTCCGCTCTTCCTCCAGCGCCTCTTTGAACAGGAGGTACCGGAAATCAACGACGGTCTGATTACCATCAAGCGGGTGGCTCGCATTCCGGGTGAAAGAGCCAAAATTGCTGTGGAAAGCTATGACGACCGTATTGATCCTGTTGGCGCCTGCGTGGGTGTCAAGGGTAGCCGTATCCACGGTATCGTGCGTGAGTTGAGAAATGAGAACATCGACGTCATCAACTTCACCCAGAACCCTGTGCTCTTTATCCAGCGTGCACTCAGCCCTGCCCACATCATGAACAGCAACATCAAGCTCGATGAGGAGGCACACAAGGCTGAAGTAGTGCTCAAGCCCGAAGAGGTATCTCTGGCCATCGGTAAGGGTGGACTCAACATCAAGCTGGCCTCTATGCTGACGGAATATACCATCGATGTATTCCGTGAAAAAGAGGAGAATGGCAACCAGAACGAGGAGGATATCTACCTCGACGAGTTTAGAGACGAAATTGACGGATGGGTAATTGACGCCATCAAGGGTATCGGCATTCAGACGGCGCGTGCCGTGTTGGAGGCTCCTCGCGAGATGCTGGTGGAAAAGGCTGACCTCGAAGAGGAGACTATCGACGATGTATTGCGCGTGCTGAAGAAAGAGTTTGAGGAGGGATAACAGAAGAGATTCTGGAAAACACCCTCTTACCTGTGAATCAAAGCGTCACCCTCAATCCCTAATCATTAAAAAGAATTTATGACAATAAGGCTGAATAAAGTAACACGAGACTTGAATGTAGGTATTGCCACCGTGGTGGAATTCCTGCAAAAGAAGGGATTTACCGTAGAGGAAAATCCAAACACGAAAATTACGGAGGCACAGTATGAACTCCTCAAGAAGGAGTTTAGTAGCGATAAGGACTTGCGACTGAAATCAGAAAAACTGAATCGCGAGACCAGAACCTCCAGAAGGGAGAACGAACGCACCGAGGAGGTGCGTACAGATGCACCGCGCGAATATATCAAGATTAAGACGGTGGGTAAAATCAATCTGGATGAACCGAACAGTACCATTGTACAGTCGGAGGCTCCGGCTGAAGCTGCGCCTGTAGCGGAAGAGACCAAGACTCCGGCACCGGCTGAGGCCTCTACAACACCGGCTCAGCCTACGGCTGCCTCGCAGACGACAGCAACAGCTGCCGCTGAGGTCAAGCCGCATCACAACGAGGAGGCTAAACCGCAGCCATCAGCCGCTACTACTACCGCTGCTGCTACAGCCGCTACAGCTATTGCTCAGCCTGCTCCTGAGGCACCCAAAGCATTCGCTGTTTCCAAGGAACCGGCTACATTGGCCCAGAACGCATCGGCCAACCGTCAGCCGCAGACTACCGTTGCTGCTCCTGCTGTTCAGGAGACTGCGGCCAAACCTGCAGAAAACTCACAGGCTACTGCTGGCCAGCACACGACCCCTGCGGTAAAGCCGGCCATGATTGTAGAGCCGAAGGAGGAGAAGAGCGCAACCAACGAACAGGCAGCTGCTCAGCCTAATGCACAGGGGGAACGCGATGAGGTCTTCAAGATTACCCGTACCGAGCCTCTGAACCGCATCAACGTCATCGGACGTATTGACTTGGCTGCACTCAACCAGAGCACACGTCCCAAAAAGAAGACCAAGGAGGAGCGGAAAAAAGAGCGTGAGGAGAAGGAACGCCAGCGCATGGACCAGCGCAAGCAGATGAAGGAGGCCATCATGAAGGAGATCAGAAAGGATGACTCCTCCAAGACGGAATCGGCCAACGGCGAAGGTGGCAACAAGAAGAAACGTCAGCGCATCAACAAGGAGCGTGTAGATATTGAGGACTCTTTCAAGCAAAATGGCGGCAAGAACGACCGTAATGACCGCAACGATCGTAACGAACGCGGAGAACGTGGCGACCGTCGTGATAAGGAACGCAACGAACGGGGTGACCGTAACGACCGCGGAGCACAGGGCAAGAAGAGCAAGGACCGCGACCGCAAGAATCAGGCTGTCTCACGCGAGGTGAGCGAGGAGGATGTGGCTCGTCAGGTCAAGGAGACGCTGGCTCGTCTTACCTCCAAAGGGGGAAAGAGTAAAGCTTCCAAGTATCGTAAGGAGAAACGCGAAATAGCTGCCGAGCGCAATGAAGAGATGGAAAAGCGCGAAATGGCAGACAGCAAGGTGCTGAAACTGACCGAATTTGTTACGGCCAATGAACTGGCTTCCATGATGGACATCAGCGTGACGCAGGTTATTGCTACCTGCATGAGCGTGGGCATCATGGTCTCCATCAACCAGCGACTGGATGCCGAAACCATCAACCTGGTGGCTGAGGAGTTCGGCTTCAAGACGGAATATGTAAGTGCCGAGGTGGCACAGGCTATCGTGGAAGAGGAGGATGCCGAAGAGGACCTCGAACCCCGCGCACCCATCGTTACGGTGATGGGCCACGTGGACCACGGTAAGACATCGTTGCTGGACTACATCCGCAAGGCCAATGTGATTGCCGGTGAGGCTGGAGGTATCACACAGCACATCGGTGCCTATCACGTAACGCTGGATGACGGACGTAAGATTACCTTCTTGGATACCCCGGGTCACGAGGCCTTCACAGCCATGCGTGCACGTGGTGCCAAGGTGACCGATATCGCCATCATCATCGTGGCTGCTGACGATAACGTGATGCCGCAAACCAAGGAGGCCATCAACCATGCCACAGCTGCTGGTGTACCCATTGTATTTGCCATCAACAAGATAGATAAACCCGCGGCCAATCCGGACAAGATCAAGGAGGAGCTGGCCAATATGAACTTCCTCGTGGAGGAGTGGGGCGGTAAGTACCAGAGTCAGGATATCTCGGCCAAAAAGGGCCTGGGTGTACAGGAACTGATGGAGAAGGTTCTGCTCGAAGCCGAAATGCTGGAGTTGAAGGCTAACCCCAACCGAAAGGCTACCGGTAGCATCATCGAGTCCAGTTTGGACAAGGGACGTGGCTATGTGGCCACGGTGCTCGTGAGCAACGGTACCCTCCGCGTAGGCGACATCGTGCTGGCAGGTACCCATTACGGACGTGTGAAGGCGATGTTCAACGAACGCAACCAGCGCATGACCGAGGCCGGACCTGCTGAACCGGCACTGATTTTGGGTCTCAACGGAGCCCCTGCTGCCGGTGATACCTTCCATGTGATTGACACCGACCAGGAGGCACGTGAAATTGCCAACAAGCGCGAACAGCTGCAACGTGAACAGGGTCTCCGCACTCAGAAGATGCTTACTCTTGACGAGGTGGGACGCCGCCTGGCTTTGGGCGACTTCCATGAACTCAATGTCATCGTCAAGGGTGACGTGGACGGTTCGGTTGAGGCGTTGAGCGACTCGCTCATCAAGCTCAGCACGGAGCAGATTCAGGTGAATGTTATCCATAAGGGTGTAGGACAGATTTCCGAGTCTGATGTATCGCTCGCCGCAGCCAGTGGTGCCATCATTGTAGGCTTCCAGGTACGTCCTTCCAATGCCGCAGCCAAGTTGGCGGAACAGGAGGGTGTGGATATCCGCAAGTACTCGGTCATCTACGACGCCATCGAAGAGGTAAAGGCTGCCATGGAGGGCATGCTGGCTCCGACCTTGAAGGAACAGGTGACGGCCACTATCGAAGTGCGCGAAGTCTTCAACATCAGCAAGGTGGGTCTGGTGGCAGGTGCGATGGTACGTACCGGCAAGGTGAAACGTTCCGACAAGGCACGTCTTATCCGCGACGGTATCGTCGTCTTCACCGGCAGCATCAACGCCTTGAAGCGCTTCAAGGATGACGTGAAGGAGGTAGGTACCAACTTCGAGTGTGGTATCAGCCTGACTGCCTGCAACGACATCAAGGTGGGCGATGTGATTGAAACCTACGAAGAGGTGGAGGTTAAGGCCACACTTTAAGAGAATTCATAGATGCGTTGAACATGACAACACTGGATATTGTTATATTAGTGATCTTTGCATTGGGAGCTATCAGGGGCTTGATGACAGGGTTCATCAAGCAGCTGGCTTCCCTGCTGGGATTGGTGGTGGGCCTTTTGGCCGCCAAAGCGCTCTACGCAGGCGTGGCTGAACGTATCAGCCCCCTGCTGGGAGAGTCGCCCACGGCAAGCAAGGTGGTGGCCTTTGTCCTGATATGGATTGCGGTGCCTCTGGCCTTCTCGCTCGTGGCTGCTCTGCTCACCAAGGCCATGGAGGCCATCAGCCTCGGCTGGCTCAACCGCTGGCTTGGAGCTGGATTGGGGGCCATCAAGTATCTGCTGGCTGCCAGTCTGCTGATTTGTGTCGTGGAGTGGATTGATCCCGAAGGAGATTTGCTCATCAACAAGGAGCAGAAGAAACAGTCACAGCTATACTACCCTTTGCAGGATCTGGCTGGGGTGTTCATTCCCACGGCCAAGGAGTTTATACCGGACATTAAGGTGCCCGATGTGAAGATGCCGGATGAGAGGAGGTAGTGGAAGAGATTGTGGGTAAACCCATCTGATTGTTCCATCACGAAACGGATGCCCTTATTGGGCAGAAACCATAAAAGAAATGCAAGAAGAGAAAAATAAATATGTAAAACAGCTGACACAGGAGAGGTATAAGTACGGATTCACGACGGACCTCCCCACTGAAATCATTGAGAAAGGACTCAATGAGGGGGTGGTGCGGCTGATTTCGCAAAAGAAGGAGGAGCCGGAATGGCTGTTGGAGTTCCGTCTGAAGGCTTACCGCTATTGGACCACGCTCCAACCCCCTACATGGGCTCACCTCCGCATTCCCGAAATCGACTTCCAGAGCATCTCTTACTATGCCGACCCTACCCAGAAAAAGGGTGGTGAGGCCAAGAGTGTCGAGGACCTTGATCCGGAACTGATGAAGACGTTTGACAAGCTGGGCATTCCCTTGGAGGAGCGTCTGGCCCTCAGCGGCATGGCCGTGGATGCGGTCATGGACTCGGTCTCCGTGAAAACCACCTTCAAGGAGACACTGATGGAGAAGGGCATCATCTTCTGCAGCATCAGCGAGGCGGTCAAACAGCATCCTGACCTGGTACGCCAGTACCTCGGATCGGTGGTAGGCTACCGCGATAACTTCTATGCAGCACTCAACTCGGCTGTATTCTCCGACGGTTCGTTTGTCTATATCCCCAAGGGTGTGCGCTGCCCTATGGAGCTGAGTACCTATTTCCGTATCAATGCACGCGGCACAGGACAGTTCGAGCGCACACTCATTGTGGCTGATGACGAATCTTATGTCTCCTACCTGGAGGGATGTACAGCACCGATGCGTGACGAAAATCAGCTGCATGCCGCTATCGTGGAGATTGTGGTGCATGACCATGCGGAGGTGAAGTACAGCACGGTACAGAACTGGTACCCGGGAGATGAACAGGGGCGAGGTGGTGTCTATAACTTCGTGACCAAACGCGGTCTTTGTAAAGGGGTCAACAGCAAACTGAGCTGGACGCAGGTAGAGACGGGTAGTGCCATCACTTGGAAATACCCCTCATGTATCCTCGCCGGTGACAATGCCACTGCGGAGTTCTATAGCGTAGCAGTGACCAATCACCACCAGCAGGCGGATACCGGTACGAAGATGATCCATATCGGCCGCAATACACGGAGCACTATTGTGAGCAAGGGCATCTCTGCCGGACAGAGCGAGAACTCTTACCGCGGACTGGTCAAGGTCTCTCCCAAGGCGGACGGTGCACGCAACTACAGCCAATGCGACTCGCTCTTGCTGGGTAGCCATTGTGGGGCACATACATTCCCCTATATGGATATTCAGAATCCCACTGCTGTGGTGGAGCATGAGGCCACAACCGGAAAAATCAGCGAGGAGCAACTCTTTTACTGCAACCAGCGGGGTATCAGTACAGAAGATGCCGTAGGCTTGATTGTCAATGGATATGCCAAAGAGGTGCTGAGCAAGTTGCCCATGGAGTTTGCCGTAGAGGCGCAGAAACTGCTTGCCGTATCGCTGGAAGGTAGTGTGGGATAGGGAAATGTCAATGTAATCAGCCGGGGAGGAGAAAACCAGAACCGGCTCATACGAAATAATAAGATGCTTGAAATTAAAGATTTACACGCCTCGATTGGAGGCAAAGAGATATTGAAGGGTATCAATCTCACCATCGCCGATGGTGAGGTGCACGCCTTGATGGGTCAGAACGGAGCGGGAAAGAGTACACTGAGCAATGTGCTGGTGGGACATCCTGCTTACGAGGTGACCCGGGGTTCGGTAACCTTCAACGGCAAGGACCTCCTCGCCATGAAACCAGAGGAACGGGCCCATGAGGGCATCTTCCTCTCGTTCCAGACTCCTGTGGAAATTCCCGGAGTGTCCATGGTGAACTTTATGCGTACGGCCGTGAACGAACGCCGTAAGCACCTCCATCTGCCTGCCCTCTCGGCCAGTGAGTTTCTCAAGCTGATGAGGGAAAAGAGGGCTGTGGTGGAATTGGATAGCAAACTGGCCAACCGCTCTGTCAACGAGGGATTTAGCGGTGGTGAGAAGAAACGCAACGAAATCTTCCAGATGGCTATGCTTGAACCTTCCTTCACCATCCTGGATGAAACCGATTCAGGACTTGATGTGGATGCCCTGCGCATCGTGGCCGACGGATTCAACAAACTGCGTACACCCAAGACCAGTGCCATGGTCATCACCCATTACCAGCGGTTGCTGGATTACCTCAAACCCGACACCGTGCATGTGCTGATGGGGGGACGTATCGTCAAGACAGGAGGACCTGACTTGGCTACGCGAATTGAACAGGAGGGCTTTGATTGGATTAAAAACGAACTGCAATGAGACATCGTGCCGAGCAACAATATATCGACCTCTTCAAGCAGACGCAGGAGATGATCAACCGCCACAGTGCACCGGTCATCAATGCCAGGCGTGAGGAGGCCATGCAGGAGTTTGAGCGATTGGGATGGCCGGATAGCAAGAACGAGAAGTACCGCTATACCCCCTTACAGTCGCTCATGGAGCCTGATTTTGCACTGAACCTCAATCGGCTGTCTATGCCTACGGAGACGCAGGAACTCTTCCGGTGCGATGTGCCCAACTTGAGCACGGCTACCTATTTCGTTGCCAACGATACCTTCCTTCCCCGTACCGCTTATCCTCTGCCGGAGGGTGTGCTGATGGGCAGCCTCTCTCAGTTGGCTCAGGAGCATCCCGACTTAGTGGCCCGTTACTACGGTCAGCTGGCCCGTTGCGGAGAGGATGCAGTGACCGCTTTCAATACCGCCTTTGTTCAGGATGGTGTACTGCTTTACGTACCCAAGGGCGTGGTGGTTGAGAAACCCATACAGCTGGTCAATACGCTCCGTTCGGAGGTGGATTTCATGGCCAACCGTCGCCTGCTTGTGGTGCTGGAACGTGGAGCGCAGGCTCGTCTGCTGATGTGCGACCATGCCACACCGGGTTCTACCCAGGTATCTGTCCAGGTGAGTGAGGTCTTTGTAGGCGAAGGAGCTATCTTTGACCTCTATGAACTGGAAGAGACCCATGCGGCCACTACACGCCTTCACAACCTCTATATTCGTCAGGAGAGCGACAGCAATGTGCAATGGAGTACCATCAATCTTACTTCCGGCACCTCCAGAACATCGCTTTGGGCTACACTCGACGGTCCCAGGGCTGAACTGAATGCCAGCGGCATGGTGATTGCCGACAAGAAACAGCATGTGGACAACCATACCACCATCCTGCATAATGCACCGCAATGTACCAGTCACGAACTGATGAAATATGTGCTGAACGAAGAGGCTACCGGAGTCTTCAGCGGATTGGTCAAGGTGATGCCTGGAGCGGACAAGACCATTTCGGAGCAGACCAACCGTAATCTTTGTGCCACCACAACGGCACGTATGTTCACCCGGCCCCAGTTGGAGATTTATGCCGATGATGTCAAGTGTAGCCATGGAGCCACCGTCGGACAGCTCAACGAGGCGGCGCTCTTCTACATGCGCCAGCGCGGTATCAGCGAGGCTGAGGCCCGGCTGATGCTGATGTTTGCCTTTGTCGGTGAGGCGATAGAGACCATCCGTATGGATGCCCTCAAAGACCGTCTGCACCATTTGGTGGAGAAACGCTTCCGGGGTGAGTTGGGCCAATGCAAGGGATGTAAAGTACCGAAAGGTGTCAATCCCTGATATGTGTCACTTAGTAACGAATGATACTTCATTATGTTGGACATTTATAAGATAAGAGAAGATTTCCCCATTCTGGGGCGCACCGTATATAACAAGCCCCTGGTCTATTTGGACAATGGAGCCACCACCCAGAAACCCCGGTGTGTTGTGGAGGCTATGGTCAATGAATACTACTCGGTCAATGCCAATGTGCACCGGGGCGTCCATTTCCTCTCCCAGCAGGCCACCGAACTTCACGAGGCTGCTCGCGAAACGGTCAGGAAGTTCATCCATGCGCGTTCCATCAACGAAGTAATTTTCACACGCGGAACCACCGAGAGCATCAACCTGATGGCCTCCTGTTTTGGGCAGGCCTTCATGCGCGAGGGTGATGAGGTGATTGTCTCCGTGATGGAGCATCACAGCAACATCGTACCTTGGCAACTTCTGGCCGAGCGTACAGGCATCCGCCTGAGGGTGATACCGATGACCGATGAGGGGGAGCTCTGCCTCGATAGCTACAAGGAACTCTTCAATGAGCGTACCAAGCTGGTCAGCGTGGCCCATGTGAGCAATGTACTGGGCACAATCAATCCGGTGGAGGAGATTATCCGCATAGCCCATGCCCATGACGTACCCGTGCTGATTGACGGTGCACAGTCCATACCTCATCTCAAGGTCGATGTGCAGCAGTTGGATGCCGACTTCTATGTCTTTTCCGGTCACAAGGTCTATGGGCCTACCGGTGTGGGTGTGCTCTATGGCAAGGAGAAGTGGTTGGAGCAGATGCCTCCGTATCAGGGAGGTGGGGAGATGATACAGCACGTCTCTTTCGAGCGTACCACCTTCAACGAACTCCCTTTCAAGTTCGAGGCAGGCACGCCCGACTATGTCGGCACTACCGCTTTGGCTACCGCTTTGGACTATGTATCGGCCATAGGCATGGATCAGATTGCGGCTCACGAGCATGAATTGACGCAGTATGCTATGCAGCAGCTTGACCAGATACCCGGTATGCGTATCTTCGGTCGTGCCCGACAGAAGAGCAGCGTCATCTCTTTCCTTGTCGGTGACATCCATCATTTTGATATGGGTACACTGCTGGACCGCCTCGGCATAGCAGTCCGCACAGGACACCACTGTGCCCAACCGCTCATGATTCGCTTAGGCATTGAGGGTACGGTGAGAGCCTCTTTCGGCCTCTATAATACCAAGGAGGAGGTGGATGCCCTTGTAGCAGGTATCACCCGTGTAGCCAAAATGTTCTGATTATGCTTCTTCCCTGTTTACGTGCCGACCTCGTGGAGGCGGGCTGTGATGAGGCCGGTAGGGGCTGTCTTGCGGGTGCTGTCTATGCTGCAGCGGTCATCCTGCCTCCTGACTACTGCAACGAGCAGCTCAATGACTCCAAGCAACTGACCGAGCGGCAGCGCTATGCTCTGCGTGAGGTAGTGCAGCGTGACGCCTTGGCGTGGGCTGTGGGGGTGGTGACACCCGAGGAGATTGACCGCATCAACATCCTCAACGCCTCCATACTTGCCATGCACCGTGCCGTGGAGGGACTCTCCATCCGGCCCCAGCACCTGATTATCGATGGCAACCGCTTCAAGCCGTATGCTGATATTCCGCATACTACGGTGGTCAAGGGCGACGGTAAGTACCTCTCTATTGCAGCCGCTTCCATTCTGGCAAAGACCTACCGCGATGACTACATGAACCAATTGGCAGAGGAGTTTCCGATGTACGACTGGAAGAAGAACAAGGGCTATCCTACAGCCCGCCATCGCGCCGCTATAGCCCAATACGGTACTTCGCCCTATCACCGGATGTCATTTCGTCTCTTGGAAGAGCGACAGCTGAGCTTCGACTTCAGCGATTAATTTACTCGAGATTGATGAATAATCTATAAGAAGAGATGATAGCTTCATTGCCGATAAGATTATTAATCTTTCAGGCAGCAAGATGATATCTGTGGTATCTTTTATGGCTCATCCGACATTTCGAGTGATGCGACAATCATGTAGTGCATACAGCCTTAGCTCAAAGTATCGCTCATCTCTAAATCCGTACGCTGTTCTTTTCATCACTTTTATCTTGTTGTTGATGCCTTCAACCTTACCAGTCGATATATGACAGTCGTACCATGCAAGTATTCCTGTCCGATGCGCCATTATAGTGACAGCCATCTTCATCAGCTGCGGCACTTTGCTCTCTTTGGCCTGTTTGACCCAATCAAGCCATACGCTCTCCGCTTCCTCCTTGTATGCCTGTGTCCAGGTTTCCCTGAGCTGTTCTTTCAGATAGTATGCCTGCGAGAGTGGTTTGTTCATGGCTAATGCATTGTCAAGCCTTGTCTTATACTCCTTGTCAAAGATGTCTTCACCACCCGCTCAGCAGCAAGTAGCCATCATTGTACATTTGTTTGTCGTTATTCAAATATACAAAATGTTCAGCGGTTTTCTTCCTTTTTAAAATACTTCTTTCAATCTATCACTCGAAATGTCGGATGACCCAAAAAAGAGGTATCGGCTCACTAAAAATCGGATTTTGTCGGCAATTTCAATCTTTTGTGTTATCTTCGCCGCGACAACTGAACAGTAACTGATTATTTCTATAGGATTATGAACACAAGTGATAAAGGATTGAGCTATTTGATAGTCGGCACTGGTGGAGTGGGTGGATGTATTGCCGGATTTCTGGCTCTGTCAGGCAAAAAGGTGTGCTGTATAGCACGCGGGGAACACTTGGGGGCGCTACGTACTCGGGGATTGTTGCTGCATAGTGACCTCAAAGGGGAACATACGTTGCCTATTCCCGCTACTACGGCTCAGGAGTTTTCCGGTAAAGCGGATGTCATCTTTGTCTGCGTCAAAGGTTACTCCATCGAGTCTGTGACCGACTTGATAGAACGGGCCTCCACTCCGGATACGGTGGTGATACCTATCCTGAATGTGTATGGTACAGGACCTCGTATCCAGCGTCAGGTACCCGGAGTGAAGGTGCTTGATGGGTGTATCTACATCGTAGGCTTTGTCAGTGGACATGGGGAGATTTCTCAAATGGGAAAGGTCTTTCGTCTGCTCTTTGGCGCCCACAGGGATTGTGCTGTGAGTCGGGAGAGGCTTGAAACGGTGCAGCGGGATCTTCAGGAGAGTGGTATCGAGGCAGAAATCTCAGACGATATCCAGCGTGATACGTTCGTGAAGTGGTCGTTCATCTCTGCTATGGCCGTGACGGGGGCCTACTACGATGTGCCGATGGGTGAGGTGCAGAAGCCAGGTCAGGTGCGAGATACCTTCATCGGACTGTCGCGTGAGAGTGCTGAACTGGGACATCGCTTGGGCATACAGTTCACGGGCAATCTGGTGGAGCATAACCTCAAAGTGGTGGATAGTCTTGACCCGCAGAGTACCGCCTCCATGCAGAAGGATATGGCCCGTGGGCATCAGAGCGAAGTGCAGGGATTGCTTTTCGATCTGATTGATGCGGCTGAAGCGCAGGGTGTGGAGTGTCCGACCTACCGTATGGTGGCTCAGAAGTTCGGGACTTCTCATCGGTAATACCCTTGCATACTCATTTCACAGGCTGTGAAGTAGTTGTACTTCTGTAGGTCTATCGGGTAGTCCCAGCAACCAAGCTGATGGAAAATCTCCCTGGTAGAGGTCTTTGTTGCGCACTGAATATTCGAAGGCACAAGACTGCAATCCAAGTTTCTATTTCACAAGTGACCAGAACGAGGTTTGCTGTACAATAGGAGTGCTGTAGGCATCAAAGATATTTTTGGGTTCTAACTTAAGGTCCATGGGGTTAAAAGTTTATGATTCGACGGTGCAAACGTACGAATTATAAATGGGATAACCAAATTTGCGGAATCGGCAAGGAGGAGTTGACATCCTACACGCTATATATAATATAATAAGGTGTAGTTTCCAATCCCCCTTTTTCGCTTCTGAGTAATCCTTGAAAAATTATGCTTTATAACATATCTGATAAACAGCGAGTTATCGGATATCGTCGAAAAAAGTTCAAAAAAAGAGCTGAAAATATTTGGAGTATATGCAGAAAACCTCTACTTTTGCACCCGCTTTCGAGAAGGAAAGACATCACCTCGGGATAAAAAAGCAAACAAAATTTGTTTTTATTCTCCTCTCGGTTCAGTCTTTCTTTCGAGAACGAAACGCTTCTTAACAGAAACGAAACGTCAGCGAAAGCGCCCGT
>CAMGIP010000031.1 GCA_946056155.1 uncultured Mediterranea sp. | reverse complement strand
GGGATATAGGGCCAACAGGACTTGTATCGGGCATATTTTGTAGGGAAGAGCACCCAAAAAAAATCGGCTGAAACGATTCCCAAATTTTCCAGTTAGAGAAAAATTTTTTTCTAGTTAGCGAGAAAAATCTCTCTAACTAGAAAAGTGTACGTACTCTAACTGGGGAATTTTCACGGCCCAACTGAGGGTTTTTACAAACCTAACCGAAGGGGCCTCAAGGATTAACTGAGGGGGTTCACAACCCTAACGGAGGGATTTTCAAGGCTCAACTGAAGAAGTTTAAGAGGGGAACTGACTGTCAGCTCACTCTCAAGCTACACCATGTCAGACTCATGGAACGGATGAGACAGGCACAGACAGCCCTCCGCCAACAGGTTTTATATCCCCAATGCGGCATAGCATATACTTCAAGTGTAAAAGCAGAACCCTCTATCGGTCTGACAAGGGAGATATTCACCCCTGAATGACTCCATCGACCATGTGGATGGTGCGGTCGGTCAGACGGGCCAAGCCTTCGTCGTGGGTGACGATGACAAACGTCTGCCCAAACTGCTGTCGAAGGTCGAAGAAGAGACGGTAGAGTTCCTCCTTGTTGTGGGTATCCAAACTGCCGGAAGGCTCATCGGCCAAAACGACGGCAGGACGATTGACCAAGGCACGCGCCACAGCTACACGCTGTTTCTCACCGCCCGACAGTTCGTTGGGTCGATGGGAAGCGCGGTCGGACAATCCCATAAACCGGAGCAACTCCTTGGCTCTCTGCTCCACCTGGGCACGCTCACCTCCGGCAATAAAAGCTGGAATCATGATGTTCTCCAAGGCAGTGAACTCGGGAAGTAACTGGTGAAACTGGAAAACAAAACCGATATGGCGATTGCGGAAAGCGGAGAGCTCCTTCTCCTTCATACAATCCACAGAGATACCGTCAATCACCACGCTACCGCCATCGGGACGGTCGAGCGTACCCATAATCTGCAGCAAAGTGGTCTTACCAGCTCCACTCGGACCGATAATGCTCACCACTTCTCCCCGTTCCACATGCAAACTGATGCCCCGCAACACCTGTAGCGAGCCAAAACTCTTGGTTATATCTTGTAATGTAATCATACGCTCTTCATCTAAGTCTAATAATCACGTCTGACAACCATCAGACTATCACGCTATTCACAGCCTACGGATAACATATTCGGCTAAAAAACATCCAAAAACGGCAGGCATGTAACTGACGGTACCGCAGGTAGATTTCTTGTTCCGCTCATCCTCGGTGAGCATGACAGCCTTCCGGTCGGCCTGCTCGGTGCTGAAAACTACGGGCAGTTTCCGTTTCACCCCCATCTGCTGCAGCCGCTTGCGCACAGCCTTGCTCAATCCGCAATGGTAAGTCTCGGAGATATCGGCAAATCGCACCTGGGTGATGTCGCTCTTGGCACCGGCACCCATGCTGGAGACAATCTTCATCCTACGCTTCAAGGCCTCGGCAATCAGGTGACATTTGGGAGCCAAGGTATCAATGGCATCCACTACGAAGTCGTAAGACGTCGCATCCAAGAGCTGAGGAATGGCCTCATCCTTGAGAAAAAGGGGCAGAACATGCAGGTCTATCTGCGGATTGATGTCCCGGAACCGGGCTGCCAAGACCTCCACTTTGGAGCGTCCTACCGTAGAGTGTAGCGCCGGTAGCTGGCGATTGATGTTGGAAGGTTGTACCGCATCGCCATCCACGATGGTGAGGTGGCCTACTCCTGCACGACAAATCATCTCGGCCGCATAGGCCCCCACGCCTCCCACGCCAACAACCAGCACGTGAGCCTCCTGCAGGCGTTTCATCTTCTCTTCCCCAAGCAAGAGCTGTGTCCGCTGGGTCCACTCCGGTGTTTCTCCAGCCGTAGCAACCTTCGTCTCCTGCTCCATCTTATCCTCTATCTTCTGATTCTCCATAATCCTTTCATTTACCATTGTTTAACCCGTATCATTTCTCAAGCTATCTACTCCACTTCTCACTCCTTAATCTTTTCCCTCTTCTACATATCACCTACAGGCATCCCCATCAGTCACACTTGCTCCGCACTCACCCTTCTCCACCCACGAGTCTTCTTCACGAGGCCTTCTGCTGCGTCTGTTGGTCCTGCTGATTCTGCGAAGACGAACGGCTGAAGCAACGGCGCAACCATTGTACCAGCGACTCGCCATGCTGTCCGGAGGTATGACTGCCCGGATCAAAGAGCGATACATTCTCCTGCGGATCGCCGTATTGGTCGGGATAGAGCAACAGCACGCTGTTGTTGTTGAAGTAGCGGGAAATCTGCTCGGGAAGCCGTTCAAACAGTGGCGAGTAGGAGATGAATCCTCGACGTGCACTCACGACAACCAGCAGATGGTCGTAATCCACCTGTGAGGTGAGCAGCAACAGGTCGCCCCAATCATCCAGAAGGGAGAACTCTGCCCGCAGGCTGTCGTGCTTCTTATGGATGTATCCCTCGATATATCGGCCAGTCTCGGCATGGGTAAAGAACTGCATACGACACCCCAACTGCTCACCCATACGGCAGATGTGCTCCAACCATTTGTAGAAGCCCACCTCATATTCTGCCTTTTCTGGGATAGCCAGCACCACTTTGCGCCAGGTGTTGGGGGGCATGATGCTCCGCAGAATCATCACCTCACGATAGGTGCCCTTGAGCACATTCTCACCAATTAGGCCGAAGAAGTTATCGGCAATGTTGGTCTGATGGTGCAGGCCGATCACCACCTCCCCCGCCTCCTGCTCGCGCATAGTATGGATGATACCCGAGGCGATGTTATTGCTGATGCGGCTGATGGTCTTCATCTTGACATCGGCCGCCAAAGCAATCTCCTCGGCACGAGAGAGGTTCATCTTGGCCTGTTGCCGTTTACGACTGTCCCGGTCATCATCATAGGAGACCGTCAGTCCGAGCAGACCGTCGGAAATCTGCGGATTGCGTATCATAATGGCAAATTCGGTCAGCATATCCACAGTCAACGGATTGGAATAGGTAATCAGACAGCGGCCGTGGCTACTGCCCTGGTTCTCCTCCGTAGAGGCATCGGCCAGCGCTATGCGTTGGGAGGCACTCTGTGTGGCAAAGGAGCTGATGATGCAGGAGACGAGGATGACCATGACGGTACCGTTGAGCACCACATCATCCATCAGATAGAGTCCGGGAGCTATCTCCATACGGGTACCAATCATCACCATGGCTAAGGCACCGGCGGCATGGGCATTGGTGAGACCGAACATCATCCGTCGCGAGTTCTTGTCCATGGCAAACAGTTTCTGGGCCAGCCAGGCTGCAATCCACTTGGTGGTGACGGCTGTCAACACCATCACCAGAATCACCTTTACTGTCTCCCAACTGCTGAAAAGTACACCTATATTAATAAGCATCCCCACACCGATGAGGAAGTAGGGGATGAAGAGGGCGTTGCCCACAAACTCGATGCGGTTCATCAGGGGAGAGACCTTGGGTACGAGGCGATTGACCACCAGTCCGGCCAGAAAGGCGCCAAGCAGTCCCTCCAAACCGGCCAGTTCAGCCAAAGCGGCGCTGAGGAAGACCAGAGCCAGCACAAAGATGTACTGCATCACGTTGTCGTTGTAGCGACGGAAGAAGTAGCGGCCCCAGCGGGGAAAGAAGTAGATGACAAAGGCGCCATAGCAGACAAACTTCAACACAAAGAGCAGCCAGAAGAGTCCGTCATCACCCTCCTGCGCACGGGAGCCCACGATACCTGCCAATATCAGCAGGGAGACGAAAGAGGCAAAGGCGGTGGCCACCACGGAGAGTACTACACTCACCTGCCGCCCCATTCCGTATCGACCTACGATGGGATAGGCCACCAAGGTGTGGGAGGAGAAGATACAGGCCAGCAGCAGGGAGGTGAGCCAGGAGTAGTGAAGCACCGTTGTCCCCACCCAAAGACCGGCAGCAAAGGGGACGGAGAAGGTGAGCAGGCCAAAGAGCAGTCCCTGACGACCGTGACGGGCAAAGTGGCCCATATCCATCTCCAAACCGGCCAGAAACATGATGTAGTAGATGCCCACCTTGCCAAAGAGTTCAAAACTGCTGTCACGCTCCAACAGATTGAATCCATGCTCACCCACCAATACACCAGCCAGAATCAGACCGATGATATGGGGAATACGCAAACGGCTCAGCAGCAGCGGAGCAAAGAGTATCATCACCAACACAAGAAAGAAGATCCAGGTGGGGTCGGTGATGGGCAGTTTCAAACTATTTTCAATCCATTGCATGGGCCTTTGCGATTAAGAATCAGGTACAAATTTCTATTTTGGTGCAAAATAACGAAAAAGTTTTCACTTAATTGCGCTAAATTCAACCATTTTGTTATAAATTTGCGCCCGTTTTAGAATATTCATATCACACATAACAAACTTACAAAGAAAATGAAAGTAGCAATTGTTGGAGCAAGCGGAGCCGTAGGACAAGAATTCCTGCGAGTGCTCGATGAAAGAAATTTCCCCGTGGACGAGTTAGTATTGTTTGGATCGAAACGTAGCGCAGGCACTAAATACACCTTCCGCGGTAAAGAGATCGAGGTGAAGCTCTTGCAGCACAACGATGACTTCAAAGGAGTAGATATCGCCTTCACTTCCGCAGGCGCTGGCACTTCTAAAGAGTTTGCAGAGACCATCACCAAGTATGGTGCCGTAATGATTGACAACAGCAGCGCCTTCCGCATGGATGCTGATGTACCCTTGGTGGTACCTGAAGTGAATGCACCTGACGCCAAGGTGCGCCCCCGCGGTATCATTGCCAACCCCAACTGCACCACAATTCAGATGGTGGTAGCCCTGAAGGCTATCGAACAGCTGAGCCACATCAAGACTGTACACGTATCAACCTATCAGGCTGCTAGTGGTGCAGGTGCTGCTGCCATGGATGAGCTGTACGAACAGTATCGTCAGGTATTGGCCGGCGAGCCGGTCAAGGTAGAGAAGTTTGCCTACCAGCTGGCCTTCAACCTCATCCCGCAGATTGATGTCTTCACCGACAACGGTTATACGAAGGAGGAGATGAAGATGTACAACGAAACGCGCAAGATTATGCACAGCGACGTGAAGGTGAGTGCCACCTGTGTACGTGTGCCTGCCCTCCGCTCGCACTCAGAGAGCATTTGGGTGGAGACCGAACGCCCCATCTCTGTGGAGGAGGCCCGCAATGCCTTTGCTGCCGGTGAGGGACTGGTGCTGATGGACAACCCTGGGCAGAAGGAGTACCCCATGCCGCTTTTCCTGGCTGGCAAGGACCCCGTCTATGTGGGACGCATCCGCAAGGACCTGAGCAATGAAAACGGTCTCACCTTCTGGATTGTGGGTGACCAAATCAAGAAGGGTGCTGCCCTGAATGCCGTGCAGATTGCCGAATACCTCATCAAGGAGGGCGATGTAAAATAAGCCTCACCATGAGTCCGACGGATTGAATCTACCGATTATCAGACTATACTGATTATACCGACCACCCGACATGAACCGATTCGCGTCATGCCGGGTGGTTTGTTTTCAAAAGTTAGTCATAATTACGTAAACCGTCGAACTCTTTGGCCTATACAGAGAGAATCCGCCCCTGCTACGATGGGATATCGCAACAGGGGCGGATTTGATTTTCTATCAAAGAGAGGCGTCAGTCAAGACTCTCAGCATACTCCAACTCGGCCTGTACCACAAAGAAAATCTCTTCGGGGTCATACTCGCCCATCTGGTCCTTGCGGGCCTCCTTGACGATATATTCAGCCACCTTGTGCAGGTCTATCTCTACACAGCCGTCGGAGTCAGGTTCTGCATCCAGCACACCGCTCTCCACGTAATACTCGTCCATCACATCCAGGAAGTAGTAGAGTTCATCGTCCGAGAACTTCTCCTTCAGTTCCTGCGACAGATAGTTCTTGATAAATTCGATGGTCTTCTCATCATCGAGATCTTCGTTAAGGAAATCCTGATCAGCCATAGTTGTCCTTTGTCTTAAGTTCCACATCTGACGAATAAAAAGGTACATAGCTCAGAGGCTACCTGTTTAGAGCAGTGCCTCAATCTTGGCTACATATTGTGCCTTGGGAGCAGAACCTACCTGCTTATCTACAGGCTTGGATTCACCCGGCTTGAAGAAGAGTACGGTAGGGATGTTGCGGATGCCAAACTCCATGGCTACCTCATCGTTCTCATCTACATCGCACTTGCCAATCAATACGCGACCCTCATAAGCCTCAGCCAGTTCGTCTATGATGGGGCTCACCATCTTGCAAGGGCCACACCAGGGTGCCCAAAAGTCCAACACTACCGGCTTGCCTTGAGCCAGAATCTCTTTGTAATTACTGTCTGTAATCTGTAATGCCATAGTCTCAATATTTAAAGTTCATTATTAATATGACTCTCACAAAATAGGGTTCGAATTGCTGAGGCAATAATCCACTTTCGCAGTTGTGTAGCATATCATTGCTCCAAGCGGGGCAAAGATACAATAAAGAAATGAAATGTTGCACCTTCAAACAGCTTTTTAACGGAATATCAAAAAAAGCTGTACCTTTGCCCACTCTTTCTTTAGAAACCAGGACTTATAACCAACGACAACCCTTCATGAACTACGATACCTTCATTCGCCAACTGCCCATAGGGGACATCGTGCCCCAAGTAAAGCGCTCGTTGCAAACCGTACCCCGGCTGGTGGTAACAGCCCCTCCCGGAGCAGGCAAATCGACCTTACTTCCGCTCACCCTGCTGAAGGAGATTCCCGAGGGAAAGATTCTGATGCTGGAGCCTCGCCGTATCGCTGCCCGACAGATTGCCGAACGTATGGCCTTCATGCGGGGCGAACAGGTAGGCGAGACGGTGGGTTATAGGGTTCGCTTTGATAGCCGAGTGTCGGAAAAGACACGCATTGAGGTGCTCACCGAAGGTATCCTGACCCGTATGCTGGTGGACGACCCCACGTTGGAAGGGGTGGCCATGGTCATCTTTGACGAGTTTCACGAGCGGAGCATAGCTACGGATACGGCCTTGGCACTGGCCCGAGAGACGGCACAACTACTCCGGCCGGACCTGAAGATTCTCCTGATGTCGGCCACCATCGACACCTCTGCCCTCTGCCGCACATTGGACGCTCCCCTCTTGGAGAGCGAAGGAAGGATGTTTCCCGTCACGATTCTCCATGAGGAAGAGACCGACCCAGCCCATTGTGCAGCTGCCGTGGCCTCGGTAATCCGAAAGGCTCATCGTGAGCAGCAGGGTGATATTCTGGCTTTTCTGCCGGGACAAGCGGAGATTATGGCTTGCAAAGAGCTGTTAGAAGGGGTCTGGGAACATACCGCCATCTGTCCGCTTTACGGATTGATGCAGCCGGAGGCACAGCGGAGAGCCATCAGACCCTCCATAGAGGGGGAGCGGAAGGTGGTGCTGGCCACCTCCATAGCCGAAACCTCGCTCACCATCGAGGGAGTACGTACAGTGGTGGATGCCGGTTTCTGCCGGAAGATGCTCTTTGACGTGCACACGGGACTGAGCCGGATGGAGACGGTACGTATCTCGCTGGACATGGCTCGCCAACGGAGCGGACGTGCCGGCCGTCTGTGCGAGGGGGTATGTTACCGCCTTTGGAGCAAGGCCACAGAGCATCGGATGAGCGAATGTCGGCTGCCGGAGATTATGGAAGCTGACCTGGCTCCTGTGGTCTTGGACGTGGCAGCCTGGGGCGAAGTCGACCTCTATCGTCTGCCATGGCTCACCCCTCCGCCACAGGCCCACTATGCCCACGCACGGCAACTGCTGAGGATGCTTCAGGCCATTGACGACGAGGGGCGTATCACCCCTCACGGCAAGCGGCTTGCTTCGCTTCCCTGCCATCCGCGCATGGCTGCGATGCTGCGGTCGGAGACGAAGGAGGAGACGCAAGCGTTGGCAGCCGACTTGGCTGCTCTCTTGGAAGAGCGAGACCCGCTCTATGATTCGGGCGATGCAGATCTCAACAGCCGCATCGAGCGACTCAGAAGCCTGAGGGGCAGAAAGGGAAAGGAGGGGCTCTTCGGACGTTGGATCAACATTGAGCGCATCGCGGAGCAGTACCGACGACTGGTACGGGTGAAGGAGATCAATACCATCCCCTCTCCTTTTACTACGGGGGAACTGATTGCAGCTGCCTACCCCGAACGCATTGCTCAGACCTATGCCAACGGGAAATACCGGATGGCCTCGGGCGAGGTGGTGCTATTGGAGGAGAGCGATGATCTCTCAGCCTCTCCGCTACTGGCCGTAGCCTCCGTGGGCAACCGCATCTTTCTTGCGGCTCCCTTGGACAAGGAGTGGCTGGCTCAACGGGCCATCTGGCGGGAGAACCTCTTCTGGGATAGCAAACAGGGAAGGTTGGTAACCCGACGAGAACTACGCGTGGGGGCTCTGCTCCTGGAGAGTCGTCCGTTGGAGGGGAATGCTTCGGCCAAAGGGTTGGAGGTGATGGCAGAAGCGGCAGTCAAGGAGGGTACCTCTATGTTTGACTTCAATGACCGGGTGACTCAGCTGCAGCAACGGCTGGCATCGGTATCGTCATGGCATCCAGAGCTGCTTCTGCCGGACAGTTCCACCGAAAGTGTGTTGCAGCAGGCTCCGGAGTGGATGCCACTCTACGTGGGCAAAGCCACCACAACTGCCGAACTGAAGAAGATAGACCTTTGCGAAGTGATATGGGGCATGCTCTCGTACGAACAACAGACGGCTGTAGAGCGCATAGCACCCACCCATATCCAGGTGCCTACGGGAAGCCGCATCCGAGTGGATTACCGACAGGGAGCTGAAGCTCCGGTGTTGAGTGTGCGGTTACAGGAGTGCTTTGGCATGGCAGAAACGCCCTGTGTGGACGAGGGAAGACGTCCTGTACTGATGGAGTTGCTCTCTCCAGGATTCAAACCGGTACAGCTGACCCAGGACCTCCACAGCTTCTGGCAGGGCACCTATTTTGAGGTGCGCAAGGAGCTTCGCCGCCGTTACCCCAAACACAGCTGGCCTGACCAACCTATGGAAGCACCGGCCGTCAGAGGGGTCAAACGAAAGGAATAGAACAGAAAGTAATGGAAAGCCCAAGGAATAGAACTGCGGCAAAAAAACAATCCCCCAACGGCCTGAGGAGTCAACCTTACAGATTGAAAGCCTATGACCGTCAGGGGAGCCAAACGCCAGTCAGTTCGTGGACTGAAAGAGTAGAAAACAGAAGACCTCGTCAACGCAATTGTAAATGATAAATTGAATTGACCTCATCAACGCAATTATAAATTATAAATTGTAAATTGAATTAATTGATTTTGAAGGCTAGTTCCGGCCTGCTTTTGAGATAATCCACCAGCTCACGCCCCACCGAGACCTTCACTTTGCGCGATACGAAGTCCAGCTGCTGCTTGGTCTCATCGTCCACTACCCGGAAAAGCAGTTCCGTAGTACCGGGATGCTGGTGCAAGAGTTCTGACAAATCATTGACCAGCAAGTTATTGAGCTGCGACAAAGGAATCTGGATGGTAATACGTTCTATCAGCTTCTCCTTCACATCCGGCAACAATTCCATAGAGGTAATCTTCATCTCCATTTCGTTGGGCCGCCATTGCTTGGGCTGCACACGCGCCTTTATATATAAGAAGGTGCGTTCACCGAGATAGCCTTGCCACGTCACCCAATCATTGCCGAAGAAGGGAATCTCTGCCGAACCAGAATAGTCCTCAATCTTGGCGATGCCATAAGGATTGCCATTCTTACTGATGCCTTTGCGAAGCGAAGTGACCATACCCCCCATGGTGATGTCCCTTCCAGCCAGTTCCTCTTTCCGTTCCAGTTCGGCCATGTGCGTGTTGCAGACATGCTCCAACACCACGGCATACTCATCCAACGGATGGGCCGAGAGATAGATACCCACCAGGTCACGCTCCTTATTGAGTCTCTCCAGGTCGCTCCACCGTTCAGCCGGCAGTATCTCCGGAGTAGCTATCTCCACCATATTATCTGCCCCAAAAAGGGTATTGACCGAAGCAGCCTTATCGGCCTGATAGCGGTTGCCATAGCGCAAAAGCGTATCGAGGAAGGACTCGCCCTTGGCATTGAGGGCAAAATACTGCTCGCGTTTCAGTTCGGGGAACCCGTCGAAACCGCCAGCCAGCGCTATACATTCAAAGTTTTTCCGGTTGCAGGCCGCCAAGTTGACCCGTTGCGCAAAGTCGAAGATGCCTTTGTAGGGACCGTTCTTGGTACGTTCCTGCACAATGCTCTGCACGGCACCTTCTCCCACACCCTTCACGGCACCTAAGCCGAAACGGATATTCCCCTCGTGATTAACGGTAAACTTCAGGTTACTCTCATTCACATCAGGACCCATCACCTTAATACCCATCGCCTTGCACTCATCCATCAGCTTAGTGATGGTGGTGATATCCGAGAGACTTCGGCTCATCACCGCCGCCATATATTCTGCCGGAAAGTTGGCCTTGAGGTAAGCGGTCTGATAGGCCACCCAAGAGTAGCAGGTGGCATGGCTCTTGTTGAAGGCATACGAGGCAAACTTCTCCCAGTCGGCCCAGATCTTCTCCAGCACCTTGGGGTCGTGACCGTTCTTCTGTCCGCCGGAGATGAACTTAGGCTTCATGTGATCCAGCTTATCGCGCAGTTTCTTACCCATCGCCTTACGCAAGGCATCACTCTCACCACGGGTGAAGTCGGCCAGCAGACGCGAGAGCAGCATCACCTGCTCCTGATAGACGGTAATGCCATATGTATCCTTGAGGTACTTCTCCATGATGGGAATATCATACTCGATAGGTTTCCGGCCCCATTTACGGTCAATGAAGTCGGGGATGTAATCCATAGGTCCCGGACGATAAAGCGCATTCATGGCGATGAGGTCCTCGAAGGTGCTTGGCTGCAACTCGCGAAGGTACTTCTGCATACCGGCTGACTCAAACTGGAAAGTGCCGATGGTGCGTCCCTCGCAATAGAGTTTGTAGGTAGCCGGGTCGTCGATGGAGATGGAGTCGATATCTATCTCCTGCCCTGTGTGAAGCCGTATATTCTCTACCGCCTCCTTAATGATGGAGAGGGTTTTGAGTCCAAGGAAGTCCATCTTGATGAGACCCGTATCTTCAATCACGCTTCCCTCATACTGGGTCACCAGCATCTTTTCGCCCGTCTCTTTGTCATCGGCCGTACTCACGGGCACCCAGTCTGTGATATCATCACGACAGATGATGGTGCCACAGGCATGCACACCGGTACCACGCACATTGCCCTCCAGCATCTTGGCATACTTCATGGTATCACGAACCAGCGGGTCGGGCGAAGCCTCAGCAGCCTGAAGTTCAGGCACGTAAGCTATGGCATTAGGGAGATTGAGCTTCTTGTCGGGTATCTTGTCCGGCACCAGTTTGCAGAGACGATCGCTCTCCGAAAGGGGCAACTTCTCCACACGGGCCACATCCTTGATAGCCATTTTGGTAGCCATTGTGCCGTAGGTAATGATGTGGGCCACCTTCTCCTGACCATACTTCTCCGTGACCCAACGGAGCACTTCACCGCGACCGTCATCATCGAAATCCACATCGATATCGGGCAAGGAGATACGGTCGGGATTGAGGAAACGCTCAAACAGCAGGTCATACTGGATGGGGTCAATCTTGGTGATACCCAGACAGTAAGCCACCGCAGAGCCCGCAGCAGAGCCACGGCCGGGACCTACCGACACACCCAACTGGGTACGAGCAGCATTGATAAAGTCCTGCACGATGAGGAAGTAACCCGGAAAACCCATGGTCTTCATGATGTAGAGCTCAAACTTCAACCGCTCCTGCACCTCCTCACTCAACGGGTCACCATAGATTCTCTTGGCCCCGTCAAAGGCCAGTTTAGCCAGATAGTCGGCCTCTAACTTGATACGATAGAGTTTTTCATAACCGCCCAACCGTTTGATTTTGGCTTGTGCCGCCTCCTCGCTGAGCACCACCTTGCCGTTCTCGTCTTGGGTAAACTCATCGAAAAGGTCCTTCTCCGTCAGTCTCTGCCGGTATTCTGCCTCCGTACCGAACTCCTCGGGAATGGCAAAGGTAGGCATGATGGGCGGGTGGTCGATGGAGTAGAACTCCACCTTGTTGAGCACCTCCAAGGTGTTGCTGAGCGCCTCGGGCTGGTCGGCAAACACCTCGTTCATCTCAGCTTTGGTCTTCATCCACTCCTGCTTGGTATAGACCATGCGGTTAGGGTCGTTCAAGTCCTTACCCGTGCTGAGGCAGATGAGTCGGTCGTGTGCCTCCGCATTCTCCTCATCCACAAAATGGACGTCGTTGGTGCAGACCACCTTGACGCCATATTTCTTGGCCAATTGGAGAATCATTGCATTGGCCTTCTGCTGCATGGGGAAGGCCTCCCGGTTGGCATGAAGGGTGGGGTCTTTCACCTCGTGGCGCTGGAGCTCCAGGTAATAGTCGTCACCAAAAAGGTTCTTGTACCACTGGATGGCCTCCTCAGCCTTCTCTATTTGGTCGTTGATAAGGGCACGGGGCACCTCGCCCGCGATACAGGCGGAGCACACAATCAGTCCCTCATGATACTTCTCCAGTTCACTTCGGTCGGTGCGCGGACGCATGTAGTAACCGCGCGTCCATGCGCGCGATACCAATTTGATCAGGTTGTGATACCCCTTTTCATTCTTGGCCAGCACCACCAGGTGATAACCACTTTGGTCCTGCTTTCCCTCACGGTCGGTCATGGTGCGGCGTGCCACATACATCTCACATCCGATGATGGGCTTGAAGAGCTTGGCCTCCGCCTCAGCCAACTGGGTGCGGCACTCCTGCAAGGCAGCCTCACGGTCTTCACATGCCTCCTCCCCACTCTCAAGGGCAGCTATACGCTTCTTCAATTCTTTGATTTCTCCCTTAGGTCCGCTGTTTTTCTTGTTGACATAGTTGGTGAATTCCTTGATGCCGAACATATTTCCATGGTCGGTCACGGCAATACCCTTCATGCCATCTTTCATGGCCTTATCGACCAGACGGGCCACACTGGCCTGTCCGTCGAGCAGCGAGTACTGTGTATGTACGTGTAGATGAACAAAATCTTGCATTCTCTCGTTGAATATGGTACAATTTGAGCGCATAAAGGTAAGGTAATCGCTCGTAACGGACAAAAAAATCAATAAAAAGTTATCTGCGGACAGATTTCTATGGGCAAATATTTGTCATATTCTCAAAATAAACCTATTTTTGCGGATAATTTATTCTGATTATAAGCGATACAACCTCAATGAGTAGATTAAAAAGACTTAAAAAGATACGACTTCACCGTGAAGGCACACGCACCCTATGGACTGGTTTACTCCTTTTACTGGCAGTAAACAGCCTCTTCTATTTCAGCATAGAGAACAAGGTGCCCTTCTACATTGTCGGAGCCATCAGTCTGGTGGTGTATGGCATCATGGTCAACTTTTTCCGTTGTCCTATCCGCCTGTTCGGTCAGGATACGGAGAAGGTAGTGGTGGCCCCTGCCGATGGAAAGGTAGTTGTGATTGAAGAGGTGGACGAAGGTGAATATTTCCACGACCGCCGTCTGATGATATCCATTTTCATGAGTTTGGTCAACGTACATGCCAACTGGTATCCCGTAGATGGAGTGGTCAAGAAGGTATGGCATCAGGACGGAAAGTTCATGAAGGCCTGGTTGCCTAAAGCCAGTACCGACAACGAACGTTCGGCTGTAGTCATCGAGACTCCCGAAGGGGTAGAAGTGATGGCCCGCCAGATAGCTGGAGCCATGGCACGCCGTATTGTCACCTATGCTGAGCCAGGCGAGGAGTGCTTCATCGACGAGCACATGGGGTTCATCAAGTTTGGCTCACGGGTAGATGTCTATCTGCCGATTGGTACGGAGGTGAAGGTCACCTTAGGCCAGCTTACCACCGGCAACCAGACAGTGATTGCCAAACTGAAATAGTCGCACCAATACATAGAACTCATGTCACATTGTATATTACGCCATATTCCCAATACATTGACCTGTCTGAATCTCTTCAGCGGTTGCCTTGCTGTGGTGATGGCCTTCCATGGTGAGCCCAAGTTGGCTTTCGGTTTCATCATGCTCAGCGCTATTTTCGACTTCTTCGACGGTCTGGCTGCACGCGCCTTTGATGCCCACTCTCCCATCGGAAAGGATTTGGACTCTCTGGCCGATGACGTCAGCTTTGGCGTAGCTCCTGCCGCCATGCTCTACAACCTGCTTATGCAAATTGCCTCAACAGAGGCTTGGGAAGGTGCAAGAGCCCTCCTGCCCTATTTGTCGTTTCTGATTGCTGTCTTCTCAGCCCTTCGTTTAGCCAAGTTCAACAACGATACGCGTCAGTCCACCTCCTTTATCGGACTTCCGGTACCTGCCAACGCCCTGTTCTGGGCCTCTTTAGTGCTGATATTCACCGACGGGAGTCGCCTGCATCCGCTACTAGCCGACTGGGCCTTCCCCATCACCTTGGCCATTGTAGCGTTGGTACTCCTCTTCTCCTGGCTACTCGTAAGCGAGATTCCCATGTTCTCGCTGAAGAAAATCAAGGGCAACCGCACCATCGTCATCTTCTGCTGTGGCACCCTGCCCCTTCTTGCCCTCTTCTCTATGAAGGCCTTTGTACCTATTATAATATGGTACGTCCTGCTCTCCCTCATCAGTAACGGGAAAAAGTGAGCGAAAGCATATAAACATACCTCGCCAAGTATCTAAACATACTTGGCCATTTATCTTTAGATACTTGGCCATTTATGTCAACATACTTTTTTGGGGGTATTTTTCAGAAAAAAAGCATTCAGCGGCGGGAACGAAAGAACTCCTTCATCAGCTGACCACACTCCTCCTTCATGACCCCACTCACCACCTCCGTTTTGGGATGCAACGCTTGCGGGGCAAACCGATGATAGCCTCGCTTATCATCCTCAGCACCATAGACCAGACGCCCTAACTGGGACCATCCGATGGCTCCTGCACACATTACGCAGGGCTCGACCGTAACGTAGAGCGTACAATCCACCAAATACTTTCCACCCAAAGCGGAGGCCGCCGAGGTGATGGCTTGCATCTCGGCATGTGCCGTCACATCCGTAAGCGTCTCCGTCAGATTGTAGGCTCTGGCTATGATGCGGTCCTTGCAGACCACCACCGCCCCAACAGGCACCTCTCCCCGGCGGGCAGCCTCACGGGCCTCCACCAAAGCTTGCTTCATGTAGTAGATATCATCCATCGTCTATCGTCTCATTTGATGTTCATCGAACAGGGTAGGATAGTCCGCTTCCACATTGAAATGAATAAATCTCAGCAGAGTCTCTCTCATCCAGCGGGACTTATTGGTAATATGGTATTTGCGAAGATATTGGTTGACGAATCGCAGCTCCTCCTCGCTCATCATGCAGGTGAGGCGCTTCGTGCGTGAAGATGCTCCTGCTGGCATCTTGCTACGGCTCTTGCCATTGGACTTCATACTTATGAATACTCTTTTAGGGTTAGCGAAAACGGGGTGAAGAAGTGGTGCAAATATACTCCTCCTCGGGGAATATTCCAACAAAAGTGGACTATTATTTCAACATAACATCCCCAGTTTCGGCAGACGAAGAATAAAATATGCAAATAGAAAGCGATTTCTTGCAAAAAAAGAAATAAAATCCATACATTTGCAGGAAACAATAGGCTCATACTGAATAACTATGCAGCAGCAAGATAATGTTAAACAATTAATTAGTTCATAACATGAAGCGGAAAATGGGACGGCTACAGGATGGTAACCGGAAGCAACCTTGGAACGGAGTACAAGGTAAAAACTGGAGACAATGGTGGATAGTGATGATCGTTCTTACCCTGCTGGCGGGCATGAACTATGCCTGCTCAGACGAAGATCCTGTAAAGGAGGATACGGAGAACAACGATGATAACAATAAGAATCCGGAAGAGGAGGAGAACAACAACACGGAGAATAAGGGTACCACTGAGGATGAGAAGGTCAACAAACTGGTCTTTGATTTCCTGAGCGACTATTACCTGTGGAACGATGCATATAAGGCCCAGACGCTGGACTTTACCCTTGACTACCAGACCTTCTTCGAAAAGGGAATTATGAACCTGAAGGTCAACACCCTGGATGTGCGTCCCTATGAAACAACCGATGGATATGGCAATACGGTGACCAAATACACTCATTTCTCCTACATCCAGGAGATACCCGACTATACCACCACACGTGCCGCCTACGAAAAGGAGAAGGAGATGAGCTTCGGTTTTTTCGGTTTCTATCTATTTGTATCCAAAAAGGATAAGGTGAGCGGTGATGACTATGTCAGTTTCCTGATTAAGGGTGTATATCCCGACTCTCCTGCTGCCAATGCGGGATTGGACAGAGGCTATATACTGGAAACCTACAACGGGAAGGATATTAGGCTCAGCAATTACTTGGAGGTGTTTAGCGCCATCATGTATCCGACTACCTCCACTACGGTGACGGTTGCAGGATTTACCTCCAAGAATGGGGTAGATAGTGCAACCAAGAGTTATACCCTGACCTCTGAAGCCATAGCGCTCAATCCGATCCTCAAGGCACAGACCGAACAGGTGGGTACGCACAAGGTGGGCTACCTCTGCTACGCTTCATTTGAAGCTGGATTTGACCAAGAGCTGCTCAACGAGTTCAAGAAATTCAAGTCTGAAGGCATCACCGATCTGGTCATCGACCTCCGCTATAACCACGGTGGATATGTGGTCTCGGCCAACCTGATGGCCACTTGTGTGGCCGGCACCCAGAGCGATAACAAGGTGTTTGCGGAATACCGCTACAACGACACCCGGATGAAGGCATTAGGTAACCAACGTCCACAGGAGATGTTCGGGCAGAAACTCTCACTGACCCAATCCATTGCCGATGGCAAGCTGAACCTGTCTAAGGTCTATATTCTGACTGGTGCCGAAAGTGCCTCGTCCAGCGAGCTGGTCATCAACGCACTCAGAGGCATCGATGTAGAGGTCTATCTGATTGGCCAAAACACCACTGGCAAGAACGTGGGCATGGAGGTAATGCGCATAGGGAAGAATGAAAGCAAAGGTAAGGATTTGGAAAAGACCTACGAGATAGCCCCCATCACGTTCCAAAGCTATAATGCCAAGGGATTCGGTGACTATCAGGATGGATTCAAGCCCGACATGGTGGTGGACGAGACCTATCCGTTCAACATGGAGAACTTCTCCATCTACCGTCCCTTCGGCTCACAGGAGGAGTATCTCTACGGCTTTGCACTGGAAAAGATTACAGGTCAAACCATTATCCAACGTCCATCGAATACCCGTAGCGTTGTAGAGACATCGGCAACCGTACCGGTAGCCTCATCGCAACGACTGACTGCTCCTTTACCCAAAAAGGGAGGCATGATCAAGATGGGCGTAAATACCGAGCTGACAGAGTAATCCTTAGTAGCGGAGCTGATAAAGCGAGTTACAGCGGCTGGGCTAAAGGTAGCCTCGGCTTAGTTGAACTGAATGAAATTATTTAGGTATAAACAGGAAATTGAAATGGCTGAACATAATCGTTTGGGCAAGGAGGGAGAAGCCTCTGCTGTGGCCTACCTGCAACAGAAAGGCTACACCATCCGCCACCGCAACTGGAGGAAGAATCATCTGGAGCTGGATATTGTGGCTGAAAACGAAGAGGAGGTGGCCATTGTGGAGGTGAAAACCCGAAGCAACACCCACTACTCCCGACCGGAAGATGCCGTCACACCCCAGAAGATTCGCCGCTTAGTGATTGCGGCCGATGCCTACGCGAAGCATTTCCAGCTATCCAAACCCCTGAGGTTCGACATCATCACCCTGATTGGTGAGGCTCCTCACTTCACGATTGAGCACTTGGAGCGGGCCTTCTACCCTCCCCTCTTCTGAGTAACAGTACCCCCAGAAGCTGCTCAACCCCAGGTTTTACTCTATACCTTATTATATATATATCACCCAGCAGTCAACCCCATCACATACAGCATGGAACTTCATTATACCCCCACATTCATCTCGTTGGACGAAACCATTTCTACCAACCAATATCTGCAGCAGCTCTGCAACGAACGGGGATCCCAAGTAGCCCCCCTGACCACCGTTACCGCCGAATACCAGTCGGCAGGCAAGGGACAGCGCGGCAACAGTTGGGAATCGGAGGCAGGCAAGAACCTGCTCTTCAGCCTGGTGTTCTACCCCACCTTCATCGAAGCACGTCACCAGTTTCTCCTCTCGCAGATCGTCTCACTCTCTATCAAGGAGTCGCTGAGCCGCTGGAGCGACGAGATAACCATCAAATGGCCCAACGACATCTACTGGAGAGAGAAGAAAATCTGCGGCATACTCATAGAGAATGATCTGGCCGGCATCCACATTGGCCGCTGCATCTGCGGTATCGGACTCAATGTCAACCAGACCACCTTCCTGAGCGATGCACCCAACCCCGTATCTCTCCGACAGATTACAGGTCAGGAGGAGGATAGGCAGAAGTTGCTGGAAGATATACTCCGACGCATAGCTATCTACTACCAAAGTGCAGAGGCCGAACCCTACGACACCTTTGCGCAGGAAGTATCCGTACGATATGCCCGTTCCCTCTTCCGCCGCCGTGGATATCATCCCTACGAAGATGCCAACGGCCGCTTCCGTGCCCGTCTGCTCCGTGTAGAGCCCGATGGCCGCTTCGTGCTTGAGGATGAGCAGGGAAAAGAACACACCTACCTCTTCAAAGAGGTGCAATATCTCCTCGAGTCCTGACCCACCCTCACCCAGTCCCCTGACCACTCCATCCGGAACCTGACCAAAGCCACATCCCATGCAACTACGCGACCGACAAATACTCCAGATAGCCCTGCCAAGCATCGTCTCCAACATCACCGTTCCCCTATTGGGACTGGTGGATGTCACCATTGTGGGCCACCTCGGTGCCGCCTCCTACATCGGAGCCATTGCGGTAGGCGGTATGGTCTTCAACATCATCTATTGGCTCTTTGCCTTCCTGCGCATGGGCACCGGCGGCATGACCTCCCAAGCCTACGGCCGTCGCGACCTACTCGAAGTGATGCGCTTGCTGCTCCGCACCCTTACGATAGGCATCGGTCTCGGTCTGCTCTTCGTTCTCCTCCAGGTACCCCTTCGCGAGCTGGCTTTCCTGTTGATAGCCCCACCCACCCCCGAGGTGCGTGCCCTTACCAACAGTTACTTCAGCATCTGCATCTACGGAGCCCCAGCCATGCTCGGTCTGTATGGCCTCACCGGCTGGTTTCTCGGTATGCAGAACTCCCGCTTTCCCATGTGGATTGCCTTGGTACAGAACAGCACTAATATCCTCTGCAGTCTGCTGCTTGTCTATGTGGCAGGGATGAAGGTCGAAGGGGTGGCCTTAGGTACCCTTATCGCCCAATATGCCGGCTTCTTCACCGGGCTATGGCTCTGGATGAGACACTACCACCGCCTGCGCCACTACCTACCCCGTGCGCTCTTCTCCTCCGAATCGCTGCATCACCTCTGGAACCGCACAGCGATGGTCCGCTTCTTCACGGTCAACCGCGACATCTTCCTGCGCACCCTCTGCCTGGTAGCCGTCACCCTCTCCTTCACCGCTTCAGGAGCCCAGCAGGGAGAGGTGATACTGGCGGTCAACACCCTGCTGATGCAGCTCTTCACCCTCTACTCCTACATCATGGATGGCTTTGCCTTTGCGGGAGAGGCCCTCAGCGGACGTTTCATCGGTGCCCGTAATGCCGATGCCTTCCACTCTACTGTGCGCCACCTCTTTCACTGGGGTCTCCTCATGGCCCTACTCTTCACGCTGACCTACGCGCTTGGAGGAGAACCTTTCCTCTCTCTCCTCACCTCCGAACCCACCGTACTGGAGCAAGCACGCGACTATGTAGTTTGGGCCATGCTCATCCCAGTGGCAGGAGTCTCCGCTTTTATCTGGGACGGCATCTACATCGGAGCCACCGCCACCCGGGGCATGCTCCTCTCCATGGCCACCGCAGCACTCACCTTCTTTCTCCTCCATTCCCTGCTCCACGACCTGTGGGGCAATCATGCCCTGTGGCTCTCTTTCCTCGCTTATCTCGCTGTAAGAGGCCTTGTGCAAACTTTACTGCGCAAATCTGTATATCGTATGATTGCAAAATAAAAAAAAAACACTACCTTTGGGGCAATATCAAAAAAATCACCTGTTATGTCCAACTACAAAAGAATATTACTCAAACTCAGTGGCGAAAGCCTGATGGGAGAAAAGCAGTACGGCATCGATGAAAAAAGATTGGCCGAATATGCAGAACAGATTAAAGAGGTACATGCCATGGGCGTGCAAATAGGTATCGTGATTGGCGGTGGCAATATCTTCCGCGGACTGAGCGGAGCGGGCAAAGGTTTTGACCGGGTCAAGGGCGACCAGATGGGTATGCTGGCTACGGTCATCAACAGCCTGGCACTGAGCTCTGCCTTGGTGGCCATCGGAGTCAAGGCCCGCGTGCTGACCGCCGTGCGCATGGAACCAATTGGTGAGTTCTACAATAAGTGGCGCGCCATCGAATGTATGGAAGCCGGAGAGGTGGTCATCATGTCGGCAGGTACAGGCAACCCCTACTTCACCACCGACACCGGTTCCAGCCTCCGCGGCATAGAGATTGAGGCCGATGTGATGCTCAAAGGTACCCGCGTAGATGGTATCTACACTGCTGACCCTGAGAAGGATCCCACCGCCACCAAATTCCATGACATCACTTATGATGAGGTACTCAAGCGCGGCCTCAAGGTGATGGACCTCACCGCCACCTGTATGTGCAAGGAAAACAACCTGCCCATCATCGTCTTCGACATGGATACCGTAGGCAACCTGAAGAAGGTGATGTCGGGCGAAGAAATTGGTACCCTGGTACACAACTGACGGACAACGAACGCAGTGACAGCAAATCTATTTACGATTAATAACAATTAAAATCAGACAAATATGAAAGAGGTAAAGGAAATATTGAACGAAGCTCAAGAGAAGATGGATATGGCCGTGATGTATCTTGAAGATGCTTTGGCCCATATCCGTGCAGGAAAAGCTGATGTACGTCTGCTGGATGGCATCCGTGTAGATTCCTACGGCAGCATGGTACCTATCAACAATGTGGCAGCCGTAACCACACCCGATGCACGCAGCATCGCCATCAAGCCTTGGGACAAGAGCATGTTCCGTGTCATTGAGAAGGCTATCATCGACTCCAGCTTAGGCATCATGCCGGAAAACAACGGAGAGATCATCCGCATCGGCATCCCGCCCCTCACCGAAGAACGCCGTCGCCAGTTGGCCAAGCAATGCAAGGGCGAAGGCGAAACAGCCAAGGTTAGCGTACGCAATGCCCGCCGCGATGCCATCGACCAGTTCAAGAAGTCAGTAAAAGAGGGTCTGGCTGAAGATGCCCAAAAGGGAGGCGAAGAGAAGTTGCAGAAGCTCCACGACAAATACATCAAGCAGATTGATGATATGCTGGCAGCCAAGGACAAAGAGATTATGACCGTATAATACGCACCCCAAGTTTCGCAAGCGGATATGCTCTGCTTGCGAAACTTGATTTTTACTACCCCTATAGTGAACGGCTTAGTTATCAAGAATACAGGCAGCTGGTATTTGGTCAAGACCGACGAAGGAAAGACCATCGAGTGCAAAGTCAAGGGCAACTTCCGGCTGAAAGGCATCCGCAGTACCAATCCGGTGGCTGTAGGTGATCGCGTCAGCATCATCTGCAATGCCGAAGGCACAGCTTTTATCCAAGAGATTGAGGAGCGGAAAAACTACATCATACGCCGGGCATCCAACCTATCCAAGCAGAGCCATATCCTGGCGGCCAATCTGGACCAGTGCCTGTTGCTGGTCACCGTCAACCATCCGGAGACCTCCACAACCTTCATCGACCGCTTTCTGGCTACTGCCGAAGCATACCGTGTGCCGGTGACCCTGCTCTTCAACAAGGTGGATGCGCTGGACGAGGAGGAGCTTCACTATTTGGATAGCCTCATCCATCTCTATAGCACCATCGGCTATCCATGCCTGAAGATTTCGGCCCTGTTGGGTCAAGGGGTTGAGCAGCTGCATCAGGAGCTGAACGGACGTATCACCCTGCTCTCGGGCAATTCCGGCACGGGTAAATCAACGCTCATCAACGCGCTTCTTCCCCACGCCGAGGCACGCACTGGCGAAATCTCAGCCGTACACAACAAGGGTATGCACACCACTACCTTCAGCGAGATGTTCCCCTTACCTGGAGGCGGTTACCTGATTGACACCCCGGGCATCAAGGGCTTCGGCACCTTCGACATGGAGGTGGAGGAGATAGGCCACTACTTCCCCGAAATCTTCCGCACCTCAGCGAACTGCAGATATGGCAACTGTACCCATCGCCACGAACCCGGTTGTGCTGTTCGCCAAGCCGTAGAGGAGCACTACATCAGCGAGTCGCGCTATGCCTCCTACCTCAGTATGCTGGAGGATAAGGAGGAGAGCAAATACCGCAGCGGACATTGATTTCTCTCTCTTGACAACTTGTCAAGCTGTCAACTTAGGGTGAGCTAATGACTTGTGAAAGCCCCACCAACACCCACAAAACGAAAAGCGATCTGCTCAAGAACCGAAGTAATGATCATCATAGCGCGAACAACCTACCGGGAATGAATAAGAAGGAAAAGAAAAAAAGCAGTAAAAGGTGAATCGAGAACAGACGGTTGGAGCCCTCAGCGGAGAGGCAAAAGCCGCGGAAGAAAAAAAGAACGATAAATTGAAACAAATAGAAAATGAGCCTTTTTACGAAGAAACCACTGGAAGAACTGTTGGCCGAAGCCAATGCCACAGGCAACAAAACATTGAAACGAGTACTGGGTCCCTGGAGCCTTGTAGCCCTGGGAGTCGGCGTCATCATCGGTGCCGGACTCTTTTCCATTACAGGTACCGTAGCGGCCAGCTATACCGGACCTGCCATCACCATCTCCTTTGCCATTGCCGCC
>CAMGIP010000030.1 GCA_946056155.1 uncultured Mediterranea sp. | reverse complement strand
GCAAGCAATGAAACTCTCGGACCAGCAGCTGTAAGCGAACCGGCTGCAAGCAATGAAACACGCGGACCGACAGCTGCGGTACGCTCCACAGCAACGGGCCATTGGACGGGGAAAATCTCTCTGAGGAGTTCTCCCAAAAGGCGAGGCGAACGGCTTTGGCTGCCTCTGGCTTCAAAACTTCTTTTTTGCATAGAAAGAAATTTATTGGATTGCGGACGTTGGCTCCAGCCTTCGTGACGGAAGCGCATCCACAATTCCGCCCAAGGGCCATTTTTCTGATGGAAAGAGTGATGGAAAACTGGATGGAATTTCTTCCAGCCCCGTTGACTTACGGGCATAAAAAAACGCAAGCCCCTGAACCATCGGAGCTTGCGTTGCGGAAAAAAAATCGAAAAAAAATTTCCCCGTTCCATCCATGTTTCCATCAGTAGGGCCTCTCCCTATTACCCTTCACCCCATCTCATTCTCCAGCAGTTTGCTCAGATCCTCAGCATTGGGCGAGTACCTCATAATAGTCATTACCCAGTCGATAACCTCCTTTGCCGTGGCCGATGCCCGCATGACATTGCTTACCGACTGCAGGAAGTGCCCCTCTTTATCCACGAAATGCGACTCCAGGATGACCCCCACCTTCTGTTTGGAGCAGATGAGTTTCTCGTCAGAGAGCTGCTTGAAAAGGAAATAAAGTGCAGAGACGCCCACCCGTACAGACTCTTCACGCCCCACCTGCTGCAGCCCCATCCAGATGATTTCACAGTCGTTGCTCTTTCCGGAGAAGAGCCGGAGAAATTCTCCCTGACTGGTCTGCGCACTTAGCCACCCCTTAGTCACAAGATATTGGTACATCGCTATGATATGATGATCCGACACCCGGATTCCTTTGGAGAAGACCGGGTAGTCCATCCCATGATACTTCTCCCTTGGCCGATCTGCCCGCTTCTGCCCCCTCTTCTTCTCCTGCTTCAATCGTTTCTCCTGCTGCCCGCCGGACGAAACAGTCGGCTGATTATCATCAGACGCATCAGTTTGCGGCTGAAAAGCTGACGAAGCAGCCTGCCTGTCACCATCGGACGCAGCGGTCTCCTGCTGCTTGTCAGGTGATGCAGTCGGCTGATTATCATCAGACGCAGCGGCTTGTGGCAATGGCCCATTATTGATGATGATCTGATTGTTATCGTGAATATCGAACATCGTGCCGATAGTTACCCGGCAACCGTTGAACTGCATATGAACACCCGACACTTCCCTTCCCTTTTTAACTTTATCGGGCCCTTTTCCCTGCTTTTCTTCTATCATATTTATACTATTTTTACCAATTATACCTTTGTCCATCGGCGAGAATCACTTTTTCATTGCCGTAAATATCATTTACTCTGTCAATATGGATGCTGGGATCCGATTTCTCTTTCATCTTCTGACGCAGCATATCGACAGACTCCTGATAGGTGTGACCGTTGTGGTCGTTGTATTCGGAGAGCACAGCCAGCACACCCCCCATCACCTTCTCATCATACGCCCCGGCCAGGTCAGTAATCTCCATGATCTGCTGCCGCTTCACCTTCACGTCCGAGTCAGACTGAAGCACCTCAGTCAGATGGTAGTTGACCAGTTCGCAACGTTTTCCCTGGATCCAGCACTTCTGCTCCTTAGTGCGGACCTTACACAGAAAGTCGGCCATCCCCTCGTAGGCCATACAGAAGTGCATCAGTCCCCGTGCAGCCTCGGTGGCTATCTCTTGCGTCTTGCGCAGGGCCAGGAGATGGAGCAGGGTGAGGCAAAGGATAAGATGAAGCGAGAGCTCATCGTCCACCTCGGCACGCAGTTCGTCCACATCGTATTCCAAAAACTCTCTCTCCACAATCCTGTTGGCACAGATATAATCTGCCAGTTTGCGTGCCTCAAGGAAGAGCTCCTCCACGGCATACTTGGGGGTGAGCTCCTTGACCGCCTCATGGGCTATGATAAACACATCGTCTCTGATTAGTTGACAGCGGACCATCCGCCTTGCCTCCATGGTATTCAATCTCTCTATCATGATATTCCTACGTTTCTTGTTTGTCAATATAAGGTTAGCATGACCGGAGGAGGCATCACACCTTTCCAGACTCCTCCGCTGCCCCGCCAACGCCCACCTCGTTTGCCGCCTCCTTCATCCGGTTGACATACTCCAGAACATGCTGTTCAGCCTCGCGCCTCTGATGCTCCGCCTCCGGATTGCGCGTCACACCCTCATCGGGAAACAGCGCATCGAGGTAGCCTTTATCTATCTCCGAGGTCACAATCTTCTGGCTCTGCTCATCGCTATCGATAAAACATTCGAAGCGCTCCCCATCTTTGGTCACCAGCTCTATGCCTCCTCCCGTGACAGCCTGCAGATTCACCAGCTGACGTATGATGGCAGAGTCATAGTCCACCGCCATGTAATTTTCGTTCGGACGCTTCCTTAGCTCGTACACGCTGGGATATCCGCTCCTGGCCGCCTCCTCGCAAAATGTCAGGAGGGGGCCGGTGATGGAATCCTCTGTCCATTGCTTCTTCTGGATTGCTTCGGGTAGGCTGCTGTCGCTGATGAGGAAGCGGATGGCATGCGTATTGTACTGCCTGTATCTCCACGTATTGTAGAAGTCGGCCGGATAGTATTGGGGATGGAGCGTGACACCTATGTGATGCTCGCCCATCATCGCCTTATGGAGGGTCTTCTCAAGTACATCGCGCAGCGTTTCGGTAGTGTGATAAGCCTCCCGGTTGCGCTGTATGGCTATGGTGCGGCAGCCCTCCCGGTTGTCGATGATGACATAGCAAGGAGGCTGGTTCTTGACCAGTTTAGTCTTGAAATTCTGGACCACCTCCTTCCGCTTGTCGGGAGCTATGCGCATGACAATGATGTTCTCATTGAGCGTGAGATGGTACACCTGATGGATGTGCAGTTCCGAGGAATTGTCCGAGTACTGTGTGAAATCTATGCTGTCATTACGGACAAACAGCTGGCCCAAGAGCTCCTGTCTTCTGGCCCATGCCAGATCGGCAAAGAGGTTATCCCTGATATATTGGAGTATATAATGTGCAAATTTAGCCATAGTACTATCTTATATTAATGACTCGTCTTATCGGTAACAAAATTATAAAAGTTTCTTCATTATGTACACATTCAGCCTAAAAAATCGCCATTTTATTTAATTTTTGCCCATATGTATTCTCCCTCACACCGATGTTTAGCCGAACGAGAAGAGATCCCCTACCCTCACACTTCCACCAGCATACCCTTTCTGCCATCTTGGCACCTTAGCTTTGCTATGTGATTCGTGAACTACAGGTGCTGAGGTGCAGCAGAAGTGAAGACGACATGGATGTGCAATAGCAATGAAGCCCATAACCGGTTAAATATTTCTAAATAATAAAACAAACAAGCACAAAAGTTTCCATATATATAAACTGTTTCGTATTTTCGCAACATAAATCGTGAAATTCAATACTATAAGCATTATTTCATTGACTTCTATAACTCATTAGATTCTGCCGCCCAACGTAAGATAGCATATGTTCTACAGTATGTCAAGACGGAACAGCGATGGAATGAGAAGTTCGTGAAGTCCATCCGTGATGGCATCTTTGAGCTAAGGGCAAACCACAACGGCAATATTTATCGTGTCTTTTTTATCCTAGACAATGGAAACATTGTCATCCTTTTCAATGGTTTTCAGAAGAAGAGTCAGAAGACACCGAAACAAGAAATTGATAAAGCAATAAATTTAAAGAATCAGTATTATGCAGACAAATAGTAATCTCCACAGTTTCGATGAAATCATGGATGCCCAGTTTGGGAAACCTGGCACCCCTGAGCGCGAGGGTTTCAATCGTGAGGCAGAGGCATATTGCATAGGGCAGATAATAATGGAGGCACGCAAGCAAGAAAAGATGACACAGGAAGCACTTGCAAAAAAAATTGGCACCAACAAGTCATACATCTCCAAGATAGAGAATGGCTTGGTTGACCCCAGCGCCTCCCTGTTCCTCCGAATACTCTCTGCCTTAGGTCTTCGTTTTGATATTGTCAAACCCATCGTTCAGCTCTAATGTACTACTTGGAACCTTCATTGATTTAAAGCCATATTTCTGCGAGGCGGTATCATCAGTTTACCGAATTTCTTACTACTTTTGCAGCGCGAAACATTATTCAGGAAAAATGACTGACAAATCATGGATCAAACAGATGGCGGCGGGAAGCGCATGGCTGGCCCAGCACGCCTCACTCTTCATCATCGCTGTGGCACTGTTCACCTTCTTCCTGCCACAGGCTTTCGAATGGGTAAGAGGGACTACACAAACGGTGATTCTGGGACTGATCATGCTGACCATGGGACTGACACTCACCACCGAAGACTTCCTTGTCGTGGCACGCAGACCTTGGGACATCTTTATCGGGGCGTGTGCCCAGTTTCTCATCATGCCGGGGGTGGCCTGGCTGTTGGTCAAACTCTTTCATCTGGAGCCAGCATTGGCTTTGGGCATCCTGCTGGTGGGCTGTTGTCCGGGCGGAGTATCGAGCAATATCATGTCTTTTCTCTGCCGTGGCGATGTAGCCTTCTCGGTGGGCATGACCTGTGCCTCTACCCTACTTGCCCCCGTCATGACCCCTCTTCTGCTGCAGATTACCGCCGGAGAGATTATTGAGATAGATGCCGTTGGGATGTTTATCAACATCTTGATTGTCACCATTCTGCCTGTGAGTTGCGGCTGCCTGCTCAACTACCGCTACTCTCATCGTCCAGCCTTTCCCGTCATCCAATCGCTGATGCCCGGCAGCAGTGTGATTTGCCTGGCTTGCATTGTGGGCGGAGTCATCAGCACGGTACATGATGACCTGCTGGCTCGTGGTCTCTGGCTCTTCATCGCCACCTTTGCGGTGGTACTCTGCCACAATTCGTTGGGTTATCTCTTGGGGTGGAGTGCTGGCCGCCTGGCCCGCTTCAACACCCCCAAGCGACGTACCCTCTCCATTGAGGTGGGTATGCAGAACGCAGGACTGGCCACCGTCCTGGCAAGCACTTTCTTTGCCGCACAGCCTCTGTCCGTACTGCCTTGCGCCATCTCCTGTGCCTGGCACAGCATCTCAGGTACCTTACTGGCCGGTCTCTTCTTACGTGCTGACCGACAACGGGAAGAGAGGTGAGGTGTGAGTTCCGGCAGCTCGTGAAACGAAAGGGAAAAGGGAGGGAAAGAGTTGAGTTCCGGCAGCCCCGTAAAGCAAAAAAACTGCGGAGCAAGGGGGGACGCTTGAAGAAAAAGTCGTATCTTCGCACCAAATTATGCAATGAACTTATGTGGATATTGATAATCAGCCTATTAGCAATCCTAGGATTCGCTGCTGCAGCAGGAATGGTGCGGAACTACCGGCTTCGGAAAAAGATGGAGCGCGGGGAGATTGAATCCATACCGGAGGTGACTACGGTCGATAGCGAATGCTGCGGACAGCATGAGGTGTGCGAAAAAGAGAGCCTGCTGGCAGCCGTAAGCAAGAAAATAGAGTACTACAACGATGAGGAACTGGACCTGTATATCGGCATGCCGTCGGATGCCTACACGCCGGAGCAAGAAGATGAGTTCCGGGAGGTCTTCTACACCATGCGCGAGGAGGAGGTGGCCGGATGGGTGCGCAGCCTTCAACTCAGGGGGATTGACCTACCCGAGGAACTCAAGGACGAAGTCTATCTGATTATCAGAGAAAGGAGAGAACGATGACAACGACAATAGACACACGATTTATCTTCGGTAAAGGGAACTGCGGGAGAAGGATTACAACGGAAAGGAGAGAACGATGAGCGAACTTTTACAATATACTTTTTTTCAGCGGGCCTTGCTGGGTAGTCTGCTGGCGAGTATCGCCTGCGGATGGGTGGGCACCTACATCGTGACACGACGACTGGTCTTCATCAGCGGGGGACTGACGCACGCTTCGTTCGGCGGCATAGGCATCGGACTCTTTGCCGGTATTCCACCTATCCTTTCGGCAGCCGTCTTCTCGGTACTTTCGGCTTTCGGAGTGGAGTGGCTGAGCAAGCGGCAGGACATGCGCGAGGACTCGGCCATCGCTGTCTTCTGGGCCTTGGGCATGGCGGTAGGCGTGATTTTCAGCTTTCTCTCACCGGGTTTCACTCCCGACCTATCGGCCTACCTCTTCGGAAATATCCTCACCATCACAGCGGGTGACCTCTGGTTTATCGGTGTGCTGACGATGGTGCTGCTGCTCTTTTTCGGACTGGCTGAACGGCAAATTGTAGCCGTAGCCTTTGATCGCGAATTTGCCCGCGCACAGGGGATGAGGGTGAGGCTGATGGAATATCTGCTGATGATGTGCATAGCGCTCACAGTGGTGGCTTGTCTCCGCATGGTGGGCATCGTACTGGTCATCTCACTACTGACATTGCCGCAGATGACGGCCAACCTCTTCTGTCATAGCTTTGGACGTATGGCATGGCTGAGCATGGCCATCGGATTTGTGAGTTGTGTGGCAGGATTGCTCTTCTCCTACGACTTCAACGTACCTTCCGGTGCCTCCATCATCTTTGTCTCCATTCTCATCTATACGGTAACCAAACTGGTAACGGTGGTATATCGGTGGATGCACAGGAGACGACAGACGGTAGAGGTTTCCTCTGTCAAGTGACTGAGAATGAACAAAGAACAATGATAATTGATCCTAAGATATGAAACAGATTACTATCCAATCTACAGAACAGCTTCAAGAGGCTGCACGTCAGTTTGTGGAGCTGATGGACGACCACACGGTCTTCGCTTTCTACGGAAAAATGGGGGCAGGAAAGACTACCTTCATCAAGGCTCTCTGCGAAGAGCTGGGAGTGAGCGATGTCATCACCTCACCCACCTTTGCTATCGTCAACGAGTACCGTTCGGACCTGGCCGGCGAACTGATCTATCACTTTGATTTCTACCGCATCAAGAAGTTGGAGGAGGTCTATGACATGGGCTATGAGGACTACTTCTACAGCGGAGCACTCTGCTTCATCGAGTGGCCTGAACTGGTGGAGGAACTTCTGCCCGAGGGGACGGTAAAGGTGACCATTGAGGTGGCCGATGATGAGTCGCGGAAGATTACCATAGAGGATCCCGAAGTATGAGCCACTACCTGATTTTAGGCATCTTCGCCCTCACGGGATTGCTGGCTCTGCTGGCCTCGCTCTGCAACTGGGACTGGTTCTTCACGGCTCGCAACGCCCAGTTTGCCGTCAACTCCTTTGGCCGTAGAGGTGCCCGCTGGTGTTATGGAACAGTAGGTCTGCTACTCATCGCCATGGCCTGCTATTTTGCAACTCAAGTACCTCAGGCATGAAGACGCTGTTGCTGATTTTCCTTGGTGGAGGTACCGGCAGCGTCCTCCGTTACGGCCTCTCTCAGCTAATGAAACCGCTCACAGAAGTGACGAAACCCATGCCCGAGCTGATGCAGCCGCTCACAGAAGTAACAGAGCCGATGCCCGAGCTGATGCAACCGCTCACAGAAGTGACAGAGCCGATGCCCGAGATGGTGCAGCCGCTCACAGAAGTGACAGAGCCGATGCCCGAGCTGATGCAGCCGCTTCCCGAACAGGCAACGCTTTTATCAGGAGTGTCAACATCGCTCTTGCAACAAGTCTCGCTTTTCCCTTGGGGAACCTTCTCCGCCAATATCGCGGGATGCTTCCTCATCGGACTCTTCTATGCCCTCTCCTCACGGCTCAATCTCTCGGCGGAGACCCGTCTGCTGCTCACCACCGGCTTTTGCGGCGGATTCACCACCTTCTCCACCTTCAGCTATGAGTCGCTCTCCCTCATCCGTCAGGGCCACTACGCCCTTTGGCTGCTCTACGTTCTGCTGAGCCTGCTACTGGGACTGGCTGCTGCCTGGGCTGGAGGAACTGCCTGCCGCGGCCTCTCACTCTGAACAAAGTTGATGCATAAAGCTCTTTGCTTTCTTCCCTGCAATTGAACGGAGCAAATTATTCTCGGGAGAAGGAACGGGAGAAGAGAGAGTGGGAATGAGGTAAGGGAAAATGCGATTGAACGGAGCAAATTATTCTCGGGAGAAGGAACGGGAGAAGAGAGGGGGACGAGGATTGGGAAAAGAAACGGGAAGAGGTTCGGAAGAAAAGCGAATTAATAAACAAATCAATAGAATCATTCATGGTATCAGTAGATGGATTGGCCGTAGAATTCAGCGGCACTACCCTATTCAGCGACATCAGTTTCCAAATTAACGAGAAGGACCGCATCGCCCTGATGGGCAAAAATGGTGCAGGAAAATCTACCCTGCTCAAGATTCTTGCCGGGGTGAGACAGCCTACCCGCGGAAAAGTGACGGCTCCCAAGGATTGCGTCATCGCCTATCTGCCGCAACACCTGATGACGGAGGATGGACGAACGGTCTTTGAGGAGGCCTCCATGGCTTTTGACCACCTCCGACAGATGGAGGCGCAGATTGAAGCGATGAACAATGAGTTGGCTACACGCACAGACTACGAGAGCGACTCGTACATGCAGTTGATTGAACAGGTAGCTACCCTGAGCGAGAAATTCTATGCCATTGACCTCACTCACTTTGAGGAGGATGTGGAGAAAGCGCTCTTAGGTCTGGGCTTCGAACGGACGGACTTCAACCGGCCTACGAGTGACTTCAGCGGTGGGTGGCGAATGCGCATCGAACTGGCCAAACTGCTGCTTCTGGACCCGGATGTGCTGCTCTTGGACGAGCCGACCAACCACCTGGACATCGAGTCTATCGGCTGGTTAGAGGAGTTTCTTATCAACAGTTCCATGGCGGTGGTGGTCATCAGCCACGACCGGAAATTCGTGGATAGCATCACCACTCGCACCATCGAGGTGACCATGGGACGTATCTACGACTACAAGGTCAACTACTCGCACTACCTTACCCTCCGCAAGGAGCGACGCGAACAGCAGCAGAAGCAGTATGAGGAGCAGCAGAAGATGATTCAGGAGACGAAAGATTTCATCGAGCGGTTCAAGGGTACCTACAGCAAGACGCTGCAGGTGCAGAGCCGAGTCAAGATGCTGGAGAAGCTGGAACTGATAGAGGTGGACGAAGAGGATACCTCGGCCTTGCGACTCAAATTCCCGCCTTCACCTCGTAGCGGCAGTTATCCCGTAGTGATGGAGGGGGTGGGCAAGCAGTATGGCGACCATCGTGTCTTCAGCGGAGCTACACTCACCATCGAACGAGGAGATAAAGTGGCCTTCGTGGGACGCAACGGTGAGGGCAAATCGACCTTGGTGAAGTGCATCATGGGGCAGATTGAACATGAAGGGACGCTGACGCTGGGGCACAACGTGCAGATCGGCTACTTTGCGCAGAACCAGGCCTCGCTCTTGGATGAGAATCTGACTGTGTTCCAAACAATCGACGAGGTGGCAAAGGGAGAAATTCGCAACAAAATCCGTGACCTGCTGGGGGCTTTCATGTTCGGCTCGCCGGAGGCTTCGATGAAGAAGGTGAAGGTGCTTTCGGGCGGTGAACGTACGCGCTTGGCCTTGATGCGCCTGCTCCTTGAACCGGTCAATCTGCTGATTCTTGACGAACCGACCAACCACCTGGACCTCAAGACCAAGGATATCCTCAAGCAGGCGCTGATGGATTACGATGGCACACTCATCCTCGTTTCCCACGACCGCGACTTCCTTGACGGACTTGTGACCAAAGTGTATGAGTTCGGCCACCAGCGCGTCAAAGAACATCTCTGCGGCATTTATGAGTTCTTGGAATCCAAGCGATTAGAAAACCTCCAGGAGCTGGAACGAAAATGATATATAATTTACAATTGAGCGAACGAAGGTACTCAATTTTACAATTTACAATTGAGCTCGCATTAACAAACTGACGAAATATTTGCCTGTCGGTTCTTCGCGTCACAGTTTGTTCTTCACATCTCTATGAGTTCTTCACGTTCCCATGGATCTTTGCGCCTTACGCCCCCCTTGACATACTATCTTGTTCTTTGCAAGTATGTCAAAAGGGGGAAAGAAGGAATCATCAAGAGGGGTTCTGACGGCCCTTGGAAAAGCGGTCCACGACCAGGGCAATGGCTCCATCGCCCGTCACGTTGCAGGCGGTACCAAAACTGTCCATGGCAATGTAGAGGGCTATCATCAGCGCCTGCTCCTCTTCACCAAAGCCCAGCATACTTTGCAGCACACCGAGAGAGGCCATGATGGCTCCACCGGGCACACCGGGAGCAGCCACCATCGTGACACCAAGCATGAAGATGAAACCGGCAAACATACCAGGACTGTAGGGAAGTCCCTGCATCATCATCAATGCCAAGGCGCAAGCGGTAATCTTCAGCGTGGAACCGGAGAGGTGAATCGTGGCGCAGAGGGGCACCACGAAGCCGGCTACATCTGCACTCACTCCGTTCTGCTTGCATTGCTCCAGCGTAACGGGAATGGTGGCGGCACTACTCTGTGTGCCTAATGCGGTAAAGTAGGCGGGCAGCATACGCTGCAGCAGACGAAGGGGATTGCGGCCGGTCAGCAGTCCGGCAACTCCATATTGAAGCAGAAGGATGAAGATGTGAAGGGCGAAGATGACACCGATAATCTTGATGAAGACCATCAGGATGGAGGCTACCTGCCCGGTATGAGTCATATTGAGAAAGATTCCGAATATGTAATAGGGTAAGAGAGGAATGATAGCACGGCTGATGGTACGGACGATGATTTCCTGAAAGTCTGCGGCTACCTGGCGCAAGGCCTGACGCTCCAAATGGGCCAGACCCAAACCGAGCACAAAGGCCAGGATAAGGGCGGTCATGACGTTCATCAGCGGAGGAATGGAGACGGAAAAATAGGGTGAGACACCTACTGCCTGACTCACCTCCTGCAACTTGACTCCCGGTTCAATGAGCATGGGAAAGAAAGTGGTACCGGTGAAATAGGAGAGGAAACCGGCAAATAAGGTGGATCCGTAGGCGATGAGTACGGTGACTATCAGCATCTTGCCAGCCTTCTGGCCAATGTCGGCAATGGCCATAGTGACTAATCCCACGATAATCAGGGGAATGATAAACCCGAGGAACTCGCTGAAGAGTCCGTTGAAAGTGGCAGACAGACGTACCACCCATTGCGGCAGAAACTGTCCGCACCCAATACCCAAGGCTATTGCCAGGATAATGCGGGCCAAAAGCCCAATCTTAATCTTTTTCATTCTTTATTTATTCATTCAAGTTTCTCCTCACCTCGATATACCGTCCGAAAACGATATTGTCAACTTATCAACACATCAACTCAATTGTAAATTATAAACCGTAAAATGCAAAACGTAAAACGTAAATTATAAATTGTAAATTAAAAAATCATTTCTTCTTCAACCTTCCACTCTTGCGCAGGGCTTCATGAATAATCCATTGTAGCTGTCCGTTGGTACTGCGGAACTCGTCAGCAGCCCACTTCTCCACGGCTGCCATCGTCTCCGCATCTACACGCAGGACGAAACTCTTGGTGGACGTTGAAGGGGGATTTCCAATTTTGTTCTCGCTCTCCATAAGATACTGTATTTTAAATTGATAAGTAAGCCTATTTACGCACAAACGCTATGATATCCTGCACCACATAGGAGGGAAGCGGAGAGGCCGTGGCATACTCCATAGGGGTGCCCATGCCTTCTCCCTCACGCATCAGGTGGTTGAGCTTGGGATAGCAACGGAAAGTGACATTCTTGCGCATCATCAGACCGGTGCACCATTGGGCGTAATCCACCAGAGTCACCTGATAGTCGCGCTCACCTTGGATGAGGAGTAGCGGTGTGGCGATACGACAGGCTGTGACCACAGGCTGGTAGGCACGGTCGGCCTCGATGTATGAGGGAGTCAGCCCCTTGGGCAATCCTATGGTTTCATCATACTGCGGAGTGCCCCAGCGGAGTGCGTTACGCGACTGCTCCACCAGATTTTCCAACTGCTGCATCATCATCGGCGGTAAACCCACCATCTTGCCATAGAGTTGCTTGAGGTAAAGCCCCTGGCCCAGCATCAGCTCCGGCAGCTTGCGTGCGGGGGGAGCCAGCATCATCGCGCCCGCCACGGAGGGATAGCGTTCGGCAATGCGGGGAGCCAGCAACGCGCCCAGACTATGACCGAGCAGATAAATCTGCGAGGGGTCAATCTCCTCGTGAGCCGCCGCCAAAGCCAACGCCGAACAGGCATCATCCACCACCTCCACATCATAGTCCAGCACACGTCCGGCCGGCAGGGAGGCCGCGCCATAGACCCGCGTGCGTTTCTCGTAGCGCAGAGAGGCTATACCGTAGGCGGCCAAAGAGTCGGCCAGGTCGCGGAACAGTTTGTTGGGGCCGACGGTCTCATCCCGGTCGTTGGGGCCCGAACCATGCACCATCACCACACAGGGTATTTTAACAAATTCATTTCCTCGAGAAGATACTCCTCTCTCGCTTACGATTCCTAAAGCTGACACCCCCTCCTCACTTACGATTCCTGAAGCTGACATCCCTTTCTCACTTACGATTCCTGAAGCTGACATCCCTTTCTCACTTCCGGCTCCCGAAGTGGTCTTTGCCGACTTTTGTGCCTTTGCAAAGGCTATAGTTGCCAACGGCGAAGGCAAGGTCAGCGTGGCGGGCAAGCGGAACGTATCGGTCTGCACCACCACCTCTATCCTCCTCACACCCTCATCTGCCGAGCCCTTACTCCCCCACCCCATGAGCAGGAGTATAGCCATCAAAAAATATCCAGTTTTCATTCTCTTCATCTTTTTGTTCTATGGGTATAAAACGTTATTGTCCCCTTGGCTGACTCTCGAACGACCGCCTTAGCAACATCTAGGCAACAATTATAAATCATTATCATACCATAACAATCGTTTATATTCGGAAAAAGCCTCAATCTGCAACGGCGGAAAAACTGCTAATTCCCGGATTATCCGCAGAAAACAGCTGTTGATTCAGTCGTTGAGAGTGTACCTCTGAGTCAGTTGTTGAGTCTGCCTCTGAAATCAGCAAACAAAATCTGCCGTTGGAGAGCTGCTAACAGGGAATCAATGGTTGAGTGTGCCCGTATTCACGACCGGCTGGGCCGCCTCATCGGCACAGAGCACCACCAAAAGATTGCTCACCATAGCCGCCTTCTTCTCCTCATCCAGCTCCACAATCTGCTCTTGGGAGAGTTTCTGAAGCGCCATTTTCACCATAGACACCGCCCCCTCGACAATCTTCTCCCGAGCAGTAATGATGGCAGATGCCTGCTGGCGTCGGAGCATCACAGCCGCAATTTCAGGGGCATAAGCCAAATAGTTGATCCGCGCTTCCACCACCTCCATGCCTGCCATGTCCAACCTTTCGTTGAGCTTCTGCTCCAACTGTTCGTTGATTTCCTCACCACCTGAGCGGAGAGTCAACTCCTGCACATCGGCCTCATTATCGTCGTAGGCATATTGTCCGGCCACCTGACGGAGAGCCGCATCGCTCTGTATCTTCACGAAGTTTTCAAAGGCATTCATTCGGTTGGCCACCACATTGCCAATGCTAATCTGGTTGGCCCCCTCACCCTTCTGCATCGGTTGTGCGGCCATGGTCTGCGAGTCAATCTCAAACATAGCCTTGTAGGTATCCTTCAGTTTCCACACCAGCACCAGTCCGATGAGGATAGGATTGCCGATCTTGTCATTCACCTTGATAGGCTCAACATCCAAGTTGCGTGCACGCAGGGAGAGCTTCTTCTTGTCCAAGAAGGGGTGCACCCAGAAGAATCCCGTCTCACGGAAGGTGCCCTTGTAGGTACCAAAGAAAATCATGACGCGTGCCTCGTTGGGCTCCAACTGAATGTAGCCGGCCATTAGGATGAACCACACCAGAACCAGCAGCGAAGCAAGAACCATAGACCACACCTCAAGCAGCCAGTAACCGAAGACGATGAGCGACGTGAGCAACAGCAGATGAATGGCCATCATGACGAAACCATTCATCCTGAATCCCGTAAAATTTCTTTCTTTTGTTTCCATAATCCTACTATTTAGTTGTGATGAATCATCCAGTCCCCAAGTGGAATGAGAGAGGCTCCACGCATAGCATTAAACCCATATCATTTTAATATCACAAAAGTAGTATTATCACGTATATATTGTAACTTTCCAAGCGGCTGATTTAGTACTTTTTAAGAAAAAAAGTCATTTTTGGGAGCTTGAAAAGGGGAGGGAAACGACTTCTATGGGGGAAAGAAGCGGCAGAAGAGAAAAGAAAATTTGGTCAGTAAAAAATAAAACTCTACTTTTGTATCCTTTTGAGAAAAGAGAACAACCTGTTGCATCGCCCCAAAGAGATTAGGGTTCTGCAAGACAACGGCTGAAAAGCTGCGACTGAAAGACAACAGTTGAAAGCCCGCGACCTAAAGAAAGGCAACAGCTGAAAAGAGTGCATTTGTACAGCAGATTTTGTACAAGAGCATTTGCAAGGCAATGATTGCAAGGCAACCCATTGATGCGGCAATGATTGCAAACGGCATTTGTATAAGGATTAAGGAAGAAAGTAAAATGAAGCGACTGTTTCTGTTTTGGCTTTGCGCCATGATGATTATACCCTCAGTGCTGAAGGCCGAGGATGCGCGTGAGGAGTGTGAACGCTACCGACAGGAGAATGCGATGCGCGACTCCATCAGCGCACAGAGCTATGTGGCCCTGACCAACCTGCAGCGTGCCCGCTATCAGGTGAATGAGCTGATGCTCAGTACCCAAAAGCGTAAGGCGGAGGTGCTGCTCTACCTGAGCATAGGTGCGCTGGCTATCCTGGGGCTCATCGGATGGGGTACCTACCAGCTGATACGCAGAAACAGAAAGCTGAAGGAGCAAAGGGATGAACTGGAGGAGGCAAAGCAAAGGGCCGAACACTCCATCTTCACCAAGAATCTTTTCCTCTCCAACATGAGTCATGAGATACGCACACCGCTCAACGCGCTCTCCGGCTTCTCCTCCATCCTTACGGAGAGTGGCATCGACATGGAGATAAGACAACAATGTAACGAAATCATCAGCCAGAACTCCGAATTACTGGTCAAGCTGATTGATGATGTAGTGGATCTGTCCAACTTAGAAAAGGGCAATATGCAGTTCCACTTTGCCGAACAGGAGGTGGTGTCACTCTGCCGTAAGGTGGTGGATACCGTGGAACGTATCAAGCAGACAGCTGCCGACGTACGCTTTACTTCGGAACCGGAGGAGCTGACCCTCTATACGGACGAGGCACGGCTGCAGCAGCTGCTCATTAATCTGCTCATCAATGCCACCAAGTTTACCACTGAGGGAAGTATCACCCTCTCTTTGGCCGTCCGCGATGGGATGGCACTCTTCAGCGTCACCGACACGGGATGCGGCATAGCCCCCGACCAGCGCGACAAAGTATTCAACCGTTTTGAGAAGCTCAACGAGAGTGCGCAAGGCACGGGACTGGGGCTCTCTATTTGCCGCCTCATCATCGAACGGTTTGGCGGTAGAATATGGATAGACCCTGACTACTCGAACGGCACCCGCTTCTGCTTCACCCATCCAATCAAACCACAGACAACAGCCGACAACAAACCACGTAAATTCTCCATCATAGAGGAGCGGAAAAGGGCCATCGAAAGAGGCAAAGCCGAGGAAGAGGAGAAGAGAAGAAAAGCTGCAGAGACGGGAACGGAAGAAAAACTGTCCCAAACCGAAGGAAGCCAGAATACCGAAATGAAAAAGGAAACGAAGGGTGAGTTTTCAGCAAGCGAAGATCAAACTTTCATGGCAGATAATTATTCAACGACCGAAGGAAACCGGAATAGTGGAATGAAAAGGGGAATACAGGGTGACTCTTCTGCAAGTAAAGGTGGTAAAGAAACTGAAGGGAGTAAAGGTTCACCTCTGTTGGGAATATTGTTGTTAATCAGCCTGCTGAGTCTGCCGACACAGTTTGCCAAGGCCCAAGAACCGACCAAGATAGATAGCCTGCGTAAAGTTATCAAAGCCATGCCGCACACGAAGGAACGTCTGGAACAGCAGACACAACTGACCCAAGCCTCGCAGACCATGCCCAACGGCATAGAGGATGCACGCGAGCTGGTCAAAGAGGCAGAACTCCAGCAGGAAGACTCGATAAAATGCATCGGCATCACCTATATCATCAACCACCTCTACACCTTCCAGGACAACCAAATAGACAGCATCCGCATCTGGTGCAGAAAAGGACTGCCCCTCGCCAAGGAAAGGGGTATGTGGAAATACTACTTCGCCATGCAACGGGCACTCACCAACGCCTACACCTTCGCCGACCGCTTTGAGTATGCGCTCGAAGAGTCCAAAGTGATGCTCGCCGAGGCGGAACGCATCGACTATACCGAAGGCATCATCAACTCCTACTTCTGCATGGGTGTGGCCTACCAAGGAAGCAAACGGTGGAAGGAGGCCCTGGAGATGTATCGCAAAGCACACAGCCTGCTGAACGAGGACATCACTCCGAGTGTCAGCCTCAACCTGCTCCTCCAAATGTCTGACTACATGTCCTTTAACGGACGCTATGCCGAACTCAATCAACTGACCATGGAGACAGAGGAGATCATCAACCGTTCATGCTCCGCCTATCCGCAGCTGAAACCGTCCATGAGCTACTACTACCTGATAATTGAGTGCGACTACTCCACCTACTACTCTTACGTGGGAGAGCTTGAGCAGGCCCGACTGCATCTGCGCAAGGCCGCGGAATATCGGAAACAGACCGCCAACAACCTCTACGACAAATGCTACTTCGAGGCTCTCACCTTCTTCCACCTCAACCAAGGGCAGATGGACAAGGCGCTGGCATACAACGACTCCGTACTCAGCCATATCAAGAGCGACCACCTGCAGGAGGATGACTACATCCTGGCATTGACCCATCGTGCCGACATCTACTTTGCCATGGGGCAGTACGACAAGGCCCTCCCGCTCTACCGGGAGAGCGACCAGCGGAGAGATTCGCTCAATCAGGCCATTTCCGACAGACAGATGAAGGAGATTAAGGAGATGTATGAGATGGACCGCTTGGAGCTGGAGGAGGCTCAGATGAAGCAGAAGGTGAGGTGGGCCCTCTTAGGCATTGCCATCGCCATCCTGCTGCTCCTTATCTATTTCTATATGAGATTTTTACGCGTCAACCGACTGCTCAAAGCGGCAACGGAAGAGACACTCCAGGCCAAACAGATTTCGGAAGAGGCCAACGATATGAAACGGCATTTTCTCGCCACCATGAGCCATGCCATCCGTGTACCACTCCACAGCGTGGTGGGTTTCTCCCAGCTTCTGGCTACAGACCCCGACCTGTCGGACGAGGAGCGTGCAGAGTATGGGGAGATTGTGCGTTTCAACACGGAGCAGCTGATGTTTCTCGTCAACAGCGTACTGGACCTCTCACGCCTTGAGGCGGGCATGACCAAGTGGCAACTGGCTGATTATGATCTGATACTGCTGATGCGTGATGCAGCGATGAGTGTACAGATGAAATATCCCTCTATCCATCTCGATTTCACCTGTCCCGATACCCCTTGGCCGATGCGCTTGGACACGGGCCGTATGATGCAGGTGTTGGAGAGCGTATTGGTCGGCACGGTCACTACCCCCCACCCCGAAGAGGAGAAGGAGGAGGTACATTGCTTGGTCGAGCATCGTCGGGAGACCACTGCAGCAGGGGTTGCCGTCACCTCGCTCCATATCCATGTGGAGGGTACTCCGCTGGCCGATGAAGTGCGTCAGAATCAGGAGAGCTCGCTCCGCCACCACATCAACCGCCTCACCGTAAAGCATTTCGGCGGCAACTACATGGTGGATATGGAGCACCAGTACATCGAGCTCATCTTCCCTGGCGCTGAGGTGTAACAGATTTGCAACATAGTCATCCGAATAATCAACTTCCGGAGAGTAAACTTGAGATTTCTCCGCTTCACGATTACTTTTTATAGTACTTAGCGTACGCTAATCCAAGGATTTTTTATACATTTGTCGCGATTTCTGTTTGCCTAAATGGAGCCAAGCGACAATGTATAAATGAAACAATATTTACCAACGTATAGTTGTATGAAAAAATTAAATCCTGAAACCCTCTGCGTACAAGCCGGATGGAACCCCAAGAAGGGTGAACCACGTGTACTCCCCATCTACCAGAGCACCACTTTTAAATACGAAACCAGCGAACAGATGGCCCGACTCTTCGACCTGGAAGATAGCGGCTATTTCTATACCCGTCTGCAAAACCCCACCAATGATGCCGTAGCGGCCAAGATCGCTGCATTGGAGGGCGGCGTAGGTGCCATGCTTACCAGCAGCGGACAGGCGGCCAACTTCTATGCCGTGTTCAACATCTGTCAGGCGGGCGACCACTTCGTCTGCTCCTCCTGCATCTACGGAGGCACCTACAACCTCTTCGGTGTGACCATGAAGAAGCTGGGCATTGACGTTACGTTTGTCAATCCGGATGCTTCCGAGGAGGAGATCAGTGCGGCTTTCCGTCCCAACACCAAGTGTCTCTTCGGAGAGACCATCTCCAATCCTACCCTTGAAGTGCTGGACATCGAGAAGTTTGCCCGCATCGCCCATAACCACGGTGTACCCCTGATTGTGGACAACACCTTCCCTACCCCCATCAACTGCCGTCCCTTTGAATGGGGAGCCGACATCGTGACCCACTCCACCACCAAATATATGGACGGTCATGCCACCAGCGTAGGCGGTGCGGTAGTGGACAGCGGCAACTTCGACTGGGAGGCTCACGCCGACAAGTTCCCCGGACTCTGCCAGCCCGATGACTCCTACCACGGACTCACCTACACGAAGGCTTTCGGCAAGATGGCCTACATGACCAAGGCAACGGCACAGCTGATGCGTGACCTGGGCAGCATACAGAGTCCGCAGAATGCCTTCCTGCTCAACCTGGGCTTAGAAACACTCCACCTGCGTATGCCGCAGCATTGCAAGAATGCACAGGCCGTGGCCGAGTACCTCTCGAAAAACGAGAAGGTGGCTTGGGTCAACTACAGCGGACTGCCGGGTGACAAATATCATGCCCTGGCCCAGAAGTACATGCCCAACGGTTCGTGCGGCGTGGTGACCTTCGGTCTGAAGGGCGGACGCGATGTGGCCATCCGATTCATGGACTCCCTGAAACTGGCTGCCATCGTCACCCACGTGGCCGATGCACGTACCTGTGTGCTCCATCCAGCCAGCCATACCCACCGCCAGCTCACCGACGAGCAGCTGATGGAGGCAGGCGTACGTCCCGACCTCATCCGTTTCTCCGTAGGCATTGAGAATGCTGCGGACATCATTGCCGACATTGAACAGGCTCTGGGTTAATCCAGCCTGCAAAGAAGATAGTGCCATACGGAGTCCTCCTAGGCTCCACTCCGTATGGCGCACATGAAAAAACCAAAAAACAGAAGGAGCTGACGCTCATTATGAAAAGATTACTCTTATTGTGGCTGCTGTTCGGCTTCTCCCTTCCTTCGTGGGGAGTGTGCGGTACGGACACTATTCGCATAGCCTGCGACCTCTATCGGCAGGAGATGGAGCAGCAGAGCGTCACCAGTCCTCGGAGCCACATCGCACAAATCAATCTGCAAAAGACTCTGCATGAGGTCAATGAGCTGAAGATTCACAACGAACGTCGGAAGATCATCATGCTGCTCATCCACATAGCTGCAGCGCTTCTCTTCCTCTCCTCCTCCATCTACAGTCTGGTGCGTCTCCTACAGAAGAACCGCCACCTGAGAGAGTCGGAACAGGAACTGTGCGATGCCCTGCGACAGGCTGAGCACTCCATACAGCGGAAGAATCTCTTTCTCTCCAACATGAGCCATGAGATACGTACTCCGCTCAATGCCCTATCAGGGTTCTCCTCCATCCTCACAGAGAGCCATCTCGACAAAGATACCCGCGAGCAGTGTACCGAAATCATCCTCCAGAACTCAGATTTGCTCATCAAACTGATTGACGATGTGGTGGATTTGTCCAACTTAGAGAAGGGACACCTGCGTTTTACCTGCCAGCGTACGGAGGTGATAGCGCTCTGCAAGAAGGTGGTCGATACGGTCGATCGCATCAAGCAGACCCTAGCGGAAGTGAGATTTGAGAGTCCGCTTCCTGAGCTCTATTTAGTGACGGACGCAGCCCGCCTGCAGCAGATGCTCATCAATCTGCTCATCAATGCCACCAAATTCACTTCGGAAGGGAGCATCACCCTCTCCCTGGAACTGCACGACGGCATGGCCCACTTTGCCGTGACCGATACGGGATGCGGCATTGCGCCTGAAAAGCGCAGCAAGGTATTCAACCGGTTTGAGAAGCTGCACGAGAATGTAAAGGGTACAGGACTGGGACTCTCCATCTGCCAGCTGATTATCCACCAGTTGGGAGGTTCCATCTGGATCGATCCCGCCTACAACGAGGGGGCTCGCTTCTGCTTTTCCCATCCTTTGCCCCAAGAATCTTCTATAGATCAAAACGAAAAGAGCGATAAGCCCTCTACTGAACAGCAGAACAAAAAGAGTGGTGAAACCTCTCCTGAACAGCAGAGTGAAACGGGGAATGAGGCCTCTACTTTACAGCTTTGTAAAGAAGGGAATGAAACTTCTACTGAACAGCAGAGCGAAAAGAGCGATAAGCCCTCACCAACTTCTCAAAAATTGAAGGGAATCCTTCTTTCAATCATGGTATTGGGCCTTTCCCTCCCCATGAATCAGAAAGCCATTGCCCATCCCCAAGCCGCCGAACCTACACATGCCATTGAACAGCTGCGCCAGGAGGCCAATGCACTACCCCAAGGCAAAGAGCGGATGCAGGCCTGGAAGCGAGTAGTACGAGCCACGCAAATGGACAAAGACGGTATTCAAGACGCCAGAAAGCTGCTCACCGAGGCGCAAGAGCAGGAAGACGACAGCGTCATCGCCTACAGTGTAGCCTTCATCATCAACCACCTGTTTGCCCAAGGCGACCGCGACATCGACAGCATACGCTACTGGACCTCCTACGCTCTGCCCATTGCCGAAGGGTGCAAATATTGGTCCATGTATTTCCAGATGAAATATACCCTTATCCAGACCTATATCTATGCCCACAGCTACGAATATGCCAAAGACGAGGCGCGAAAAATGGTGGAAGAGGCACAGAAGGTGGGCGATGTGTCGGGGGAACTTACGGCCTACAACTGTTGGGCCATCGCCTGTCAGGCCACCCAACAGTGGAAAGAGATGGAGGAGGCGCTACACAAAGCACACGACCTCTTCAAGCAGAACCCTCCCATGGCACGGAAAATCATGGTGCTCAAACTGATTCTCTCCTATCTGGATGAGATGAATCGCTACAAGGAGATGAAGTCCTACCTGATAGAGTTGAGGGAAGAGCTCGACAAGATGGTGAAGCAGATACCCTCGATGAAGAAGGCCCTCAACGACTACTTCATGCTGCTGGAATGCTACAGCATCAGCTACCATGTACACAACAATGAGCTGGATGAAGCCGATGAACATATCGAAGCATTCCGCACATACCAGAAAAAACAGAACTATCAGCCCTACTACATTATCTATATCCGGACGCTTTCGGACTACTACCTGGCACGCGACAAGTACAAGGAGGCTCTGGACCTGAGCGACAGCGCCCTCCACCGCATACAGACCTTCCGCCTGAGCACCACCGACTATATCCGCTGCATAGAGCAGCGAGCCAACATCTACTACGAAGCGGGAGAGTACCCTACAGCATGGAGCCTCTATCAAGAGGCGAAGACCAAGCGCGACTCCCTGATTCAAGTAATCAACGAGATGCAGGTGGAGGAGTTTCGTGACATGTACAAGATGGACAAGCTGGTGATAGAGCATGAGCAGTTGGGACAGAAGATGCTCACCTTCCTTTTTATCGCCCTCGCCCTGATTGCTACCGTCATCACCTTCTCCGTCATCTATTTCTTCCGGATGAAGCGGAAGCTGAAGAGCAACAGGGAAAAGAGTCATGAGGCACTGAAACGGGCAGAGAAGGCCAACGACGCCAAGCGACATTTCCTCACCACCATCAGTCATGCTATACGTGTACCGCTCAACAGTGTGGTGGGATTCTCGCAACTCATCACGCAGGAGGGGGAGGAGATGACCGAAGAGGAATGGGAGGAGTATGCACGCATCATTCGTGAGAACACCGACAAACTGCTCTTCCAGGTCAACAGCGTACTGGACCTCTCACGCCTTGAGGCCGGCATGACCAAATGGCAACTGACCGACTGCGACCTGACGGAGATGTTGCAGCAGGTAGTGGGCAAGGCCATCTACCTCTGTCCTCAGCAGACGATACAGCAGTCTCTACCTACGCAGCCCTGTATGGCACATACCGATATGCAGCGACTCATGGCGGTGATGGAGAGTCTGATCATCCCGCTCCATGCGTCGGCACCCAAGGAGAAGGAAATCTCCTTTACGGGCCACATCGAAGGAGAGAAATTGCACATCATGGTCAAAAATTCTCCCTTGGCCCAGGTGGAAGAGATGGATCAGGACCGATTGATGCGCAATAAAATCAACCAGCTCACGATAGCCTATTTCGGTGGATTGTACGAAGTAGATGAGGAGAAGCGGGTGGTCAGCATCAGTTATCCCATCGGCTGAACGGTATCAAAAAACGATTATTATATCTAAAAAGACGGATTTTACCCCTATCTTTCGCTTAGAAATTGCTACTTTTGCACCGAAGATCATTTAAAATCCTAAGCAAAATGGTAAAAATCACCAAAGAAGCGGCCTTGCTCTACCACGCACAGGGCAAGCCCGGAAAGATAGAAGTAGTGCCTACAAAGCCCTATAGTACGCAGACAGACCTCTCACTGGCCTACTCGCCCGGTGTGGCTGAGCCTTGTCTTGAGATAGAGAAGAACCCGCAGGATGCTTACAAATACACCGCCAAAGGCAATCTGGTGGCCGTCATCTCCAACGGTACGGCTGTGCTGGGACTGGGTGACATCGGTGCCATGGCCGGAAAGCCGGTGATGGAGGGCAAGGGACTGCTCTTCAAGATCTACGGTGGCATTGATGTGTTTGACATCGAGGTGAACGAAAAGGATCCGGACAAGTTTGTAGAGGCAGTCAAGGCCATTGCCCCCACCTTCGGCGGTATCAATCTGGAAGACATCAAGGCGCCCGAATGTTTTGAGATCGAGCGTCGCCTCAAGGAGGAGCTGGACATCCCTGTCATGCACGATGACCAGCACGGCACGGCCATCATCTCCAGCGCAGGACTGCTGAACGCGTTGCAGGTGGCCGGCAAGAAGATTGAAGAGGTGAAGATTGTGGTCAACGGTGCCGGTGCAGCCGCCATCTCTTGCACCAAGCTCTATGAGGCCCTGGGTGCAACCCACGAAAATATCATCATGCTCGACTCCAAGGGAGTGATCACGAGCGACCGCGAGGGACTCAACGAGACCAAGCGCTACTTTGCCACCGACCGACGCGATGTCCATACACTGGCCGAAGCACTCCGGGGTGCCGATGTATTCCTCGGACTCTCCAAGGGAAATGTGCTCTCTCAGGAGATGATCCGCAGCATGGCCGACCACCCCATCGTCTTTGCCTTGGCCAATCCCGTGCCGGAAATCTCCTACGAAGATGCCATGGCTGCACGGCCTGACGTGCTGATGTC
>CAMGIP010000029.1 GCA_946056155.1 uncultured Mediterranea sp. | reverse complement strand
CTTCATCACAATACGTGGTGAGGCTCTTTTTTTATGCCCGAAAATGAACAGATACCGAAATAAAGTCTTATATTTGCCAAAAATAACTTTTTTGCATTATGAGCACGATATTAGATTTAGCTCCACAGCAGGTGTGGAAGCATTTTTATTCCTTGACCCAAATTCCCCGTCCTTCTGGTCACATGGAAAAGATTACTGAATTTCTTGTCAATTTCGGCAAGGAATTGGGTTTGGAATCGTTCGTTGATGAAGTAGGTAATGTCGTTATCCGCAAACCGGCTACTCCGGGTATGGAGAATCGCAAAGGAGTGATTCTCCAGGCTCACATGGATATGGTTCCCCAGAAAAATAACGATACCGTTCATGATTTTACTACTGATCCCATCCAGACATGGATTGATGGGGATTGGGTAAAGGCAAAAGGTACTACGCTGGGTGCTGACAATGGCATGGGCGTAGCTGCTGCCATGGCGGTGTTGGAGGCTACTGACCTGAAACATGGTCCGTTGGAGGTGCTGATTACGAAGGATGAAGAGACCGGTATGTATGGCGCCTTCGGCCTGAAGCCGGGTACCTTGCAGGGTGAAATCCTCTTGAACCTAGACTCTGAGGATGAAGGTGAACTCTATATCGGTTGTGCCGGTGGCATTGACCTCACGGCTGAGCTCTCCTATAAAGAGGAGGAAGCCGATGGCTCATGGGTGGCCCGCAAGATTACACTCAAAGGACTTCGTGGTGGTCACTCCGGCTTGGAAATTATCGAAGGCCGTGGTAATGCCAATAAGTTGCTGGCTCGCATCGTGCACGATTTGCTGATTGAGTTTGATTGTCGGTTGGCCTCTTTCGAGGGTGGCAATATGCGCAATGCCATTCCGCGTGAGGCGCATGCCGTTCTCCTCTTTAATTCGGCTGACATCGAAGATCTGCCTACCTATATTCAGGAGTATGGAGCGCAGATCAATGCGGAATATACTCCGATAGAGAGTGATATCCAGCTGCTATTGGACGAGGTTGAGCGTCCCGCTACAGTGATGCCCGAAGAGATTCAGGACAACATGATTGATATGCTGATGGCTTGTCAGAATGGTGTGATGCGTATGATTCCCACTGTTCCTGACACGGTAGAGACCTCCTCCAACTTGGCTATTGTAACGCTGGGTAGTGGCAAGGCTGAGGTTCGCATCCTGGCCCGTAGCTCTTGTGATACGATGAAGGACTTCTTGGCCGACAGTCTCTCCGCTTGCTTTAATATGGCTGGAATGAAGGTGACGTTGAGTGGCGCATACAGCGGTTGGCAACCCAACGTGGATTCTCCCATCCTCCACGCCATGAAGAAGTCCTACGAGGAGCAGTTTGGTACTGCGCCTGCCGTCAAGGTCATTCATGCAGGCCTGGAATGTGGTATCATCGGTGCCAACTGTCCGGGCTTGGACATGATTTCCTTCGGCCCTACGCTCCGTTCGCCCCACTCACCTGACGAGCGGGTACTTATTCCTACCGTGAAGAAGTTCTATGACTTCCTCGTGGCTACATTGGAGCAGACTCCCGTAAAGGAATAACCAACGAGGCTGATTGCCCTTCAGGGATTCTATCCTCTGTCAGAGGCAGCATATATTTTTTGTATAGTTCATCCCCTTGAAATAGAATGGATTACCTGTAAGCCGTCTCTCTCTTCTCAGCACAGCAGGAGAGGGACGGCTTTTTTCTGCCCTTTTGTCTTCTCACCATCTGTTTTCTTCAAAACTCCTGCCATTCTGTCTGTAGGAATTGATATAGGTCAAATAATATGTTGTACAACATAAAAATTAAAGCTCTTCTTATTGCAGATTCCTATTTTGGCTCTACATTTGCACCGTCAATAGCGCTATTAGGGGTTTCCCCAAGGAGATAATCCAAAGAGAAACCAAGTTTTTTTAGGGTAACAAAGATTGTTTGAAAGGAGACAAAGTTATGAGAATGATTAAGAAAATGATGAAGCGTTTCAGCGAGGCTGATCCTTCAATTTGGGGTTATATGGCCATGGGCTATTACAATCCCCGCAAGAAATGAGAGAAAAGTAGAATGGATGTTGAATTTAAAAAGACCTTGAACAATGAAGAAGATAATGAAGTCAATGAGTCGAATTCTGGCTTTGATGGGTCGGAACGATGCCATGACCATGAACTATATGTTCTGATGGCTCTGGTTTGAGAGAATGTAATAAGGATAACAACAACTAAACGGATTGAATTATGGCAAAGAAAATGGTTAACTCAATGAAAGGTCTGCTCTCTGCAGCCACAAAAAACTGGATGGAGGCTATGCGCTATTACAGCCTTCAGATGTAATATTCACTAAACTAAATATTGGTCAGGGGAATATTCCTACTTTGTGTGGGGATATTCCTCTTTTTTTGTGCCTTTCAATTCTTTTGACATATCCGAAGCAAGGTTTCTCTCTGTTTTTCATTTACTTTGTTGATTGAACATCCTCACGGAGTAATAGACAGAAATTATGAAAAGAAAATCATGGAGATGGATTGCTTTGCTCCTGCTGGTTGGGCAGGGGATGATGGGCTTGCAGGCACAGTCGTATGCCTATTGGTGGTCGAAGATTGAGGAGGCGGAGAAGAAGAGTCTTCCGCAGACGGTGATACACTATGCTGACTTGATAGCGCAGCGGGCGGAGCAGGAACAGATTGCCGGACAGCTCTTTAAGGCCTTGCTTTGGAAAGAGCATTATCAGCAGGCGCTGACACCTGACTCGCTGATGCCGGCTCTCAGACGTTGGGAACAGTGTGCCTGGCAAGAGGAGGATGGCGTGAACCGTGCGTTGTGGCATGCGGTGTTGGCTACCTGCTATGCACAATACTGGCAGGCTCACCAATGGACTATAGGCCAACGTACCGATCTGCTCCCCGAAGAGGCATCGGATGATATAACCACCTGGACCAACGAGGTGTTCAAATCGAGAATAGACCGTCATCTGCAGGCCTCCCTTCAGGAGAATGAGCTGTTGGTGAAGGCAAATGCACGCGACTATGTACCCTTGGTATTGCTCCATGAAGGAAGTCTGGTCTTTCAGCATGACCTCTTCCATCTGCTCTGTCAGCGAGCCATAGACTATTATTGGCGAGCTTCAGGTGATGAGAAAGAACGGGCGAAGCAGAGGGGACTGTTGCGTCAGCGGATGAGAGAGACCTATCGAAAGCAGGGCAATGAGGATGCACTGTTCATGATAGCGCTCGATGAGTTGCGTGTTGAGAGTAAGAACCGTCCAGTGGAGACTCTGCAGCGTATAGACAGTCTGATGACGCGTTATGACCAGAGTGCTTGGTGTGCAGAAGCCTACCTGTTGAAGGCGGAGAAACTGATGGAGCAGGGTGATGCACACTATCTGCAGGCGTTGAAGGTCTGTGAGGAGGGACTGAAGCGCTTTCCGAATTATTCGCGTATCAAGGAACTGACTAATGTGAAGCGGCGAATCACCCATCCCGAGTTTGCCTTCACGATGGATAACCGACTCTATCCCGCTGATTCACTCAAATTCAGATGTAACTACAGGAATGTGAGTCAGGTGCGTATCCATATCTACGAGACACCGCTGAAGGAGTATCCTTTGGAGGATGGTATCGGTAAACGGCAAGCCAAGGAGTGGCAGGGCAGGAGATGCTGGAGCAGTACGTTCACACTGCCTCTGTTGCCACGGAAGGGAACGGATGCTGCGGCTTGGACTTATATGCAGATGGAGTATGAGGTGAGCGTAATGCCCAACCTTACCGAGGGTGTCTATCTCGTTGAGCTACAGCCTGAGGGACTTTCCGCCAAGGAGAGTTGCCGGATGCTGCTCGCAGTCTCCAGGCTGCAGATGCTTTTTCTTCCCTTGCCGGAAGGTGGGCGTGAGGTGGCTGTAGTGGATTGGAAGAGTGGTCAACCGGTGGAGGGGGCGCGCATACGGGGATATAGCCGGTGGTGTGGCAGGCCGGATTCGGTATGGGTCGAGGTGAAGAGTGACGCCGAAGGAAGGGCACTGCTGCCTCAGAAATTATCCATTGATTGCTGTCGTGTCGCTACGTCGAAGGATGCTGCTCTCCCCGCCATGCACCTTTGGGGGGCTGCAGTGCCTCAGCGTAAGCAGGAGGTGAGGGAGGTGGTGACCCTGCTGACCGACCGGTCGGTCTATCGTCCGGGACAGACTCTCTACGTCAAGGGTATTGCCTATCAGCAACGGGAGGAGAGTGCGCAGGTTTCAGTGGAACGTTCCATGGAACTTACTCTATTAGATGCCAACCGCAAGGAGGTAGGTCGTAAATCGGTGGTGACCAATGACTTTGGCTCTTTTGCAACCTCTTTTATCCTACCCAATCACCTGCTGAACGGCCTGTTTACTATACGTACCTCTACGGGCCATCTGACCACTGTAAGGGTGGAGGAGTACAAGCGGCCCTCCTTTGAAATTTCGTTCCTTCAGCCCGAAGTTCCCTACACCTGGGGGGATAGTCTCTCTCTCTCAGGAAGGGTGATGGGCTATCAAGGGGTACCTCTGCAGCAGGCCACGGTGGCCTACAGGATTCACTTGAACGAGGGATTCTACTGGAGAGGTCGTCAGGAGGTACCGCTCAAGCAGGACACCGTCTATACCGATAAGGAGGGATACTTTAGGCTGCCGTTGCAGATTCATCGTCCTCAGCGGAATGGATCGGGTCATCTACAGGTCGAGGTGACGGTGGTGTCGGCCTACGGAGAGACAGCAGAAGAAAGCTATGCCTTACCGCTGTCAGACAGGCCGATGCACTTCATCTCGAAAATCGACCAGATAATTTGCAAGGAGGATTCATTAACCTATTTCTTCGGTTTGGAGAACAGCGCGGGAGTAGCTCTGCAAGGCACTGGCAGTTATCGCCTCTTTCCCATGGATGAGCAGGAGCAGACAGACTATGCACATCCGGCTCTTGAGGGTACACTACATTATAATAAGGTACAGCAGATGAAGGCATGGCGTAACTTGCCTTCTGGTCGTTACCGGATGGTGATGGCCTGTGACAGGAAACTGTTCCATGCGGTCCAGGACAGTCTGACCACCTTTATTCTCTTCTCTCGCAAGGACCGGAAGGTGGCGGCTGGCGTGAAACAGTTTATCTACAGGGAGAATGTGCGCTTTGATGAGCAACACCCCGCAGTCATCTGGTGGGGAACCTCCATGCCCGATACCTATCTCTATTGGGATATGCTGGGTGTAGAGCAGCGTTTGGAACATCGCGTAGAGCAGGTGAGTGATACGCTGATGCGTATCGAGATACCCTATCGCAAGGAGTATGGCACGGGAGCACAGCTTTCGCTCTGCTTCGTGAAGGAGGGTGAACTGTATCAAACCACCGTGACGATGGAGAAGCGTCAGGAACGTCCATCGTTGCAGTTCTGTTGGGAGGTGATGCGCGACCGCCTGCTACCTGGACAACAGGAGGAGTGGCGATTGACGATAAAGAATGGGCAGCTGCCTGCGGAAGCGGAACTGCTGGCCCTGATGTATGATGCCTCCCTCGATCAGATAGCTCCTCATCATCTTTCGCTGGCTCCCTACTGGAGGTCGCAACTTCTTTTCCGCCGTTGGAACAACATGCACATCGGTGCCCTCCATCGGTCGGCAAGTTATCCGTTGTCATTGCTCAAGGTGCCGGGATGGCGCTATGATGAGTTGACATGGCCTCGCCTGATTCGGAGTATGACCGAGGGAATAGCGGCTCCGCGCCATTTCAAGATGATGGCTATGGCTACAAAGGGTGAGGCGGCACCTGTGGCGAACGGCATCAGGATGGATGCGGTCGTGGAGGAGGATAGGGTAGAGGAGAGTGCCGATGATGCGGGAGCAGGAAAGATCACCCCTGAAGCGGAACTTCGTACGCAGTTCAATGAGACCGCTTTCTTCTATCCCCAACTGCATACGGACAGCTTGGGACAGGTGGTGATGCACTTTGTGGCTCCGCAGAGCCTTACCCGCTGGAACTTCATTGGTCTTGCCCATACCCGGGAGATGCAGACCGGTAGTGTGAAACGTGAGGTGGTGACTGCTAAGGAGTTCATGCTGCAGCCGGCACTACCCCGTTTTCTCCGTGTAGGAGATGAAACAGAGGTGAAGGCTACGGTGACCAATCTGACCGCAGCAAACCGCAAAGGGGTGGTGAGACTGCAACTTTTTGACCCGATGACCGAACGGGTGATTCTGACGCGCAAGCAGGCATTTCAAGTTGCCATAGATGGCCAACAGGTGGTGACCTTCCGTCTGACCACACCCCAGAACCGCTCTTGGGTGGGTCTGCGGATGGTGGCTGAGAGTGATGCCTTTAGTGACGGCGAACAGCATCTGCTACCTATCCTGAGTGATGAGGTTTATCTGACGGAGACGCTGCCGTTTGTTATCTCAGGCCAAGGAAAACGCACCTATTCGCTCGACTCGCTCTTCAACCGCCGTTCATCCAAGGCGAAGGAGCGCAACCTCACACTGGAACTGACCGGCAATCCGGCCTGGTACGCCGTGATGGCCTTGCCTTCGGTGGAAATGCCTACAAACGACAATGCTATCTCCTGGACGGCTGCCTTGTACAGTACAGCACTGGCTAAACATATCGTTTCCTGCTATCCGGCTATCGAATTGCTCTTTGCTCGTTGGAGAGAGAAGTCGGGCAAGAAGGGGCTTTTCAGTCGCTTGCAACAGAACAGTGAACTGAAGGAGTTGCTGCTGAACGAAACTCCTTGGGTGATGGAGGCTGAGGAGGAGGGTGAACAGCAGCGCCGTGTGGCCAACTTCTTTGAAACCAACAGGGTGAACAACCAGCTGATGACGGCGCAAGCCCGTCTTCTCCAACTGCAACGCTCCAATGGATCCTGGAGCTGGTTCTCCGGTATGGGAGAGAGCCGCTACGTAACCATTTATGTGCTCAAGCAGCTTTACCGGCTGCATGTCATGACGCAAGGTGCGGGGAGTCCGGAACTGAAGCAGATGAGTGCAAGGGCAATGAACTATCTGCATACCGAGGCCTACGACTGGTATAAGGAGAATCTGCATCAGGCAACCTCGTCACAGGTTCAGCAGCCGAAGGAGGCTCAGAAGAGGGTGCAGCAGAACAGAGAAATTCAGATGAAGGGGCAACAGGAAAGGAAACAGAAACCCCAGTTGCCCTCTTGGATTGCCGACTACCTCTACCTTACTGCGCTTGGAGGTGAAGAGGTGCCAGTCACCTATCGGAAGTCATTGAACTATCTCCTTGCCCTGTTGGAGGAACAGGCCTTCGCCTATCCGATGGCTTCTAAGGCCCATGCAGCTGTGGTGCTGATGCACTATGGACATCAACAGACCGCCAGAACTTTGCTACAATCCATTAAGGAGCATCTCACCACTACAGAGGAGATGGGGGCACACTTCGACTTTGCCCAGTATGCACCAGACTGGGGCATGAACCGAGTAAGTACCCACGTGGCCTGCATGGAGGCTCTCAGCAAAGCAGGAGGAGAGGAGGCGCTCATCGAGCAGATGAAGGTATGGCTGCTGCGGCAGAAACAGACCCGCCAGTGGCGTGATGTGATGTCCACCACCGATGCGGTCTATGCTTTGCTGATGCAGGGAGAGAATCTTTTGGCAAGCCGTGGTGAGGTGGTAGTGACCATAGGCAAGGAGCGGGTGACCACACAGACTCCTGATGCTGTGGAGGGATTGGCCTACATCAAGCGCAACTTCACGGCTGACAGCTCATATTCATCCCATTCTCAATTGGTAATCAATCGTTCAGGTTCGGATAGTTCACACTCAAGTGTCAAGCAGTCGGGGCGTTCGGCTTTGGAGGCTCGTAGCTTAGAGGTGGAGAAGCGGGATGAGGGTATGGCATGGGGCGCGTTGTATGCCCGCTATCGCATACCCCTAAGCGAGGTCAAGGCTACAGGACAGGGCATGGAGGTGGAGAAGCAACTCTATGTAGAGCAGATGGATGAGTCTGGCAAAAGGACTTTGCGGAAGATAACGGCTGGGGTTACTTCACTGAAAGAGGGGGACAAAGTGGTAGCCCGACTGGTTTGCCGTCTCTCTCTCCCGATGGATTTTGTGCAGATTACCGATGCACGTGGAGCCTGCTTTGAGCCTTTGGCCGCCCGCTCAGGCTATCGTCTGCAGGGAGGATACGGTTGTTATACTGAGGTGAAGGATGCCGCTACACATTTCTTCTTTGCCCATCTGCCCAAAGGGGAACTGGTGGTAGAGCATGCCTACCGGGTGGTGCGTGCTGGTATCTATCAGGCGGGTATGGCCACCATACAGTGTGCCTATTCCCCTGAATATGCGGCACATTCATCAGCCCAGGTGGTCAAGATAGGCAAATGAGGAAGAAAAAAAGATGACCGAGTTGCTCTTTTATGGAAAGAAATGGCTACCTTTGCTCATCTTTGTAGCAACAATGAGAGCTGTTGCTATTTGGTAATCAGTTTATTAACGACGAAATGACATAGAAACAGCAACGAATGAAACGAATATTCACCATACTTTGGGCTTTGGTAGCCCTTGGGATTTTCTCACTCTCAGCTTCTGCCCAGGCACGCTTCTCCTCAAATACGGAGTTGGTCAATTTGGGGCAGATTGAGTGGAAACACCCTGCTGTAGCCCGGTTTGTTATCTCCAATCCGGGTGACCGGCCACTGGTACTCTCTCAGGTTGAACCAGATTGTGATTGCTCTTCGGTCGATTGGACGCAGACTGCCATCGCTCCCGGTAGTAAGGGGGAGGTGAAGGTCACTTTTGATGCACGCCAGTTGGGTCGCTTCCGTAAGTCAGTAGCCGTCTATACCAATGCCTATCCCCATTTGGTCTATCTCCATCTGGCTGGAGAGGTGGTGATGGAACTGACAGACTTCACCCGCACCCATCCTTTTCGGTATGAGGACATCCGGTTGGATCGGGAGGTACTGGAATTTTCCGATATAGCTCAAGGTGACAGCACTCGTTTGTCGTTGGGGGTTGTGAACCTTTCCGACAGTCCTTATGAGCCGGTGTTGATGCATCTGCCCTCCTACCTTCATGCTGAGAGCAATCCCAAGGTGCTTCAGAAAGGGGAGAAGGGAGTGATAACCCTCACTTTGCGTTCTGGCCAGATAGAAGAGTTGGGACTGACGGAATCTTCTGTCTATCTCTCCCGTTTCAAGGGGGATAAGGTGTGCACGGAGAATGAGATTCCGGTTAGGGCTATTCTGTTGCCCGACTTTAGTGGACTGACGGAGGCGGAACGTCTGAGGGGGGCAGTGGCCATGCTCTCTACCGACACAATAGATATGCGGCAGGTGTTGGCCAAGAAGGCCAAGGTCAAGCAGGAGCTACTGATAAGCAATATCGGCAAATCACCGTTGCATATTTTGAAACTGCAGGTTTTCGGACCTGCTGTGGAGATTGGATTGAAAAAGAGCCTGCTGGGTCCGGGAGAGAGTACTCGAATGCGGATGAAAATCAACCGCTCTACGATAGGTGAGCAGGTGCACCGCTTGCGGCTACTGATGATTACCGATGACCCCTTGCATCCCAAAAGAGAGGTGACCCTTTTAGTGAAGTAAACCCTAAGGTAGGGGTGTCCCCCTACCGAACTCAATGCATATCATTTCACCTTAATTATATATAGGACTATGGAACATCCCGAGAACAGTGAAGAATACAAAGGATTGGTGGTGAATGCCGGCGTGGAGCAACCCTCCTCAGTCAATCCATATATGAAGCGCAAGCCGCGGCGCAGACAGCCTACAGCGGCGGAGTTTGTGGAAGGCATACTCAAGGGAGATGTCACAATGCTGAGTCAGGCCGTGACCTTGGTGGAGAGCGTGCGTCCGGAACATCAGGCATTGGCTCAGGAGGTGATAGCTAAATGCTTGCCCTATACCGGCCGTTCTGTCCGGGTAGGCATCAGCGGAGTACCTGGTGCCGGCAAGAGCACCTCTATCGATGCGTTTGGTCTCCATGTCCTGGAACAATACGGGGGCAAACTGGCGGTGTTGGCTATTGACCCGAGCAGTGAACGGAGCAAGGGAAGTATTCTGGGTGACAAGACTCGCATGGAGAAGCTGGCTGTACATCCCAAGTCGTTTATCCGCCCCAGCCCCGCGGCCGGCTCTTTGGGCGGTGTGGCACGAAAGACCCGTGAAACCATCTTCCTTTGCGAAGCGGCCGGCTTTGACAAAATCTTCGTGGAGACAGTCGGTGTGGGACAGAGTGAAACTGCTGTGCACTCCATGGTCGATTTCTTCCTCCTGATACAGCTCTCCGGCACAGGGGATGAACTGCAAGGCATCAAGCGTGGTATCATGGAGATGGCGGACGGTATCGTTATCAATAAGGCTGACGGTGACAATCTGGAGCGGGCACGTCTGGCAGCTACCCAGTTCCGCAATGCTCTCCATCTCTTCCCTGCTCCCGAGAGCGGATGGACTCCCAAGGTGCTTACCTATTCAGGTTTCTACAACCTGGGAGTAAAGGAAATCTGGGATATGGTCTATGAATATATCGACTTTGTCAAGGCCAACGGCTACTTTGAGCATCGGCGCAACGAGCAGAGTAAGTATTGGATGTATGAGTCTATCAACGAACAACTTAGAGATAGCTTTTACCACAATCCTGTGGTGAGTTCGTTGCTTGAGCTCAAGGAGAAACAGGTGCTACAGGGTCAACTCTCCTCCTTCATTGCTGCTAAGGAACTGCTCGATACCTATTTCGAGGAGATGAAGATTTGACTTTTTAGCTGACGAATTGGCGAGTGGACAAGCTGGCAACTGTTTTTCGGTTGAGAAGTTGACGAGTGTTTTGGTTTTGAAAACAGAATAGCATAGTATAATGAATAACTTATCGCATTTTGAAATCAATGTCAATGGTCGGTTGATGGACCTGAGCCGGCCCAAGGTGATGGGGATATTGAATATCACACCTGACTCCTTTTTTGCTGACAGCAGGAAGCAGACAGAGGAGGAAATCGAGACCCAGGTGCTGCGGATGATGGAAGAGGGAGCTGATATCATTGATATCGGAGCTTACTCCTCGCGGTCGAATGCTGCGGATGTCACTCCCGAGGAGGAGATGCAGCGTCTGCGCCACGGACTCTCCATCCTGCGCAGGGTAGCTCCGGATGCTGTAGTGTCGGTAGATACCTTCCGGGCAGATGTGGCGCGTATGTGTGTGGAGGAGTATGGTGTAGCCATCATCAACGACATAGCAGCCGGAGAGATGGATGCCGCGATGTTCGACACCGTGGTGAGCCTTGGCGTACCTTACGTCATGATGCACATGCAGGGCACTCCGCAGACGATGCAGAGTGCGCCCCATTACGATAACCTTATGCGGGAGGTGATGCTCTACTTCGCTGAAAAAGTAGAACGGTTGCGCTCCATGGGGGCCAAGGACCTGATTCTCGACCCGGGATTTGGCTTCGGCAAGACGCTGGAGCACAACTACGAACTGATGGCCCACATGGAGGAGTTGGAGCTCTTTGAGTTGCCCATCCTGGTGGGGATTTCGCGTAAATCTATGATATACCGCTTGCTGGATATCACTCCTCAAGAGTCGCTGAACGGCACCACCGTGCTCAATACCTTAGCACTGATGAAGGGGGCACACATCCTGCGGGTGCATGATGTGCTTCCGGCCGTGCAGGCTGTGAAGATGGTGGAGGCCATGAAACAGAATCGTTCATTTTCCATTGATAATGCTGCTGCGCCATGTTCATCGACTTTAGCCTAAAAGATTTCATCGACATCCTGTCGGTGGCCTTTCTGCTCTACTACTCCTACAAGCTGATGAAGGCGTCGGGTTCCATCCACATCTTTACCGGCATTCTGATGTTCATCCTGCTCTGGTTAGTGGTGACCCAGGTACTGGAGATGAGGCTGCTGGGCTCTATCTTCGACAAGTTGGTCAGTGTGGGTGTGATTGCCCTGATTGTTCTATTCCAGGAGGAGATACGACGGTTCCTGTTGACGTTGGGCTCGCATCAGCATGCCAGTGCTTTAGTGAGATTCTTTACCCGTGCCAAGAAAGAGGATCTGCAACATCAGGATGTGATGCCTATTGTCATGGCCTGCATGAACATGGGACGTCAGAAGGTGGGGGCATTGATTGTCATTGAACGCAACATTCAGTTGGATGACATCGTCCGTACGGGCGATGTGATTGATGCACAGATCAACCAGCGGCTCATTGAGAATATCTTTTTCAAAAACAGCCCTCTGCATGACGGAGCTATGGTGGTGAGCAAGAAACGCATCAAGGCGGCCGGTTGCATCCTGCCGGTTTCGCACAATTTGGATATCCCCAAAGAGCTGGGATTGCGACATCGTGCAGCCATGGGTATTTCGCAGGTAAGCGATGCCTATGCGGTGATTGTCAGTGAGGAGACGGGAGCCATCTCCGTGGCCTACAAGGGACAGTTCTACCTGCGCCTGACCGCAGAGGAGTTGGAGAGCCTGCTGACAAAGTGAGGAAGGAGGGGGTGACCTACAGTATGGAACAGACAGCTAATTATCAGAAGACAACAACTAAATCATGAAAGAACAACCGTCCATTGATGTGAATCCCATGGGGAACATAAAAGCCGGGAAGGCTACAGTAGCTGAGGCTCTTGACTATTTTGGCGTGACTGAGACGCTGCTGCGCAAGGTGCTGGCTGCAGCCCTTGAACAGGGGGGTGACTATGCCGACCTCTTCTTTGAACATACCTATTCCAACCGGATAATCCTGATGGATGGAAAGGTGAACCGCTGCGCCTCCAACATTGACTTTGGCGTGGGGGTAAGGGTGCTCTACGGCGAACAGAGCGGATATGCCTATGTAGAAGGGGTGGAACCTGAGGAGATGCTCAAGGCGGCACGTATGGCTGCCCGCATCGCTTCGTCGGGACAGCCCGGTCAGGTGGCTCCCCTGCGGGAGATGGCCCTGCCCAAAAGCCGTTATGCGGTGCTCTCTCCCTGGGAGGAGGTGAGTATCAAAGCTAAGATTCCTTTCCTCGAAGAGCTCAATCACCGCATCTTCTCGCTCGACCCACGGGTCATCCAGGTGGATGGCAGTCTGGCTGACACCACCACGCACATCCTCTTCTGCAACAGTGAGGGCGTCCTCTATTACGACTATCGCCCCATGGCCGAACTAAGTGCCAACTGTGTGATGCAGCATGAAGGGGTTGTGGAGCGTGGATATGCCTCGGAAGCCTTTCGTATGGGATTTGAGATGCTGACCCAGGAGCGGCTGGAGGCGTTGGCACACGAGGCGGTTAGGCAGACGAAACAGCTTTTTGGTGCCACAAAACCCAAGGGTGGAGAGATGCCTGTGGTCATGGGGGCTGGTAGCTCGGGAATCTTGCTGCATGAGGCCATAGGCCACGCCTTTGAGGCCGACTTCAACCGGAAGCGTACCTCCATCTTTTGCGATCAGTTGGGCAAGAAAATCTGTCATGAGTCCATCAATGTGGTGGATGACGGCACCATTCCCTTCAATCGTGGAGCGGTGAACTTCGACGATGAAGGGGTGGAGGGGCAGAAAACCTACCTCGTCACCAACGGGGTACTGACAAGCTATATGCATGACCGTATCAGTGCCCGCTGCTACGGTATTGCTCCCACAGGCAACGGTCGAAGAGATTCCTTCCGCAGTATGCCCATTCCACGGATGCGGGCCACCTATATGGAGAGTGGACAATGCACGGAAGAGGAGATTATTGCTTCGGTGAAGCAGGGTATCTATGTGGATAACTTCACCAACGGGCAGGTGCAGATTGGGGCCGGTGACTTCACCTTCTTTGTGAAGTCGGGCTATATGATTGAAAACGGACGGCTTACGCAACCGGTCAAGAACATCAATATCATCGGCAATGGTCCGCAGGCTTTGGCTGACATCACTCTGGTGGCCAACAACAGCAAGAATGACAACAGCGTCTGGGCCTGTGGCAAGGAGGGACAGACTTGTCCCGTGACCTGCGGTATGCCTTCGGTCTTGGTCAGCCGGCTCACTGTGGGAGGGGAGTGACCCTAAGAAACGGTCTGCGTGTAAATCTTGACGAAGTTCAAGGTGCGGCGAAAATTGAATAACCATCAATAATGGAGAGGATTGAAATGATTACGACACAACATAAGGATTTGGCTCACTGGGCTGTAGCTCATGCACTTAGCTGCGGAGCACAACAGGTGAAATTGCAACTCTATGTGGGGGGCAATGTCTGCATAGATATGAATAATGGAGAGATGGAGCGGCTGCAGCAGGCCTCAGAGAGTGCGTTGCTTCTCACGCTCTATGTGGATGGGAGATGTGGATTCTATTCGACCAACCGGCTCAACAGGCAGGAATTGGAGAAGTTCATCTCCGAAGGGGTAGAGGCTACCCGTTTTCTCGGTGTAGATGAGTATTGCGTATTGCCTGATCCCTCACGCTACTATAGGGGAGAGATGAGCGGCCTTCAAACTTTTGATGAGACCATCCACAAGTTGCAGCCTGACGAGAAGGTGGCTATGGCGCGTGCAGCTGCCGAAGAGGTGTTAGGCAAAGATTCGCGGATTGTGTCGGTAGATACCTCCTACGAAGATGGCTATAGCGAGAGCTATATGTTGACCAGCAATGGCTTTGAGGGAGAGAGCCACTTTACCACCTTTTCACTTTCTGCTTCGGTGGCGGTTAGGGGGATGGGAGAGGCTCGTCCATCGGAGTACTGGTTTGATTCGGCACTGCAGTTCGACCTGCTGAATAAAACGGGATGTGGTACCAAGGCACTGGAACGGGTCTTGCGCAAGCTCGACCAGCAGAAAGTGGCATCGGGAAACTATACGATGGTGGTGGATGCACTCAATAGCCGACGTCTCCTTACACCGATGCTGGGGGCATTGTCCGGACAGGCATTGTACCGGAAGAACTCCTTCCTGAGTGATAGCTTGGGCAAACCGGTGGGCTCGCCGCTGATGAACCTGCGCGATGAACCTCATACCAAGGGCTCCTTTGGTGCCCGCTACTTCGACAACGAGGGGGTGGCCACTTATGCCCATCCTCTCTTTGAGGAGGGAGTGCTTCGCACCTTCTACATTGACACCTGCTATGCGGGTAAACTGAAGATGCAGCCTACGGTATCTTCGCCTTCGGTGCTGGTGATGAAACCGGGGCAGCAGTCGTTAGACCAACTGGTAGCCGACGTGGAACGGGGCATTCTTGTAACGGGATTCAATGGGGGCAATTGCAGCGGCACAACGGGTGACTTCTCCTACGGCATAGAAGGATTTCTCATTGAGCAGGGGAAGTTGAAGCAACCTGTTCATGAGATGAATATCACGGGGCAGATGGCAATGTTATGGCAGTCGTTGGTGGCTGTAGGCAACGATCCGCGTCCCTTCTCTTCCATGCGTATTCCTTCGTTAGTCTTTGATCATGTGATGTTTAGCGGATGCTAACCGCTTGATAAGGGGGAGAGGTGGATTACTCCAGCATCAGACTCATGTAGGGATTGATGGGCGAAAGTATTTCATCGGCCAACTGAGAGATGTCCAAGGTACGGTCCACATTTGACAGGGGGGCTTCTATCCGCAGGCATTTGCCCTTGTCTATGCAAAAGCAACCGTTGTTGTCTGCTATCTGTGGGTCATGTATCTGAAGGGTAAGGGACAGTTCGGACCTTACCCGTGCATAGGCCGCCAACCACCTCTCCACATGGATGAGGCGGGCCATGCCAAAGGGGCGGCCAGGCTGTGCAGCGGTGGCGGGAAGATAGCGGCAGAGAGTGCCTGTGACGTGTTGGGAAAGGAGATGAAGCAGCTGTACCTCCTCCTCTTCGGTACGACCGACCCACTCCCCTATCAGCCAGTTTTCCTCCTGAGGATAGAGCAGAGCCAAAGCTCGTAGTTCACCCCCTCCTTCCTGTGATTCTTTGCCTCTTGCCTGAGGCTCATTGCTCTCTGCCTGTAATTCACTGCCTTTTGAGCGTAATCCACAGAGTCTGCCTTCTCCCCACGAGAGGTCATCCAGCACCATAGGCAGGTCGGTGAGGCTGTGTTGCAGATAGGCTTTTCGTCTCTTCATCTCGCAGAGCAACAGCTCCATCGCCTCTTCTCGTGAAATCTCTTCGGTATAAACCAGGTTCTCCTCTTTTCGTCGGTTCGCAGCCTTTGGGGTCACCTCCCGGAGAGGGGTTGTCTCTTGGCCCCGTGAGGTCGTCTGCTGCGGTTGAAACGCTCGGTTTGGGGAGTTCGTGCAGAGGGTTTGCAGGCTGCGTCTGAACACAGGACTGAAGCCAAAGCGGGCATAGTAGTCGAATAGCCAAGGCTCGGCAGGAATCAGGATTGCGAGGGATTCCCCTTCGGTATAGAGTTCGTTCAAGGTCTCGGTGATGAGTCGGCTCATGGTGCCTCGGTTTCTGTACTCTGGGAGGGTGGCCAACGCATAGAAGTAGGTGGTGGAAAGATACTCCTCCGCGTAGGGAAACAGGTAGTTCTCCATACGATACAGGGTAGAGACCAACTTCCCATCCATGCACGTTCCCCTGCAGACGCTGGAGGTGTGGAAGTGGCGGAAGAAGAGCTCGATGTAGGTAGGGTCGTCATGAAAACAGGTCTGCCACAGCCTTTTCCGCTCCTCCACCTCCATCTCCGTAAGTTTCCGGCACTCCCTCTCTCTTATCCCTCTCTCCTGTGGGGAACTCTCCTTCAGCAACCAATCTCCCGGCAGCTTATCCTGCTGTGGATGCTCTCTCTGGTGTGCCCAAGGCTGAGGCTTCAGCCCTTGGGCGTCACTCTCCCGCTTGCTCTTCCGCTGTTCCATGGGGTTCAGTCTGTTTGGATGACACTTACCATTTGATGGCCTCCACGGGTTCTGCCTTGAGGCAGGCGATATATTTTTCCAATACCCGTACCGGCTGGTAGGAGAGTTTGGCCTTTCTCAGCCCCTCGATGCCGAGGTCCTCCTCCCGGTTGAGGTAGATATACTGAGGGGGAATATGGTTGGCAAACTCATAGTTGATCATGGCATAGGCTCCATCAATGCGTGTGTCTGCCTTTTCCACATGTACCCCAAAGGTGTCGTTGTTGATGGGCATTCCGAAGGTGAAGGCAGCGATTTGCCCCTCCACACGAAGAATACCTCCGGTCAGTCCCAACTCATCAAAGTGAGTCAGGGCATAGAGGAGGGCCTGACGTTCATTCCCTGTACCCTCCTGCTCGTCGCATCGGTTGGCCATGCACCACTCCATTTCCAAGTCAATGCACTCCTGTATGCGGTCAGGGGTGATGGGACTATAGTCGTAGTTGGGATAGGTGCGCTTGAACTTGTTGATGTGGTTGCGCTTCGCCTGGAATTTCTTTCCGGCCAAGGTGGCCAGATCTGACCGAAGGTAGAGGTAGTCAGCATAGTCGCGGTCGGCCGTAAAGCGAAACTGTCCCGGCATAAATGACTCCACCTCGGAGCACATCTCTGAACAGATGCCCAGCAGGCAAAAAGGAGAACCTTCCCGGTGGGCATCCTCTATCAAGGCATGCAGAGCCGCCCGAAGGTCGCCGTCTCCGATAGGCATCATATACACCAGTTGTCCATCTGCCCAGAATTTGAGCAGCAGGAAACCCTCCAGCTCCGCATAGGTGGTTTGGTACATGAAGCGCCAGCTGCAGAGGTTGGAGAAGGAGAGATCACAGTTTCTTCGTGGGCTCTGCAGCGTGTAACGTTGGATGATTTCCTTGCAGGAGGGGTTTATCTCTTTAAAACTAATCATAATGATGGAGTGCCGGGGTTGCTTTACGTGAGGATATATGTCAATTACTTGTTTTCTAATGCGTTGGAAGTCAAAGGACTCTCCTATATGCCCATTAGCTCCAGAATGGTAGGAGTGAGCAATGCTGTGAGGATGCCATTGAGGGTCAGGCCGAGGCTGGCGAAGGCACCATACTTACGGCTCACCTCCATCGCAGTGGAGGTACCTACGGCATGGGCTGCTGTTCCGAGGGATAATCCTTGTGCCATTGGGCTGTGCACATGCATGATTTTCATGCTCTTCATCCCCAATATACCTCCCAAAAGACCTACACAGACCACTACGGCGGCAGTTAGAGAGGGGATGCCGCCCAGGGTCTTGGTCACCTCCATGGCGATAGGAGTGGTCACCGACTTGGGAGCCAGTGAGTAGATGATTTCGGGGGGAGCATCCATGAACCAGGCAATTAGTACTACCGAAACTACTCCTACGATGCAGCCTGCCAGTTGGGAGATGAAGATGGGCAACAGTTGCTTCTTGATGGTCTCCAGCTGCAGATAGAGGGGTACACCTAAGGCTACGACGGCAGGCCGTAGCCAGAATTCGATGAGTTGGCCGCCCTTCTCATAGGTCTCATAGTTGATGCCCGCTGCCTTCAAGAAGAGGATGAGCAGGGCAATGGTCAGGAGAATGGGGTTGAGAAGCATAATCCCCGTACGTTTCTGCAGCAGTTTGGCTGCAAAGAAGAGGCCAAAAGTCAGGGCCAGGAGAAAATATTCGTTATGAAGGTATTCCATTTTGTTTTCAATACTAATTATTTTTCTTGTCAACTGATCTGATTATCCATAGATTTGATTATTGGATAAAACCTATTGTTAATTATGTCTGTTTTTGCTTGTCATCTTCCGTATCAGTTGGTGTACCCATCCCGTGACAGCAAACACGAGGAAAGTGCTGATTACAGAGGCTACTACGATGGGCCAAAACTGAGCCTGAATAATATCAAAGTAGAGCATCAGTGCAACGCCGGGAGGAACGAAGAAAAATCCCAGATTGGCCACTAAAAAGTCACTCATGCCCTGCACCCATTCCAACTTGATCCATTTCAATTTCAGGAAGAGTGTGAGTAGCAGCATGCCGATGATGCTGGAAGGCAATTTCACACCGGTGAGGTAAACTACCCATTCGCCCAAGGCGAGGCATCCAAAGAGGATGGCGCATTGACGTATCATATTTATTGCATTTAGTAATTGGTTATCGTTGCAATCCAAAATCGTAGTTTTTCGTACCGCCTGTACGCAAAGCTTTGGGTAGGCTCCGAAAAACCGGTGCAAAGGTATTACTTTTTTTCTCTCATTATTCATTTTCTTTCTTGATACTCCTTCTTTTTTCTCGGTGATATTTTGCGTGAAATGGATTTTTTTACACACCTTGTTTAAAATAATTGGACGAATAAAGATGATTTTATGAAAAAGTTTCTACATTGGCAGCGGTGTATATAAAATACATTCAGAGTTTATAAAAATACATATTACTTTAAACGTACACATTTTATTGAAGGAGGAAATACAATGAAGAAGTTTTTGTTTAGTGCCGCATTGTTCGGCTGTATGGCTTTGACAACTGTTTCAGCGCAAGAGAGAGCTACAGCAGCTCAGATTAAAGATCAGAAGAAGTACGAAAAGATTCTGGACAAGGAATTGCAGAAGAAAACCATCAAAGAGGTCCGTAAAGAGGCCAAGCAACTGGAAAAAGAGGGATTCAGAACGCCTGTAGGCAAGTTGCCTTTGGCTAAACAGTTGGAGACGGCTTGGGAGAAGCAGGCCGAGATAGACAGTGAGGGCAATCCCTACTGGTACATTGCATCTTCTCGTGCGATTGGCGCTAACCAAAGTTCTGCTTCTTTGCAGGCAACCAATGCGGCTAAAATTGATTTGGCAGGTCAGATTCAGACCAAAGTATCCCAGTTGATTGAGGCCAAAGTGGCCAATGACGATATGGGTCAGGAAGAGGCTGCTAGCCTCTCCAGCGTAGTGGCTTCGAGCAAGAGTGTCACCTGTAGTCTGAAGGTGCGCGGTACCGACTCCTATCTCAAGTTCTTTTGGTTTGACAGCAATGGAGGTGAACTGTTCTACCCCAATGAGTATGAGGGCAATGCCCTGCTCAAGGCGGAGCAGAACTACCCCATCCCCTTCAATCCGACGATAGAGTACAAGATGTCGAAGGAGGGCAATGGGGAGAGTGAACAGATTTACCTGATGATGGTGGCTACCAAAGAGAATATCCCTTTTACAGAGAAGGTTACGTTCGAGAGTGTGCTGAAGTGGATCTACTCCATACCGGCCAACAAGCGTTGTGCCTTCTTTGACACGTTGCTTATCAAGTAATTCACTTTTATACCTTATTTCCCATGAAGAAATTGTGCTTGGCAGTAGGCTTCGGCCTACTGCTGGCAGGTGCCGAATATGCTTTGGCGCAAGACCTTGATAAGGTCTTTGACGAGTTCGACAAGCAGCAGAAGGCTTCGTACGAGGCTTTCCGCAGCAAGGCGGATGCTCAGTTTCTGGAGTTTCTCAAGGAGACCTGGCAGAAGTATGAGGCGTTTGAACCCGTAGCTGCTCCCCTGCGTCCCGAGCCCCCAAAGCCGGTACAGTTTGACCGTTCGCAACCTATCCCCGAACCGGTCAAGCTGAAACCTCTGCCCATTCGTAAACCTGAAATACCGGTGCAACCAGAGATTGTACCCACTTCTCCTGAACCGGTTCAGTTGTCCGTACCAGATTCCTCTGACGTTGCACAACGTATTCCCGTACTCTTCTACGGAACCTCCATCCCCTTAGACGTGAAGGCGGTACGGGAACTGAAACTGCATGGAATCTCAGAGACTCAGGTCGCTGAAGCCTGGAAGGAGGTCTGTAGCCAACCCTACGAACAGCTTCTGGTAGATTGCATGGGGGCAAAAGAGAAGTTACGGCTCAATGATTGGGGCTACCTCCTGTTGACCAAACAGCTTGGCGTTCAGCTCTACGGAGAGCAGGAACAGGACAAAATCTCCTTTCTGCAAATGTTTATTCTGGCCAAAAGTGGATACAAGATACGATTGGCCAAAATTGATGACCACCTCAAACTGATGGTGGCCACTGCCGAGACGGTCTATGGGGTGCCCTACCTCCGGATGGATGGCGACAGGTACTATGTGTTCCAGCCTGACCCCAAAGGTTCTACATCGCTCTACACCTATAAAGGAAACTTTGCCGATGCCAATCAGTTGGTCAGCCTCCAGATTACTGCCGTACCCCTCTTTGAGGAGAAGCTCACGGCCCGTCAGTTCAAGGCCAAGGATTTCTCGCAGGCTGTGGAGACCGAGGTCAACGCCCATCTCATGGCCTTCTATGCCGACTATCCGCAGTGCAGCGTAGCCATTCACTACCATACCCCGATGAGCCTGAAGCTTAGGGAGAGACTCTATGCCCAACTGCGCACTCTGATTCAGGGCAAAAGCGAAACCGAGGCCGCCAACCTCCTCATCCACTTTGTGCAGACCGCTTTCGACTACCAGACCGATGGCGAACAGTTCGGCTACGAAAAGCCCTTCTTCACCGACGAGCTCTTCTATTACCCCGCCTGTGACTGTGAGGATCGTGCCATGCTCTTCTCCGCTCTGGTGAGAGATCTCCTCGGATTGCCTGTGGTGTTGCTCGACTATCCCGAACATATTGCTGCTGCAGTGAAGTTTCCCGGTTCTGTAAGGGGCGACATGGTAGTGCTGCCCAACGGTGACGAGTATCTCATTTGCGACCCTACGTATATAGGTGCCCCCATCGGTCGCTGCATGGAACGTTTCAAAAAGGTATCTCCGGAAATCATTGAGTAATCCTTGTCGTTATTCCCTAATTTCCGTGTTGGGTGAGGGGAAATGGGTTTCGGATAGCTTGTAGTGTTAAATAATTCAATAATTGAACGGGAGGAACAATAAAAGAACAATTTTTGCCATGTAGATATAGCAAAATGGACTAATTTTGTTGCGTAAATAGATTGATTAGACGTATAATCACTATAATCATACATTTTTTTATCATGGAAAGATTGATTAACGAAATTGTGGCGCGTGCTAAAGCCAACCGCCAACGCATCGTTCTTCCCGAAGGAACCGAAGAACGTACTTTGAAGGCTGCCAACCAAGTGTTGACTGACGGAGTAGCAGACCTGATTATCCTCGGCAATCCTGCTGAGATTGAGGCTTGTGCCAAGGAGTGGGGCTTGGGTAACATCAACAAGGCCACCATCATTGACCCGATGGACCATCCCAAGAAAGAGGAGTATGCCCAGCTGCTCTGCGAATTGCGCAAGAAGAAGGGCATGACCATTGAAGAGGCACGCAAGCTGGTAGAGGATCCCCTCTATCTCGGCTGTCTCATCATCAAGAATGGTGATGCCGACGGTCAGCTGGCTGGTGCCCGTAACACCACAGGCAACGTGCTCCGTCCTGCTCTGCAGATTATCAAGACCACTCCGGGTATCACTTGCGTTTCCGGTGCTATGCTGTTGCTGACTCACGCACCCGAATATGGTGAGAATGGTGTACTGGTGATGGGTGACGTAGCCGTTACTCCCGTTCCCGATGCAGATCAGCTGGCTCAGATTGCCGTATGTACTGCCCGTACTGCCCGCGCTGTGGCCGGTCTTGACCCCAAGGTGGCTATGTTGAGCTTCTCAACCAAGGGTTCTGCCAAGCACGAAGTAGTAGATAAGGTAGTTGAAGCACTGAAGAAGGCTAAAGACTTGGCTCCTGATATCGCCATTGACGGTGAACTGCAGGCCGATGCAGCCCTCGTGCCCAGCGTAGGTGCCAGCAAGGCTCCCGGTTCAGCCATTGCCGGTCATGCCAATGTATTGGTAGTGCCCTCACTTGAAGTGGGTAACATCTCTTATAAACTGGTTCAGCGTCTTGGTCATGCCGAAGCTATCGGCCCGATTCTGCAGGGTATTGCCCGTCCCGTGAACGACCTCTCTCGTGGTTGCTCTATCGAGGATGTATATCGCATGATTGCCATCACAGCCAACCAGGCCATTGCTGCCAAGCAACAGTAATTCCCCTTAAATAAATAAACGATAAGACACATGAAAGTATTGGTTTTGAACTGTGGTAGCTCGTCTATCAAGTACAAGTTGTTCGACATGGACCGTAAGTCGGTCATTGCTCAGGGTGGTATTGAAAAAATCGGTCTGAAGGACTCGTTCCTCAAATTCACCTTGCCCAACGGTGAGAAGAAAATTTTAGAGAAGGATATTCCCGAGCACACTGTAGGTGTGGAGTTCATTCTCGAAACACTCACCAGCGCCGAGTATGGTGCCATCAAGAGTCTGGATGAGATTAATGCCGTAGGTCACCGTATGGTGCACGGAGGTGAGAAGTTCAGTGAGTCTGTTCTGCTGACTCCTGAAGTGTTGGCTGCCTTCACTGCCTGCAACGACCTGGCTCCCTTGCACAACCCCGCCAACCTGAAGGGTGTACGTGCCGTTGAGGCCATCCTGCCCAACGTACCTCAGATAGGTGTGTTTGATACAGCTTTCCATCAGACCATGCCCGACTATGCCTATATGTATGCCGTTCCCTACGAGCTCTACACCAAGTATGGAGTGCGTCGGTACGGCTTCCATGGAACCTCTCACCGCTATGTATCAAAGCGTGTGTGTGAGTTCCTTGGTGTAAATCCCGAGGGTCAGCGCATTATTACTTGCCACATCGGTAACGGTGGCTCTATCTCTGCCGTCAAGGATGGTAAGTGTCAGGACACCAGCATGGGTCTCACTCCGTTGGAAGGCTTGATGATGGGTACCCGCAGCGGTGATATTGACGGTGGTGCCGTATCTTACATCATGGAGAAGGAGGGTTTGGATGCTGCCGGAATCTCCAACTTGCTGAACAAGAAGAGTGGTGTGCTCGGCGTGTTCGGTGAGTCAAGCGACATGCGCGACTTGGAGGCTGCTGCTCAGGCTGGCAACCCTCGTGCACAGCTGGCTGAGAAGATGTACTTCTATCGCATCAAGAAATACATTGGTGCTTATGCTGCTGCTCTTGGTGGCGTAGATATCATCGTCTTTACCGGTGGTGTAGGTGAGAATCAGGCTTCCTGCCGTGCAGCTGCTTGCGAAGGTCTGGAGTTCATGGGCGTGAAGATTGATGCCGAGAAGAACAAAGTTCGTGGTGAGGAGATTGTCATCTCTACCGAAGATTCTAAGGTGAAGGTAGTGATTATTCCTACCGATGAAGAGCTGATGATTGCTTCTGACACGGAGGCTATCCTGAAGAAGTAAAAAGGGTTCGTTTCATTATTTAGAAACATTATAACTAAAAAAAGACAAAATCGAGCAGGTTTTGTCTTTTTTTTGTCTCTCTGAATACCAACCAATCGAATGATTTTTCTATATTTGCTCCGTCATTCTTATTTTAAACACTATGAAGCGATTATCTTATCTTCGCTTAGTTGTACTTTTTGCC
>CAMGIP010000028.1 GCA_946056155.1 uncultured Mediterranea sp. | reverse complement strand
AAATTTATATATATAACTCAAAATATATATGAATTAATTCGTCTGATTCTAAAAATAACAGTATATTTGTTGCAAAATTAATCTTCGATACAGATATTATGAAAAAAATTCTATATATCATACTGATTATCTGCTGTTTACCAAGTATTACCCACGCGCAACGTGTGGTAATGGGAGACGAACAGACGGGGGAATACTTTCCGCTACTGGAGAATCAACGCATTGCTATTTTCTCCAACCATACAGGAATGGTAGGCGACAAGCATTTACTGGATATCTTACTGGAAAACAGGTTAAATGTAGTGGCCATTTTTTCACCGGAGCATGGCTTTCGAGGCCGTGCAGATGCAGGTGAAAAAGTCAAGAGTAGTGTGGACAGCCAGACTGGAGTACCCATCCTGTCACTCTATGACGGCAAGGGGGGGAAGCCGAGCGATGCTTCAATGAAGAAATTCGATGTGCTGGTAGTGGATATTCAAGATGTGGGACTTAGATACTATACATATTATATCACCATGTGCAAACTGATGGACGCCTGTGCCGAATATCAGCGAAAGGTGGTTGTTCTGGACCGTCCGAATCCCAACGGGCACTATGTGGATGGCCCTATCTTGGACATGAAGTATAAGTCGGGTGTGGGTAGCCTACCCATCCCTATAGTGCACGGGATGACTTTAGGAGAACTGGCCTTGATGGTCAACGGAGAACGCTGGCTACCCTCGTCCAAAGTGTGTGACCTTACGGTGATTCCTTGCAAGAACTACACTCACCAGACGATGTATGAACTCCCTATTCCTCCAAGCCCCAACTTGCCCGACATGAAGTCGGTCTATCTCTACCCTTCTATCTGTTTTTTTGAGGCCACTCCCGTGAGCCTCGGTCGGGGAACGAACAAGCCCTTCCAGATGTATGGACATCCCAATATGAAGGGATATAGTTTCAGCTTCACCCCTCGAAGTGTGAGCGGTGCCAAGAATCCGCCACAACTCAACAAGCGCTGCTATGGAGTGGATCTGAGCGGTTTGAGCAACGAAGAGATTTGGAAAAAGGGAGTAGATTTGACCTACGTGATTGATGCCTACCGCAACTTGAATCTGGACGACCACTTCTTCCGCCCATTCTTCGAACTGCTGGTGGGAACCGATTATGTACGGCGGATGATTAAAGAGGGAAAGAGTGCCGAAGAAATCAAAGAGAGATGGAAACCGGATGTAGAAAAATTCAAGGCGCAACGAAAGCCTTATTTGCTATACCCAGAGTAAGACGTTCAACAGTAGCTAATCATCTTCAACATACAATCACATTCATTCTAAAGGTCTGTTTCAGATAAAAAACAATATGTACACCGAAAAGCGATGGTTTCATTTTTAGGGCAAATCATCCCTTTTCACCCATTATTATCAACTCTATTAACCGCTATTTGCCTCATGACACCCTGGATTGTACTCATCACCATCTCCTGCTACTTTGCCCTGCTGTTCGTAATCTCATGGATCACTGGACGCAAAACAGATAATGCAGGATTCTTTACCGGAAACCGGAAGACACCATGGTACATGGCCACTCTGGCCATGATAGGTGCCAGCATATCGGGGGTAACCTTCATCTCAGTGCCTGGTGCCGTTCTGAATGGCGGATATGCGTATATGCAGATGGTTTTGGGCTTTTTTGTGGGTTCGTTGCTGGTGGCGTGGGTACTTATACCCATGTTTTACCGAATGAACCTGATGAGCATCTACGGCTATTTGGAACAGCGTTTCGGTCTGGCATCATACCGCACGGGAGCCTGGTTCTTCTTTGTCAGCAAAATGCTGGGTGCTTCGGTACGGTTTTTCGTGGTATGCGTTGTACTTCAGTCGCTGGTATTTGCCCCACTTGGCATTCCCTTTTCACTCAATGTAGTGATTACGGTAGCCCTCATTTGGCTTTACTCCATGCAGGGCGGGGTGAAATCACTGATATGGACAGACTCGCTGAAGACCCTCTGTCTGGTACTCTCTGTGGTTTGCTGCATAGGTTTCATCGCCTCTCAACTGGGGTTGGGATTCATCTCATTGGGTGAGGTCATAAGCGAACATCCAACCAGTCAGGTGCTCTTTTTAGAGGACACCAACGACGGCCGCTACTTTTGGAAACAGTTCATTGCCGGTATCTTTATGGTGATAGCCTGCACCGGACTGGATCAGGACTTGATGCAGCGGACACTGAGCTGCAAGAATTTCCGCGAGGCGCAGAAGAACATGGTAGTGAGTGCCTTCGTTCAGATTTTCGTCATCGGTCTGTTTTTGGTATTAGGCACCCTACTCTATATGTATGCCGACCGTTTCATGCCCGGTATGGGAAGTATCAAGGGGGATGCTCTTTTCGGTCAGGTGGCCTGGAGTGAAGGTTTTCCGAGATTCATCGGCGTCCTCTTTATCGTAGGACTCGTAGCCGCTGCCTATTCAGCGGCAGGTTCGGCCTTAACGGCACTCACCACCTCCTTTACCATAGATATATTGCGAGCCCAACATAAGCAGGAGGAAAAAGACCTAACCCTGACGCGCAAACTGGTCCATGTAGTGATGTCGCTGCTGATGGTTATTGTCATTGTGGTCTTCTACGAGCTGAACGACGACAGTGCCATCAACGCAGTCTATAGTCTGGCTGCCTATTCCTACGGTCCCATTCTGGGTCTGTTTATCTTTGGTCTGATTTGCAAGAAACAGGTCCACGACCGGGGCGTACCCGTAGTAGCTATCGCAGCTCCTCTGCTGAGCTATATCCTCCAGCGCAACAGTGAAGCCTGGTTTGGAGGTTACCAGATCAGCTTCGAGCTACTGATTATCAATGCACTCATCACAGTTGTCGGACTCACGGTACTCATCCGGAGACCTTTGCACAGCGGTGATAAATAAAGAATAACCAGCAGAAGGATAAGGAAATAACAACATCAATACTAGGAATAATCGAAAAACCTGAAGGAGGGCAAAAATGAAAGGAAAGTATTTAAAAATTTGTCTGTTGCTGTACGGTCTGTTGCAGGGTAGCGCAGTGCGTGCCCAAATGAGTACGGAAGAGATGAAGATCCGCATGGGTTCTTTTTTGGACGAGGTGGCGCGCCGGGAGGTGTCCATTGGCTCCATTCGGATTGACTCCATCGTACGTGAGGAGGGTAGCAAAAGCAGAAAAGGAGAAAAGAGAACGGCTGTCTATGCCGATATGAACTGCTCTTATATTCCCTTCCGCGAAGATAATGTGAAGGAAATCTATGAACAGATTCGCGCAATGTTACCGGAACAATGGCAAGGAGATCGGGTAGTCATTATCACTAACGGACGGAGCATTGAGGAACAGATACCGATGGCATTGCGTAGCAACAAGAGGAGAAGCATCCCCTTCAGCGATGACAAGAAAAGAAGAGAGAAAGAGGTGCGTTGGGCTCCTTCGTACGAAAAGCCGCTGGTGGCTCGGACCGATATACCATGGCAGGCTCCACAAGGTTTACAGGGAAGGCATATCGCCCTCTGGCAAAGCCACGGCTGGTACTTCGAGCAGAAACTGGACCGCTGGGAGTGGCAACGCGCACGCATTTTTGAGACAGTGGAGGACCTCTATACGCAGAGCTATGTACTCCCCTTCCTGGTACCCATGCTAGAGAATGCGGGAGCATACGTCATGCTACCGCGCGAACGTGATACCAATCCCCACGAAGTGGTGGTGGATAATGATACCAATTTGAGTGCCACACACCAAGGATGCTCCCGCTACAGCGAACTCTCGGGAGAGAAGGGCTGGAAACAGGGAGAAGGAGCGGGATTTAGACTTTCACTCGATGGTTACGGGGATTTTCAGAATCCCTTTACCATGGGGTCATACCGTGTGGTGGAGAGTGTCCAGAAGGGTGAAGAGAGCTCGGCGGAATGGATTGCTAATCTGCCAGAGCGGGGAGAATATGCGGTATATGTAGCCTATCGATCCCTTCCTCAGAGCAGCGATAGGGTATGCTACACCATACACCATCTGGGAGGTAGCACGACCTGCTACGTCAATCAAAAGATGGGTGGAGGCACCTGGATATATCTAGGTACTTTCCCTTTTGCAGCGGGCATTGGCGGAAAAGTGACACTCACCAACGTTACAGAAAAAGCGGGCACACTAATAACCGCGGATGCGGTGAAGTTTGGCGGTGGTATGGGTAACATCGTCAGAGGCACATCCACCAGCGGCTATCCGCGTTGGTGCGAGGCTGCCCGATACTGGTTGCAATGGGCGGGAGCTCCAGACAGCATCTACTCCGACAGCCACGGAGGCAATGACTATACCGATGATTACAAGAGCCGCGGCAAATGGGTCAACTGGCTCGCCGGAGGCTCGGTGGTAAATCCCAAAGAGGAGGGACTGGGTATTCCTGTGGAACTGGCTTTTGCATTCCACACGGATGCGGGCACCACAATGAACGACTCTATTATCGGCACTTTGGGTATCTACCAAACCGATTCCTATAATGGAATTTTTGAAGGAGGTGCCTCAAGATACCTGAGCCGGGACATGACGGACCTGATTCAAAGTCAGATTACTCATGATATACGTACACTGCTTGAGCCACGGTGGAGCCGCAGAGGCATGTGGAATAAATCCTACTACGAGGCACGGGTACCCCGCGTGCCCACCATGCTGCTGGAGCTTCTCTCGCATCAGAACTTGGCCGACATGCGCTATGGACTCAACCCCTATTTCCGCTTCATTGTCAGCCGTGCCATCTACAAAGGCATGCTACGCTTTGTGGCTTCCCAACGGAATATCGACTACGTGGTACAGCCTTTACCAGTCAACAGTATGGCGTTAACCAGGGTGGGAGACGAAGAAGTGGAACTGACCTGGATGCCTACAGATGATGAACTTGAACCCACGGCTAAGGCCGAAGGGTACATCGTCTATACCCGCTTGGGAGATGGCTGCTTTGACAACGGCACGTTGGTTAAGGAGAACCGATACCGCACCCGCATACCTGCCGGGGTGGTTTGTAGCTACAAGGTGTCGGCCGTGAATCGAGGTGGACGGAGCTTTGATTCGGAGATTCTCTCTGCCGGACGGCTCTTGGAGAGCAAGGGTACAGCGATGGTGATCAACGGCTTCAACCGCGTGAGTGCACCCGCTGACTTCCGCGCAACCGTGTGCGAAGGTAAGGAGCTGGCAGGATTTATGGATGCCTGGGATCACGGCGTACCCTATATCAAAGATATCAGCTACATTGGAGCCATGAAGGAGTTTCGCCGTGAGATTCCCTGGATGGATGACGATGCCTCCGGTTTCGGCGACAGCTACGGCGACTACGAAACTCAGGTAATTGCAGGCAACAGTTTCGACTACCCTGCCATCCACGGCAAAGCACTCCTGCAGGCCGGATACTCTTTCGTGTCAAGCAGCAGTAAGGCGGTATCTTCTGGCATGATTTCGCTGGACCGTTTTCCTGTGGTGGATTACATTCTTGGCAAACAGTGCCAGACAAAAATCGGAAGCGGAAAACTCGCGTCCATCCAGTACAAGACCTTTGACACATCCATGCAGCAAGTACTGAAAGACTACTGCCTACAGGGCGGAGGTCTGTTAGTCAGCGGTGCCTTTGTAGGCAGTGACCTGTGGGATAGCCGCGTAGCCGAACCGCTGAAGGAAGATCAGCAATGGGCCATGGAGTGGCTGAAATACAAGTGGCGCGTAGGACAGGCGGCCCGTACGGGAGCAGTAAAGAGCGTAAGTCCGCAAGTAGGTAAACCCGGAGACACCTACCACTATCAACATGAGCTCAACGGTTCGTGCTACGTGGTAGAGAGTCCAGATGCCATTGAACCGGCCTCACCGGAGGCTGTCACCATCTTGCGCTACAGCGAGAACAACCTCAGTGCTGGTGTAGCTTACCTTGGTGAGAAGTACCGCACCTGCATATTGGGATTCCCCATCGAAACTCTCGGAAACGAAGAGGAGATAGGAAGGCTGATGCTGCACCTGACCCGGTTACTCAATCCCGAAAAAAAGGAATAAGCCGTTACCCTACACGATTAATTATTGCGACAACAAATTAAAAAACATATGATTATGACCAAAGAAATGAGTAAAGTAACATGCTTCATCGCATGTGCTGAGCAGGAACTGGCTGCTCAAACTATCGAAGGGCTGAAAGCCACGGGCGTAGTAGGAGATGTACATAGCGTTGAGAACCCCTACAGCAGCGCAAGCATCCGTCAGATGGCAGTAGAGACCGAAACACCCTATCTGCTACTTTACACCAAGCAGACCGTATTGCAGTTGGGCATGTTCGCTCTGGAACGAATGATTCGTCTCTTGGATGATAGCCAAGCCGGTATGGTATATGCCGACCACTACCAAATAAAAGAGGGTAAGCAGAGCATCGCTCCCGTCATTGACTACCAATGGGGATCGCTCCGTGACGACTTTGACTTCGGTTCGGTACTACTCTTCCGCACCGATTGTTTCAAGGCAGCAGCTGCCGCCACCCAAGCCGACTACCAATTTGCCGGTCTCTATGACCTGCGTCTGAAGTTGAGCCAACGGGCCTCTCTGATGCACATCAACGAATATCTCTACAGCGAAGTGGAACTGGATACACGCAAGAGCGGAGAGAAGATGTTTGACTACGTGGACCCCCGCAACCGCGCTCGTCAAATAGAGATGGAGCAGGCTTGCACCGAACATCTCAAAGAGATTGGTGGCTATCTGGAACCCAAGTTTGAAAAAATTGCCTTTGAGAACGATGATTTCGAGTATGAGGCATCGGTCATCATTCCCGTACGCAACCGCATACGCACTATTCGCGATGCCATCCGTTCGGTACTCTCTCAACAAGCATCCTTCAAATTCAATCTGATTGTGATTGACAACCACAGCACGGACGGCACCACAGAGGCTATCGATGAATTTGCCAGTGATGAGCGACTCATCCACCTGATTCCCGAACGCAATGACCTGGGCATCGGTGGCTGCTGGAATCTGGGTGTACACCACCCCAAATGCGGAAAGTTTGCCGTTCAGTTGGATAGCGATGATGTCTATAAGGATGAACACACCCTCACCACAATGGTCAATGCTTTCTACGAGCAGAATTGCGCCATGGTGGTGGGAACCTACATGATGACTGACTTCAACATGAATATGATAGCTCCGGGAATCATCGACCACAAGGAGTGGACACCGGAGAATGGACGTAACAACGCTCTCCGCATCAATGGTCTCGGTGCACCCCGTGCCTTCTATACGCCCGTACTCCGAGAGCTCAAGGTGCCCAATACCAGCTATGGTGAAGATTACGCCTTAGGTCTGAATTTCAGCCGCAAGTATCAGATTGGCCGTATCTACGATGTGGTATATCTCTGCCGCCGCTGGGATGACAACAGCGATGCCTCATTGGACATCCAGAAGATGAATGCTCACAACCTCTATAAAGACCGGATCCGCACCTGGGAACTTACGGCCCGTATTGCCATGAACCAAAAGAAAGGATGAGTCATGATTGAACAGTTGATTACATCACAGTTGGCACGCTGGGAGGTGGCACGCAACAACTATGCTGCCCTCTCCCACGTGGAGGTGAAAGAGATTTTCGTAAAGGGAATGCTCTACAAAGCCCAGTTCAATCCGGCACGCATCGTCTCTTCGGGTGCCAAAGTAGATGCCAAGACCATACGTGAACGCCGTTGCTTTCTCTGCGCATCCAATCGTCCGGAGGTACAGGAGGGCATAGCTTGGGGCGGTCACTACGACCTGCTGGTCAACCCCTTCCCCATCTTCCCTCGTCACCTCACCATACCCGATACCGCTCATCAGCCTCAGTGCATTCAAGGCCGTATCGGTGAAATGATGGAGCTGGCACGCTACCTAAAGGAATACACTATATTCTACAACGGCCCCAAGTGCGGAGCATCCGCTCCTGACCATGCCCATTTCCAGGCTGGAAATCGTGGGTTCATGCCCATTGAGAGCCAATGGAAGGAGCGCAAGATCCTCCCGCTCGACCGTAGTGGAGAGGCTACACTCTCCCTGCTTGACGAGGAGCCTCGCACCACCCTGCTGCTCCGTACACCGCTATTGGCAGATGGCGTGCAACTCTTTGACCGACTATACTCTCGTCTGCCAGTACCAGAAGGGGAAAAGGAGCCCATGATGAATATCCTGGCTATGTATGATGAAGGAGAGGGATGGACACTGCTCATCTTCCCCCGTGCCAAACATCGTCCCGACTGCTACTTTGCCGAAGGAGCTGAGCGGTTGCTCAGCAGTCCGGCTTCTGTAGATATGGGCGGTGTGTTCATCTTCCCCGTAGAGGAGGACTTCCTCCGCATCAACGCAGAGTTACTGGAAGGTATCTTGAAGGAGGTCTGCCTCCCGCGCGATACCTTGCTTGAACTCTACTCCGACTGACGGATACAATAGATCACGCTGTGCAAAAAGTAATCTTGACGATGTATCGGCAATGTGATTATAAGGCTTTCTCTTGTTGACTCACCAACTTGATGACAAACATCTCATCAAAGGCGTGCAAAACTTGAGTAACGAATAAAGCGAGAGGATACATCGGAAACTTAAACAAGAAAAACAGAAGAAAAATTATAAGATATGGAAGAACCCAGAGTAAGCGTAGGCATTATGTCTGCCCCCACCATACAGTTTGATCTCATTGGCCAGTTTGAGGTAACCAACACCTGTCCAAACGGTGCAGACTTCAAACAGACAACGGTCGAGGGAATCCAGGAGGTTACCCTTATTGACGGTAAGATAAGTTGGAGCCATTCCTCTTTAGTTGAGAGCATCTGCTTCGTTCCTAAAGATGAGGAGAAGTGTTGCTTTGAGCTGAAAGAGGTGACTATAGGTGTAGATTTCCACTGGCAGCGCAAAGAGAACCAACGCTTCAAAGGAGCGTTGGAGCTGATTGTCGAGGGGGAAAAGCTCACCGCTGTAAACCATGTACGTGTGGAGGATTACCTCACCTCTGTCATCAGCAGCGAGATGAGCGCCAATGCCTCACTGGAGTTGCTAAAGGCCCATGCTGTCATCTCTCGTAGCTGGCTGCTGGCCAGCATGAACTGCATCGCCAAAAACTATCCTGAACTAATCTCACACCCCGAGCAGTACCGCACTACATTAACTCAGCATACAGGAGATGGGGAAGTACTTACTGCAAAGATGCATATTCACGATACAAAGGAACTGACAAATAGAAAAAACGGTTACGATGCAGACCAAGAGGAGCAGCAACAGAAAAGCAACTGCAAAGAAATGATGAAGTGGTATGAGCGCGATGCCCATACCCGATTTGATGTCTGCGCCGATGACCATTGTCAGCGCTATCAGGGCATCACACGCGCTTCGCGGGAAACCGTCCGTCAGGCTATTGCAGCCACACGCGGCGAGGTGCTCACCTACGAAGGTAGCATCTGCGACGCACGCTTCTCCAAATGCTGCGGTGGTGCTTTTGAAGAATTTGAATACTGCTGGGACGATATCCATTACCCCTACCTATCCAAGAAGAGTGACCTCTCCGATACATCTGCCCAGCACACTCCTCTGCCCGATTTGACACAGGAATCAGAAGCTGAGCAATGGATCCGTTCAGCCCCAGATGCCTTCTGCCACACTACAGACAAGGAGATTCTCAGCCAAGTGCTCAACAACTATGATCAGGAGACCACCGATTTCTACCGTTGGAAGGTCTCTTACACCCAAGATGAACTGCGTGAGCTCATTCGAAAACGTTCGGGAGTGGACTACGGAGAAATAGCCGATTTGGTTCCCATAGCACGAGGCACCAGCGGACGCCTGTGGAAGCTGAAGATTGTAGGTACCAAGAACAGTTGCATCATCGGCAAGGAGCTGGAGATACGCCGTACGCTCTCCCCAAGCCACCTCTATAGTTCTGCATTTGTGGTGGATAAGGAGGGTTGCCGATGTGCAGAGCCCAACTCATCAGGCATATCGCAGGTACCTGAGCGCTTTATCCTCACCGGTGCCGGATGGGGCCATGGCGTTGGACTCTGCCAAATAGGAGCCGCTGTGATGGGAGCCAAGGGATATCCCTACGATGCCATCCTCAGACACTACTTTGCAGGAGCCGACCTCACCACGCTCTATTGACCCTGAAGCATCCATCCTGATTCATTCAATCTGAGATAATCACCATCCATTTTATTACATTACTAATCAACAGTCCGCTTACAAACAATTTGACCATCTCATTTATCTCACCTTTATAAAACGTGTTAGCACATCATGAAAACCAAAAGACAGATTTCACCTATCGCCTGGGTTCCTACCCTCTATTTTGCCCAGGGTATTCCATACTTTATCGTGAACAACATCAGCGTGCTCATGCTGGCCAAGATGGGTGTACCCAACGGACAGATGGCACTCTTTACCAGTCTGCTCTATCTGCCGTGGATGATCAAGCCCTTCTGGAGCCCCTTCATTGACATCATCAAAACTAAGCGCTGGTGGATACTGGCCATGCAGATGGTGATGTCCGTCGCCTTTATCCTGCTGACCCTGACTGTACCCATGCCCGACCCAGCCACAATAGCTTCCGGGCAGACACCTATCAGCCTTTTCACTGTAACACTGCTGCTCTTCGTCATCACCGCCTTTGCCAGTGCCACACACGACATTGCCGCTGACGGATTCTATATGTTGGCTCTATCGCAAAGTCTGCAAGCAGCCTGGGTAGGCTGGCGCAGCACCTTCTACCGACTGGCCAGCATCTTCGGACAAGGTGTACTGGTGTGGATAGCCGGTACTATCGAAAACAATACCCAGAACATACCTCTCTCCTGGCGCATCACCCTGTTGGTAACAGCCCTACTCTTCACAGCAGTTACCCTGTACCACACCTTCTTCGTACCCAAACCTACCAGCGACACCTCCGTAATCGCAGCCGAAGGAGAGAAAGTAAGCGTCAACACCATCCTCAGCGAATTTGGCCGAACCTTCAAGACTTATTTCACCAAACCAGGTGTAGTACTGGCCATCGTCTTCATGCTGCTCTACCGTTTGCCGGAAGCATTCCTCATCAAGATGTGTACCCCCTTTTTGGTAGCCTCGCAAGAGGTTGGAGGTCTGGGACTGGAGACCCAGGATGTAGGTTGGATTTACGGGGGTGTAGGTGTCTTCTTCCTGACTGCAGGCGGTATTCTTGGCGGAACGTTTGCCTCCAAAATGGGACTGAAGAAATCCCTCTGGGTCATGGCTGGTTTCATGACACTTCCCTGCGCTACCTTTGTGTATCTCTCGATGCTCCAACCCACCAACATCCTTGCAATCTGTATCTCCTTGGCCATTGAACAATTTGGCTACGGCTTTGGTTTCACAGCCTACATGCTCTACATGATGTACTTCAGCGAGGGCGAGTTCAAAACCTCACACTACGCCATCTGCACCGCCTTCATGGCTGCCAGCATGTTGTTGCCTGGTATGGTAGCCGGGTACATCCAAGAGTCCATTGGCTATGCCAACTTCTTCCTTATGGTCATGGTGTGCTGTATCGCCACCCTGGTGGTTACCTACTATGTAGATCGAAAGATTGACCCGAACTATGGTAAAAAATAATAAGTATAAAGAGAACCCAAGAGAAAAGATCTCCTGAGAGACAAGTACGTAAGAAATGAAGAGTATGATGGAAAGAAAAGCCAAATCAATCGTAAGCAGAGGATGGATAACCCTTGTTCTGCTACTGATTTGTAGCGGGCTGAGTGCCCAGAAAATCAGAATAAAAACAGGTATTGAAGTGCTCAAAGAGCAGCAGTTTGACTGCTTGAAAGGGAAACGGGTAGGACTCATCACCAATCCCACTGGAGTGGATAACTCCATGCGTTCCACCATTGACATCCTCTACCATGCACCGGAGGTCAACCTCGTAGCCCTCTATGGACCTGAGCATGGCGTGAGAGGAGATGTGCATGCCGGTGACCATGTGAGTGACCTCAAAGATGCCACCACCGGACTGCCCGTCTATTCGCTCTACGGCAAGACACGCAAAGCTACACCGGAAATGCTCAAGGATGTGGATGTCCTGGTCTATGACATCCAGGACATCGGCTGCCGATCATTCACCTACATCAGCACCATGGGACTGGCTATGGAGGCTGCCGCAGAAAATGGCAAGGAATTTGTGGTACTGGACCGTCCCAACCCTTTGGGCGGTCTGAAGGTTGAAGGCAACCTCACGGAGGAGGATTGCATCTCCTTTGTCAGCCAGTTCAAGATACCCTACCTCTACGGCCTCACTTGCGGCGAGCTGGCAGAGATGATCAACGGCGAACATATGCTCAAGGATGGCGTCACCTGCAAGCTGCATGTGGTGAAGATGAAGGGGTGGAAACGAAAGATGGACTACACCCAGACGGGACTCCAATGGGTACCCTCTTCTCCACACATTCCCCATGCGCATTCGGCCTTCTTCTATCCCGTAAGTGGTATCCTCGGTGAATTGGGATACATGAGCATTGGCGTGGGATACACCATCCCATTCCAAATGTTTGCCGCTCCATGGGCCGATGCCAACCGACTGGCCATCTGGCTCAATGAGCTGCAACTGCCTGGTGTGGAATTCCGCCCCATCTACCTGAAGCCCTTCTACAGCGTGGGCAAAGGGGAACAGCTGCAAGGGGTACAGGTACATCTGATGGATGTGCAGCAGGCACCCTTGGCCGAAATCCAGTTCCGCCTGATGGAGGCTGTGGCTACACTATGGCCGGAAAGGGCAATCTTTGACCATGCTGATAAAGGACGCTTTGCCATGTTCGACAAGGTAAGCGGTTCCAAACAGATTCGCGCACGGTTCAGCAAAAACCATCGCTGGAGCGATATCAGCGACTACTGGTACAAGGATGTTGAGGCATTTCGGAAGCTATCCAAAAAGTACTACCTGTACAAATGATGGTTTTCATTTAGATAGTGCTTGGACTTGTCTCTTCTCCTCTGAAAATCTATCCCTAAAGGGGGAACTTTGAGGTGATGAATAATGTAATAGTAAAATATAACAAATAGATTGATGGAAAAGAATTTGTATATATCATTCCTGCAGGATGCCAAGACGTTCATCCCGCAGGAGCGTATCTACACCGATGAACTGAGGCTGCTGGCTTGGGGCACCGATGCAGGTTTCTACCGCATGATACCACAGATAGTGGTGCGTGCGAGCCACGAAGAAGAGGTAAAAAGATTGCTTCAGCTAGCCTCCAAATATGGACTACCGGTTACTTTCCGCGCTGCCGGTACCAGTTTGTCGGGACAATCCATCAGTGATTCTATTCTGATTGTAGCCGGAAAGCATTGGGAACGATACGAAATCTCTGCAGATGCCACGACCATACGTCTGCAACCGGGCATCGTGGGACAGCGGGTCAATGAATTGCTGGCACCTTACGGCCGAAAATTTGCCCCTGATCCTGCCTCTGTCAAGAGTGCCATGGTCGGAGGAATTGTAATGAACAATGCCTCGGGTATGAACTGCGGTACGCATGCCAACAGCGACCGCACACTCATCTCCGCACGTATCATTCTGGCCGACGGCACCCTGTTGGATACTGGTGATGAAGCCAGTCGGTCTGCCTTCACCCTCTCCCATCGCCCCTTCCTACAGGAAATATGCAGATTGCGTGACGAGGTCAGGGCGAACAGTCGGCTGACTGAACGCATCCGCTACAAATATGCCATAAAGAATGTCACCGGCCTCAACATACTCCCCTTCGTGCTCTTCGATGATCCCTTCGACATCATTGCCCATCTGATGGTCGGATCCGAAGGTACATTGGCCTTCCTCAGCGAAGTGACCATGCGCACCGAGCACGACTATCCCTGCAAAGCAAGTGCCATGCTCTACTTCAAGAGCATACGCGAAGCCTGCCATGCTGTGGTAGCCATGAAAAAACTGGCCTATCAGGTGGTGAAGAGTGCCGAGATGCTCGACTACAAGAGCCTTTCATCTGTCAACGATCCCGTCTATCTACGCTACAAAGGGGAGGTAGCCTCCTCCGTACTGCCAGGAGTGGAGCCAGGCGACGAAACAGGACTCACCGCTGTACTGGCCGAAACCAAAGCCGATACCCCGGAAGAGTTACAGAATCATATACGCGAAATCACCGACTGCCTCTCCCACTTTGAGACCTATACACCGGTCCATTTCACCGACAAGCCAGAGGAATACCAACCCTATTGGGCCATCCGTTCAGGAATCTTCCCCAGCGTAGGGGGTACACGAAAGCCCGGCACCACCTGTCTCATAGAGGATGTAGCCTTCCACATTGACGACCTGCCCGATGCTACCTCTGAGCTACAGGCGCTTATCGCCCGTCATGGTTACAACGATGCCTGCATCTATGGTCATGCGCTGGAAGGCAACTACCACTTCATCATCAATCAGAGTTTCCACAGCGATGCCGAGGTGAAGCGGTATGCCGACCTGATGGAGGATGTGAAGCAGCTGGTGGTGGATCGCTACGATGGTTCGCTGAAGGCCGAACATGGTACAGGGCGCAACATGGCTCCCTTTGTACGTTATGAATGGGGCAACGAAGCCTTTGCCGTGATGAAGGCAGTGAAACGGCTCTTCGACCCGAAGGGTCTGCTCAACCCCGGAGTCATCTTCAACGATGATCCTCTCTGCCACATCCGTCACTTTAAGCCGCTACCTCTCATTCACCCAGAAGATAGCCGCTATGCGGGATTCAACAAATGTATTGAGTGCGGATTCTGCGAGGTCAATTGCGTCTCCTGCGGATTCACCCTCTCTTCGCGACAACGTATTGTTATCCAACGCGAGATAGCCCGACTGAGAGGTGAAGATAATCCTGCCAGCCGGCAGCGGTTGGCACTGATAGAAAAGCAGTACCACTATCCGGGTAACGAAACCTGTGCCGGCGATGGACTCTGCTCCACCTCCTGTCCCATGGGCATCAATACAGCCGAACTTACCCACCTCATCCGTCAGGAGTTGCTACCCCCACAGAGCATTGGCTACCGAATGGGGGATTTCGCGGCCAACCATTTCGCTGGAATTAAGAGTACGCTGCGCCCCGTATTGGAAATAGCCCATGCGGCCCATACGCTGCTTGGTACTCCACTGATGACCCGGATGACTCGCTCCATGCACCAGTTATTGGGGGTTCCCCAATGGAATGTGGCCATGCCTTCGGCTTACAAGGTTAGACCGGACGAGGCTATTGCCTCCCAAAAATTACCCCGCCGAGTGGTCTATTTTCCGAGCTGTATCAACCAGACCATGGGACCGGCAGCCCAATCAGAGAGCCAGCACAATTCGGTCAAATTACCTTTGGTCAATAAGATGGTCTCTCTGCTCCACAAGGCTGGATTTGAGGTCATCTACCCGCAAGGGATGGAACATCTCTGCTGCGGTACAATTTGGGAAAGCAAAGGAATGATGGATATTGCCGACCGCAAGAGTCAGGAACTGGAAGAAGCTCTGTGGGAAGCAAGCCAAGGCGGACAGATTCCCGTACTCTGTGACCAGAGTCCCTGCCTGCACCGCATGAGGCAAAAAATCAGAAGGATGAAGCTATACGAACCGGCAGAGTTTATCTACACCTACTTACGCCCTTACCTCACCTTCACCCCTACCACACGGCCTGTAGCACTGCATATCACCTGTTCCATGCGGCAGATGGGGCTGGCTGACACGCTGATCAAGTTAGCCAAGCTCTGCTCCACACAAGTCATTGTGCCTCAAGAGATAGGTTGCTGTGGATTTGCCGGTGACCGTGGATTCACCCATCCCGAGCTGAACGATTATGCCCTGCGCAAACTACGTCCACAAATCGAAGCCTATGGCATACAAATAGGTTATAGCAATAGTCGTACCTGTGAAATAGGATTAGCAGCCCATGCCGGCATCCCCTATGTGAGTATTGCCTATTTAGTAGATGAATGTACAAAACAGGCATAAAAGAGAAGAAAGACAAAAGGGGGAAAGGAGCGGATAGAAAGAAGGATTGAAAGTATTGATTCTGAGTAATGAATTGAACAAGAAAAAGATTAATATAATTGTAAAAAAATGGAAGCGAAGAAAAAAAGCCAACGCATACTGGCGTTGGACATCCTGCGAGGCATCACTATTGCTGGCATGATTCTGGTAAACAATCCCGGATCATGGGTAGATATCTATGCCCCTTTACGACATGCGGAGTGGAACGGACTGACCCCGACCGATCTGGTTTTTCCCTTCTTCATGTTCATGATGGGAATCTCCACCTACATCTCCCTGAAGAAGTTTCATTTTGCCTTTAGCGCAGCTGTGGGACGCAAAATCATCCGCCGCACCGTGCTCATTTTTGTCATCGGTATGGCTATCGGCTGGTTCTCCCGTTTCTGTTACTACTGGAGTTCGGCTCCCTCAGAATTGAGTTTCTGGGATAATCTCTGGGCTTCGGTGTGGACCTTCGACCGTATGCGCATCCTCGGAGTGATGCAGCGTCTGGCCCTGTGCTACTGCGTTGCCTCACTCATTGCCCTCACGGTCAGACATCGGTTCATCCCCTGGATTATCGGAATCCTCCTCTCGCTCTATGCTTTCATTCTGCTGATAGGAAACGGCTACGTCTATGGCGAAGAGAATATCCTCTCCATCGTGGATAGTACCATCCTCACTCCCGCTCACATGTACCGCGACAACGGCATTGATCCGGAAGGCCTGCTCAGTACCCTCCCCTCCATTGCCCACGTGCTCATTGGTTTCTGTGTGGCACGCATGACATTTGGAAATCAGTTGAGCAAGGAGAAGCAGACAAAGGAAGAGAAACAGACAAATGAAGAGAAGCATCTGCCGCTGCTGGTGAAGCTATTCCTGGCAGGTGCGCTACTCACTATGGTGGGGTGGCTGCTCAGCTATGGCCTGCCCATCAACAAGAAGATATGGTCGCCCACATACGCCATCATCACCTGCGGCATGGCCTCCACCCTGCTGGCCATCCTCATCTGGTTCATTGACGTCAAAGGGTATCGGCGCTGGAGTCTCTTCTTTGAGTCCTTCGGCGTCAATCCCCTCTTCATGTACATGCTGGGAGGCGTACTGAGCATACTGCTGGGTAGCACCGGCATCCACCGCTGGATCTATGACCAGCTGCTCGCCCCCCTATTTGGACTTACGGGTGGCTCATTAGCCTATGCTCTGCTCTTTATCGGGCTCTGCTGGCTCATTGGCTACCCCCTGTACAAAAAGGGTATATACATTAAAATATAGCAGATTATCAACTATTAACTCTACTGGATATGATACTGATTGCAGACAGTGGCTCCACCAAGACCGATTGGTGTCTGGCAGAGCATGGAGTAGCGCAGAAGCGCATCACCACCAAAGGCATGAATCCCTTCTTTCAAAGCGAAGAAGAGATGGCAGACGAGATGACCGGTACCCTCCTGCCCGCATTGGAGGGCAACAGACCTGATGCCGTATATTTCTACGGAGCGGGATGCATCTATGACAAGGTAGAAGGGGTACGCCGTGCCATTACCCGTGCTTTGGGAGTGGACGGAAACCACATCGAAGTGAACACCGACATGTTGGCGGCAGCACGCTCGGTATGTGGCAGGGAAGCAGGTATTGCCTGCATCCTCGGAACAGGAAGCAACTCATGCTTCTACGATGGTTCGCAGATTCAGGCCAATGTATCTCCATTGGGCTTTATCCTGGGCGATGAAGGTAGCGGCGCCGTTCTAGGCAAACTCTTCATGGGCGACTTGCTGAAAAACCAACTCCCCAAGGGACTGAAGGAGGAATTTTTCAACGAGTATGGGATGACACAGGCCGACATTATTGACCGCGTCTATCGTCGTCCCTTTCCCAACCGATTCTTGGCCAGTCTATCTCCTTTCATTTCAAGCCATATCCATATCCCGGAGATAAGACAACTCGTCAAGCAGAGTTTCATTGCCTTCCTGCGCCGCAATGTGATGCAGTATGATTATGCTCACTATGCCGTAGGATTCAACGGTTCCGTAGCGTGGTACTATAAGGAGATTCTCATCGAAGCGGCTGCTGAAGTAGGCGTGAAGATGGGTACCCTCATCAAGGCTCCTATGGAGGGACTGCTACGCTATCACCAAAACGACTGAACCGGCCATTTCCATCCGGAAGATTAGGAAGATTTATCCCTTTGTCAAGAGGGGAAATCTCCCTCTGCAGAATAACAGACAAGTGTAACATGTCATTGACTTGCCGTCAGAGAGATGCCTTGTTGACCTGTCCACAATCATCAAGTTCAGCAACCTACGCAACTTGAATGCGAAATAAATGTAGAATCCAAATAGAAAGAGCAAAAACATGTTTGAAAAGATTACAGAGCAACCTTCGCTCTACAACGACTTGGAAAAAATGTCCGTTCGAGAGATTCTCGAAGGCATCAACAACGAAGACCAGAAAGTGGCATTGGCCGTCAAGAAAGCCATTCCTCAAATAGAGAAATTGGTTTCACAGATTGTTCCCCGTATGAAGCAGGGAGGACGTATTTTCTATATGGGTGCCGGCACAAGCGGACGCCTCGGTGTACTCGATGCCAGCGAGATACCGCCCACTTTCGGCATGCCTCCCACCCTGGTCATCGGACTGATAGCGGGAGGTGATACCGCACTGCGAAACCCCGTGGAAAATGCAGAAGATAACATCCACCGCGGATGGGAAGAACTGTGCGAACGGGGCATCGGTCCCAAAGATACCGTTATTGGCATTGCCGCTTCTGGAACTACGCCCTACGTCATCGGTGCTCTGCATGAGGCACGCGAACACGGAATCCTCACCGGCTGCATCACCAGCAACCCTGACAGTCCTATGGCTGCAGAGAGCGATGTGCCCATCGAAATGATTGTGGGCCCGGAATTCGTTACAGGTAGTTCGCGCATGAAATCGGGCACGGGACAAAAGATGATTCTCAATATGATTACCACCAGCGTCATGATCCAACTGGGACGTGTCAAGGGGAACAAGATGGTGAACATGCAGCTGAGCAATAAAAAACTGGTGGACCGAGGCACCCGTATGATTGTGGAGGAGCTGGGGCTGGACTACGGCAAAGCACGCGACCTGCTATTGATGCATGGCTCGGTGAAAAAAGCTGTCGATGCCTACCGCAACACCAAATAATAAGGATATCAAGAAGACTGTATCATACCCCATCAGGTACCCATATGAAAAAGCATCTCTTTATAAGCCTGCTTGTGGCTACGGCCTGTAGCGCCACCCTTCAGGCCCAGATTCACCCCCTGCCTTGGGAGGTGAGTCAGTCCCTCAGCGACCACTACCGTAAACGCTATCTCCAGTTTGAACAAGAGCCGGCCATCCAGTCGGGTGACCTTGTCATGCTGGGTAACAGCCTCACCGAAGGAGGCGACTGGAGCCGTCTGCTCGGTATCCAGGCAGTAGTCAATCGCGGCATCATCGGTGATGATGTACCTGGCATGGAACTCCGTCTCCACCAGGTGCTCAAGGGTAACCCAAGTCGCATCTGCCTGCTCACCGGCATCAATGATGTGAGCCACGACCTCCCTGCCGATACCATTGCCGCCTCCATTTGCCGGTTGGCTGAGCGCATCCTCCGCGAGTCACCCTCCACGCACCTTTATCTGCAGAGTCTGCTCCCCATCAACGAAAGTTTTGGCCGTTACCGTCGCCTCACGGGAAAGAGTCCACTCATCCCCATCATCAACGGACAATTGAGAGAGTGGGCCAAAAGCCATCCTCGCCGCGTCACCTTCATCAACCTCTATCCCCTCTTCAGTACCTCCAAAGAGCCTAATCTGCTACGTGCAGACCTTACCGCTGATGGACTGCACCTCAACGAGCAGGGTTATCTCATCTGGAGCAAAGCCCTGAAAAAGGTGCTGAAGAAGAAAATAAGGAAAGAGCAGAAAGGTGGGAAATAGTCAGGCTGAAGTCCTGAAAACGCCCGAGATAGGTAAGAAATGCAGAATAGAAAAGCAATCAAGTAGCACGGGCGAAAGCCTAAAAACCTAAAAAACGGAGCAATATAGGGTGACATTCACGAATTTACACTATCTTTGCGCGGCAAAAACGTAGGTATATTCCTACCCGAACAGAAATAGAAAGTATAATATAGAAGAATAAACTATCAAAGTAATGGCACAAGAAGACGTTTTCAAGAAGATCGTATCCCACTGCAAGGAGTATGGCTTTGTATTTCCCAGCAGCGAAATTTACGACGGTTTAGGCGCCGTGTATGACTACGGTCAGAACGGAGTAGAGTTGAAAAACAACATTAAACAGTATTGGTGGCAGAGCATGGTACTGCTTCACGACAACATCGTGGGATTGGACAGCGCCATTTTCATGCACCCCACCATCTGGAAGGCCAGCGGACACGTAGATGCCTTCAATGACCCCCTGATTGACAACCGCGACTCCAAGAAACGTTACCGCGCAGACGTGCTCATTGAAGAGCAGATTGCCAAGTACGAAGAGAAGATGGCCAAGGAAGTAGCTAAGGCTGCCAAGAAATATGGAGAGGCTTTCAATGAAGAGGAGTTCCGCCGCACCAACGGCCGCGTGCTGGAATACCAGGCCAAGCGCGATGCCCTGCACCAGCGCTACAGTGACGCCATGAATGCAGGTCCCGACCTGAATGAGTTGCGCCAGATTATCCTTGACGAGGAGATTGTATGCCCCATCAGCGGCACGAAAAACTGGACCGAAGTACGTCAGTTCAATCTGATGTTCTCTACCGAAATGGGTAGCACAGCCGATGGTGCCATGAAGGTCTATCTCCGTCCGGAAACAGCTCAGGGCATCTTCGTCAACTACCTCAATGTGCAAAAGACCGGCCGCATGAAGGTACCCTTTGGTATCGCCCAGATCGGTAAGGCCTTCCGCAACGAGATTGTAGCCCGTCAGTTCATCTTCCGCATGCGCGAATTTGAGCAGATGGAGATGCAGTTCTTCGTAAAACCCGGCACCGAGCTGGAGTGGTTCAAGCAGTGGAAAGAGACCCGTCTGAAGTGGCACAAGGCTCTCGGCTTTGGTGACGACCACTACCGCTACCACGACCACGAGAAACTGGCCCACTATGCCAATGCAGCTACCGACATCGAGTTTCTCATGCCCTTCGGCTTCAAGGAAGTGGAAGGTATTCACAGCCGCACCAACTTCGACCTTTCTCAGCATGAGAAGTACAGTGGCAAGAGCATCAAATACTTCGATCCGGAGAGCAATGAGAGCTACACCCCCTATGTCATCGAGACCTCGATTGGTGTGGACCGCATGTTCCTGAGCGTCATGTGCGCCAGCTACCAGGAAGAGACATTGGCCAACGGAGAGTCACGCGTAGTACTGAAGCTGCCTGCAGCACTGGCACCGGTGAAGCTGGCCGTAATGCCTTTGGTGAAGAAAGACGGCCTGCCCGAAAAGGCACGTGAAATCGTGGATAGCCTCAAGTTCCACTTCAACTGCCGCTACGATGAGAAGGACTCCATCGGCAAGCGTTACCGCCGTCAAGATGCAATCGGTACGCCCTACTGTGTAACGGTGGACCACGATACGCTGACCGACGGCTGCGTAACCCTGCGCGACCGCGATACCATGACCCAGGAGCGTGTAGCCATCAGCGAGCTTTGCAGCCTCATCGAAGACCGCGTAAGCATCCCCTCACTGCTGAAGAAAATCTGACTGTCACCCCTATAGCAACCTCATAAAAACAGAAACCGAATGAAATCACTCATGACCTGGATGGCCGGCATGGCCTTGATGATGGGTAGCCTCCTCACCGCCTGCGATGAGGTGGAAGAGGCAACCAAGTATGACAACTGGCGCGAGCGCAACGAGCACTTTACCGACTCACTTCAAGCACTGGCCGGAGAGACCTATGTAGCCACCGTGGAACAGGCCGACCAGATTGAGGTAAACAAGTTGTTTGCCATCATCGTCCCGGCAGCCAGCACCAATGAAAAGACGGAATACATCTACTGCAAGAAGTTGCGGGCTGTACCCGAAGGTCGCCGTCCGCTCTATACTGAGAGCGTGAGCACCTTCTACTACGGTACCCTCATCAACGGCGACCGCTTTGATGGCAACTTCACCGGATACTCCGCCATCGATACCCAGACGCTGGATCCGGAAGTCCGGAAACCTCTGGATACCGATTCACCAACGGAGTTTGGTGTATCACAGGTCATTTCGGGTTGGACTGCCGCCCTGCAGCTGATGCGCACAGGTGAACGTTGGATGATGTATATCCCCTACAACTGTGCCTACGGTACCTCCGACAGCGGTTCCATCCGTGGCTATTCAGCCCTTACGTTCGACGTAGAGTTGGTGGCTGTGACCCAGGAATAAACGCGTCATGCCTTACGAGCATGACCTGAGAACCGATTGTCACAACTGTTTTTTTCAGTTATACTGCTTGCAATGTCCCATAGACAACAGGTGACTGGAACACTATAAGCATCTCCCCCTTATTCTTGACTTTACAGCTAAGGATAAGGGGGAGATGCGTCATCAATCGGCTCCAGTAGCGCATACAAACACCCCCTAATCAATGATGAAAATCGCTCATTTGGAGCCAGAACAGGATGAAAAAGAAAAAAACAAGGGAAAAATGATACAATCTATCGCGAAATCATTTACCTTTGCGATAGATGATTTTTTTTTAGAAACAGACCATCCGGAAACATCATATGATTCCGGATTAATCAGAACACTTATCATGATACGAAACAATAGAATATGGCTGTGTGCCGCCTTTCTCCTGGGGGTACTCTCCTCATCCTTGAGGGCTCAAAGCCAAGGTAGCGAATGGAAGAAAAAAGCGGATACGCAATTGGAGAACAAGAACTATACAGAAGCCAGATATGCCTATCTGAAAGCGTACGAGGCTTTTGCGGCAACCAAAGAGTCTGAATCAGCAGGAGCCTGTGCAGCCAAGGTGAGCGAACTGTATCACCGGGAGAACCTCTATAAAGAGGCCTTCGATGTGCTACGCACAGCAGACCAAGCCATTGCACAGATAGAAAGCGAGAAGAAGAAGGCAAGCCCGCAATCGCACTACCCAATCACCAAGGAAAGGGTAAGGATGTACATGAAACTGAAGAATGTGACACGGGTAGAGGAGCAACTGTCCCGGTTGGAGGAACTGGCCAAGCAGGCAGGAGGTGACTCATTGGGCAATGACCTGCTCTACACGCGCGCTACCTATTATTATACATTTGGACCGCAAAACAAGGGCGATGAGGCTTTCAACCGCCTCATTGGAAAATATAAGATGCGTAAGGAATATGATCAGGTGAGCAACTGCTACCGGACACTGATAGACCTGGCCCGCAAAGCTGGCAATGCTACCATGACGGCAAAGGCATACGACAGACTGATGGCGTGGAACGACTCTGTCAACGCGCTGAAGGCCAACGACGAGCTGGCTCTATTGAAGCAGAAACAAGAGGAGCAGCAGCGTACCATCGAGGAGAAAGAGAGTTCCATCAGTTCCAAGCAGTACATCATCATAGCCCTCTGCATCTTGGCTGCCATCCTGGCTGCAGCCCTGGCCTTGTGCGGACTGGTACTGATGCGCTACATCTTGCTGACCCGCAGACAGAAAAAGGTGATAGCCACAGCCAATGAGCACAACGAACTGAAGACGAAGTTTATCCAAAATATCTCTGCACAGATGGAGCCTACCCTCCAAACGTTGCCTGCACACCTGCCGGGCGTCAAGGCATTGCACTCCTTCTCGGACCATATCCAAGAGCTCTCAGCCTTGGAAAGCAGCCTGTCTGAGCCCTACGAAAGCATGGAGAAGAATATCTCCACCTTCTGTGAAGAGGTGGCTGACAAAGTGAGAGGCCATCTGAAGGCCGACGTGGTATTGACTGTGAACGCCCCCAAGCTGAGTGCAAAAATCTCTCCAGAGGCGCTGGAACAGGTACTGTTGCATCTGCTAAACAATGCGGCCACCTATACTCCTGAAGGTGGAAAGATTTGGTTGGACTTCAAGAAGAGAGGGGCTCATACCCATCAGTTTGTAGTGAGCGACACCGGTTGCGGTATTGCACAGGAGAAGCAGCAACAGCTCTTCAAGCCCTTCAGCGAAGTGAAAGACCTGACGGAAGGCGATGGCTTGGGACTGCCTATCTGCGCCTTAATGGCTACCAAGATGAATGGCTCGCTCTCCATCGACTCAACCTATACCAAAGGCACCCGATTCATTCTGGAGCTGCATAACTGATAAAAGAGGAGGTCTTCGAGCGGGTGAGATTGAGAGCCTGCCGCCTGAGGAGCAGCGAAGGCGCAACAACGTAGAGGCCGCCATGTTCCAGTACAGTTTCCACACGCGCAACGGCAAGACTCGATACAGGGGCTTGCTGAAGCACCGTATGCAGGCATACGC
>CAMGIP010000027.1 GCA_946056155.1 uncultured Mediterranea sp. | reverse complement strand
ACAGCATCTTGGCCGCCATCGACTTGCCGAAGCGGCGGCAGCGGGTGACACAGCTATAGCGGCTCTCTGAATTGAGTCTCGCATTGATAATCGGTATCAGCGATGTCTTATCTACATACTCGTGAGCCACAATGTCACGGAACGCATTATTGCCTTTGTTGATATAGGTACCCATAATTCGTCAAGATTAAATCCAACATTCAAAAACCATTCTCACAATCATCAGCTTCCTTTCCGGGTACAAAGATAGATAAAATCGGCGAGATTCTGCACCGGCAGAATAAAGAAAGAGACTTTTCTATAGAGTGAAGATTGTGCAAACCTTAACACCTTACCACCTTAACTCCTTACTTTCACTATGTTTTTCCCGTTTCTCCTTCCCCCGATTCCCTTTCATTCCGGTGAATCCCCCTCAGCCTCACTCCCGATACCTTGAAAACCTTGAACACCCCACCACTTTCTTCTGCTTATTTTAATGTATCATCGCTGGATGAGCGGCTCAATTACGTTCACTACCACTTCATCTTGCAGATAATGTCCCGAAGCCGATTTCTTATCCTTTTGTTTGGCTATCTTTCATCAACGTTCTTTCCTTTCATCAACGTTCTTTCAGCCAATCGCGCACCTCCATCAGGGCACAGCCCAAGAGGTTTTCGCCCCTCCATTGTGCCACACCACCTTTTTCGGCATCCTCCCTGCCAAGTCCGATGCCCCAGATGGAGTCGTAGGGACTGGCTTCGGCCAGTATGGAGTCACCCGTGGATAGCAGGAACTCCTTTAGAGTGGGATTCTGGGAGAACTTGGCCTTGTTGCCCTTCACAACTGTCTCATACTTCTTGGCATCCCATGCTTCAGCGAAGATTCGTCAACGGATGCAAAAGGCGCAACAAGAAAAGGGGTCAATTGTGGGGATAATGTACCTTCATGATGCACGACTGACAGTCGAACGAGAGACGGAAACGGCGGCCATCGCTGCTGACCAAATAGTAGGGCTCGCGGAAGGGGGACTTGACGCGGTGGCGGGTGGGACACCAGCCGAGGCTGTAGCGCAGACAATGCTTGCTGAACATCAGCACGGCCTCCTCGGTGGGATGCTGCTCAAAGGCGGCATCAACTTGACTCACTCCGTGCGCTGCATAGAAGGCGCGGGCCTGACTGTTCATGACATTGCCGAGGTAGGTAAGATGGGTAGTAGAAAAGGGGTGCACGGTGGGGCGCCAGGGGGCTACCTCACGGGGATAACAGATGGCGCGTACCCGTTCTAAAGCTCGTATCACCTGACGACGCCAGTCGGCCACTACTGAGGCGGGAATGAACCAGGAACGGCTCATCACAATCTCTACGCCCTCCGGCAGTGGGTGGGACTGCGGCTGACGCGAAGAGGCGGGGGATGTTGCCGACACCTGGGGGATAACCTCAAAGGGGGTATCGCCTAGTCTGAGGAGCTGACGACGCAGGTGATCGGCCTGCGGGGTATTGGCCTCCTGCTTTTCATAAGGGAAGAGGAGCGCGGCTCTGTGACCCTCTTCATCCTGGGCCTGGAGGGCGAAGCCTGTAGAGACCTCCCAAAGTTGCCAGCGGACGGCTATCTTGCGGTCGGCCGACTTGCGCTGCAGGAGCTTCTCAAACTCCTGGTCTAAGTTGCGGTAGATGGGAGTGCGGGGCTTGATGCGGGGAAGTGACGTGGCAGGGTAGAGCCTTCCGTTCTCCACACGATTGATGCGAAAGCCTTGCATCACTCCCTTTTCGTCTATGTAGCAGGCTCCGTCGCCATTGTGAAAAGGTTTTACACCGGCCACAGTAAGATAGCTGCCACGTTGCTCCTTGAGGGTGCCCATCCATTCGCCCATCGACTTGGGGGTATCCATGGAGGTTACCTCCTCTCCCCTACCGTGGAGGAAATAGTGGGTGAAACCGCGACTGAAGCTTTTGTCGAGCTGGGGCGTGAAGGTGGTGATGACCCGCCCGGAAGAGGCTTTGACGTACTCAGACCTGCGGCTGAAGATTTCGTCCAAACGGCGACGGTAGGCCGCGGTGACGTTCTTCACATAACTCACCTCCTTGAGGCGGCCCTCTATCTTGAGGGAGGTGACTCCGGCATCCAACAGCTCCTCAATGAGGTCGCTCTGGTTGAGGTCGCGCAGGGAGAGGAGATGCTTCTGCTGCACCACGACACGGCCGTCAGCATCGACCAGATTGAAGGGAAGACGGCAGAACTGGGCGCACTCGCCCCGATTGGCACTACGGCCAAAGCAGGCCTGACTGGCATAGCACTGGCCGCTGTAGCTGACGCAAAGAGCCCCATGCACAAAGGCTTCGAGGGCTACATCGGGCAGGGCTTGGTGAATGGCCGTTATCTCCTGAAGGGTGAGTTCACGCGCCAGAACTACCTGACGGAAACCAGCCTTGGCGAGGAAGCGTACCTTGTCGATGGTGCGGTTGTCGGCTTGGGTGCTGGCATGAAGAGGTATAGGGGGAAGATGGAGTCGGGTCAGCCCCATATCCTGTACGATGAGGGCATCCACTCCCATGCGGTAGAGCTGCCACACCAGGGCTTCTGCCTCGGAGAGCTCGTCGTCGGTGAGGATGGTGTTGAGGGTGACATAGACCCGCACACCATAGCGATGGGCATACTCCACCAGCTGGGCGATGTCTTGGGCGGAGTTGGTGGCTGCTGCACGAGCGCCAAACTTGGGTGCACCGATATATACGGAATCGGCTCCGTGATCTACGGCGGCTATGCCACATTCCAGGTTCTTGGCCGGAGCCAACAGTTCTATCTTCCGTTTCATCTCTTTAGGGTCTGTCTTGGGGGCTGCACATCAGCCAAATATCATTACTTGATCTCACCGATATCGTAGGGGGTCTCCTGATAGACGTAGTAGTTGAGCCAGTTGGAGAAGAGCAGATTGGCATGAGCTCTCCAGCGCACACGCACGCCCTTGTCGGGGTCGTCATCCACATAGTACCCTTCGGGCATACGGATGGGGAGGCCTTTGCTCAGGTCGCGACGATATTCGGTATCGAGTGTCAGAGGTGAATATTCCGAATGGCCAGTGACAAAGAACTCGCGTCCGCCCCTGGCCATCACCAAATGTACTCCTGCCTGCTCGGATTCAGAAAGGAGCGTCAGCTGAGGCACCCGCAGGATGTCCTCCTTGCGCACCTCGGTATGGCGGCTGTGAGGCACATAGAACTCGTCGTCGAAACCGCGGAAAATGGGATGGGTGGGCTGCAGGGCCCGATGCTTGAAGACACCGAACTTCTTCTCTGGCAGCGGATACTTGGGTACTCCATAATAATAGTAGAGTCCGGCCTGTGCTGCCCAGCAGATGAACAGTGTGGAAGTGACATGGGTGCGGGCCCAGTCGAAGATGTCGGTGATTTCGTCCCAATAGGTCACCTCTTCGAAATCCATCTGCTCCACAGGGGCACCGGTCACTATCATCCCGTCAAACTTCTCGTTGCGCAGGAGCTCGAAGTCGCGGTAAAAGGCCCTCATGTGCTCGATGGGGGTATTCTTGGGGGTATGGCTTTTTATTTTCATGAAATGTATCTCCACCTGCAGGGGCGAGTTGGAGAGAAGTCGGACCAAATCTGTTTCCGTAGTTATCTTGATAGGCATCAGGTTAAGCACGACCAGCCTGAGCGGACGAATGTCCTGTCCCATGGCTCTCGTGGAATCCATCACAAAGATGTTTTCATGCTTCAGCAGCTCAATGGCTGGCAATTTGTCTGGTAACTTTAGTGGCATGTCTGTTTTCTCTTTAATTTGCGGCCCCAAAGTTACATGATTTTTTCGGTAGTATCTCTCGTTAGGATGCACAATTTTCCATCTGCCCGAACGATTCTCCGCTTCCTGCGCTCTGTATGTCTCTCCTTGACGTATATTGTTCCGCTTAAATCCTGTATATTTATGCACAAAAATCTTCATCTGGGACAAGGGAATTGCCCATCTCGACCTGCTCCAGTGCTCATAGGGGAGCAAAAAGTAACTTTTTTGCATGATATCTCAAAAAAAATGGCCTTACATGCATATTTTTTCAATAATAAGCCCTAATTTTGCGCTCTCTAAAGAATAATTATACAGAAATATGGTTAAAGCAAAAGCAAACAGATTAGACACGATTAAGCTTATCATCTCCAGTCGGGACATCAGTTCGCAGGACGAGATTCTCTGCGAGCTCAATGAGGCTGGCTTTGAGGTGACGCAAGCCACTCTCTCCCGCGACCTTAAAAAGCTGAAGGTAGCCAAGGCCTCCACTGCAGACGGGCGCTACGTCTATGTGTTGCCCAACAACACCATGTACCAGCGTTCGCACAACCAATCTCCCTCGGAAATGCTCATGCACAGCGGCTTTGTTTCGCTCAACTTCTCGGGCAATTTGGCCGTGATGCGTACCCGTCCGGGATATGCCAGCAGCATCGCCTATGATATCGACAACCGTAACATTCCCTGCATACTGGGTACAATTGCGGGCGATGATACTATCTTGATGGTTCTGGCTGAGGGATGCACACAGCAGGAGGTGTATAACCAGCTGGCTCTGATTATTCCCAATCTGAAATAGTCCCGACCTTCACTTCCGAAAAAGAGAAGGGGTATTTCAGAAACAAGGGGGTAAGAAAGAGATATAATAAGGAAGGGGACGGGAATTGATGAGAAAGGAAACGGGAGATTGATGAGAAAGGAGACGGGAGATTGATGAGAAAGGAGACGGGAGATTGATGAGAAAGGAAACGGGAATTTGATGAGAAAGGAGACGGGAGGACTGATGAGAAAGGAGACGGGAGATTGATGAGAAAGGAGACGGGAGGTTGATGAGAAAGGAAACGGGAGGTTGATGAGAAAGGAAACGGGAGATTGAAAGGAGAGGGATATATAGAATTAGGAAGAGAGAAAACAGGAGATTGAGAGGAGAAGGATATATAGAAGTAGAAAGAAAGAAGAAGGATATTGAGAGGAAAGGAGAAGAGGTGAGAGAGAAATAGGGAAAAAGGGAAGACGAATATGGAGGAAAGGGAACAAGAGTTGAGAATAAAGACTTAAAACGATATATTTATTTTAGAAAGACAATGGATTCTAATCAAATTGATGTCATGGTGGCTGACGATTCACACGAGATTTATGTGGACAAAATTCTCGACACCATACGCGAAGCAGCCAAGGTGCGCGGCACGGGTATTGCCGAACGCACCCATGAATATGTGGCCACAAAGATGAAAGAGGGAAAGGCTATCATCGCACTCTGTGGTGATGACTTTGCCGGTTTTACCTACATCGAAAGCTGGGGCAACAAACAGTATGTGGCCACATCGGGTCTGATTGTACACCCTAAATACAGGGGGCTGGGACTGGCCAAACGGATCAAGGCGGCCTCCTTCAGACTGGCCCGACTCCGATGGCCTAACGCCAAGATTTTCAGTCTCACAAGTGGTGCGGCGGTGATGAAAATGAACACCGAACTGGGCTATGTGCCTGTGACGTTCAACGAACTGACTGACGATGCTGCCTTCTGGAAGGGATGCGAGGGATGCATAAACCATGATATTCTCATGGCCAAGAACCGCAAGTTCTGCATCTGCACCGCTATGCTCTATGACCCAAAACTGCACTTGGAGGACCGCATCTAAGCTTCTTCGAACAAGCAGTACCTCTTCTGAAACAGTACAGACAACAGATGCAACCTCTGAAACAGTACGAACAACAGATGACGCTGCTGAGGTATTTGAAACAGCGTAAAGAGGTTCTTGAAACGATGTAAAATAGTAAATAGTATATACAGCTAAAAACAAAAGTCAACTCGTTAACTGGATAATCGGTTAGCTTGTCGATGGGTATTTATAATTGGTTACGAACTTACAAAAACAAAGATAGTATGGAAAAGAAAAAAGTAGTAGTCGCATTCAGCGGCGGATTGGATACCTCATTCACCGTGATGTATCTGGCCAAAGAGAAAGGGTACGAGGTATATGCTGCCTGTGCCAATACGGGCGGATTCAGCGCCGAGCAGCTGCGTACCAACGAGGAGAATGCCTACAAACTGGGAGCCACAAAGTATGTTACTCTGGACGTAACGCAGGAGTATTACGAGAAGTCACTCAAATATATGGTCTATGGCAACGTGCTGCGTAATGGCACCTACCCTATCTCGGTCAGCTCGGAACGTATCTTCCAGGCATTGGCCATCGCACGCTATGCCAACGAAATCGGAGCTCATGCCATCGCTCACGGATCGACCGGTGCGGGCAACGACCAGATTCGTTTTGACATGACGTTCCTCGTCATGGCTCCGGGAGTGGAAATCATCACCCTCACGCGCGACATGGCTCTGAGCCGCCAGGAGGAAATCGACTACCTCAACAAACATGGATTTGCTGCCGACTTTGCCAAACTGAAATACTCCTACAACGTGGGTATCTGGGGCACAAGCATCTGCGGTGGAGAGATTCTGGACTCGGCGCAGGGACTGCCGGAAACGGCCTACCTGAAGCATTGCACCAAAGAGGGAACCGAACAGCTGCGACTCACCTTTGAGAAGGGCGAACTGAAGGCGGTCAACGGTGAACGCATAGAGGACCCCATCAAGGCCATACAGAAGGTGGAGGAGATTGGCGCTGCATACGGCATAGGCCGCGACATGCACGTGGGCGACACCATCATCGGTATCAAGGGTCGTGTGGGCTTTGAAGCGGCTGCCCCCATGCTGATTATCGGTGCTCACCGATTCCTGGAGAAATATACGCTGAGCAAGTGGCAGCAGTATTGGAAGGATCAGGTGGCCAACTGGTATGGCATGTTCCTCCACGAGAGCGAATATCTGGAACCGGTGATGCGCGACATCGAGGCTATGCTCACTGAGAGCCAGCGCAATGTCAATGGTACGGCTATCCTGGAACTTCGCCCGCTGGGCTTCTCTACCGTTGGGGTGGAGAGTGCCGATGATCTGGTGAAGAACAAACTGGGCGAATATGGCGAAATGCAGAAGGGATGGACGGCAGAAGATGCTAAGGGATTCATCAAGGTGCTCTCTACACCGCTCCGTGCCTACTATGCCAACCATAAGGAGGAACTGAAATAAGAGGGACCTGCCGGAAAGCTGAACCGGAGAGTCATAGTATTAAAAAAATAGTAAACAAAGAATTAAGCAATTCAAGTTTCGCAAGTCATGAACTTGCTCTAATTGAACAAGTTGACGGATTAACAAGTTGATGAGGTATGGGTCGAGGGGCTTGCTGCCTTATGCATATCCTCCCCCTGTTCGCTTGATAGTCTGTTCGCTGACAGCTGGTCTGTGACTTGCGTAACTTAACAGTAAAGCAACAAACGATTCATGATAAAAGTTGGAATTATCGGCGGAGCCGGCTACACCGCGGGCGAACTGATCCGCCTGCTACTCAATCATCCCGAGGCCGAAATTGTATTCGTCAACAGCAGCAGCAATGCGGGAAACCGTATCACCGATGTGCACGAAGGCCTCTACGGAGAGACGGAACTGACCTTCACCGATGAGCTGCCGTTGGACAAAATTGACGTGCTCTTCTTCTGCACGGCTCACGGCGATACCCGCAAATTCTTGGAAAGCCATGAGGTGCCCGAGGAGCTGCGTATCATCGACTTGTCGATGGACTATCGTCTGAAATCTCCGGACCATGATTTTGTCTATGGATTGCCGGAGCTGAACCGCCGTGCCACCTGCACAGCCAAGCATGTGGCCAACCCTGGTTGCTTCGCTACTTGCATCCAGCTGGGACTGCTTCCCTTGGCTAAGCACTTGATGCTCAACGATGACATCATGGTCAATGCCATCACGGGAAGCACGGGAGCGGGCGTGAAACCTGGAGCCACAAGCCACTTCTCATGGCGAAACAACAACCTGAGCATCTACAAGGCTTTTGAACATCAGCATGTGCCTGAAATCAGGCAGTCGCTCTGCCAACTGCAGAACAGCTTCCACAGCAGCATCGACTTTATCCCCTACCGTGGCGACTTCCCCAGGGGCATCTTTGCCACGATTGTGGTGAAGTGTAAGGTTGAACTGGACGAGCTCAAGCGGATCTATCGCGAGTACTATGCCAAGGATTCTTTCACTCATCTGGTGGACAAGAACATCGACCTCAAGCAGGTGGTCAACACCAACAAGTGTCTCATCTATTTGGAGAAGCATGGCGACAAACTGCTGATCGTTTCCTGCATCGACAACCTCCTCAAGGGGGCCAGCGGACAGGCTGTGCACAACATGAATCTGATGTTCAACCTGGAAGAGACGGTGGGACTGAAACTCAAGCCCAGCGCTTTCTAACCCCAAAAACATGCCATTATGGAACTATTTGACGTATATCCACTTTTCGACATCCAGATTGTCAAGGGCAAGGGGTGTCATGTTTGGGATGACAAGGGTACGGAGTACCTGGACCTGTACGGGGGTCATGCAGTGATCTCCATCGGTCATGCTCATCCTCACTATATTGAAAAAATCAGCCAGCAGGTGGGTACGCTGGGCTTTTACAGCAATTCGGTCATCAACGGATTGCAGCAGGAGCTGGCACACCGCTTGGGCAAAGCGTGCGGCTACGATGACTATGCGCTCTTCCTCATCAACAGCGGTGCAGAAGCCAACGAGAACGCGCTGAAGTTGGCTTCGTTCTACAACGGACGTACTCGCATCCTCTCTATCCAGAAGGCGTTTCACGGACGCACCTCTCTCGCGGTGGAGGCTACGGACAATGCAAAAATCATCGCACCGATCAATGCCAACCACCACGTCACCTACCTGCCGATGAATGACACGGCTGCCATGGAGCAGGAGCTGGCCAAGGGGGATGTGTGTGCTGTCATCATCGAGGGCATACAGGGTGTGGGCGGCATACAGCTGCCTACTGACGAGTATATGCAGGCACTGCGTGCGGCTTGTGATGCACACGATACGGTGCTTATCCTCGATGAAATCCAGAGCGGCTACGGACGCAGCGGACGCTTCTTTGCCCATCAGTACAACGGCATCAAGGCCGATATCGTCACGGTAGCTAAGGGTATCGGCAATGGCTTCCCGATGGGGGGTGTGCTGATCAGTCCCAAGTTTACCCCTGTCTATGGTCAGTTGGGTACCACATTTGGCGGCAACCACCTGGCCTGTGCAGCTGCCCTTGCAGTGCTGGACGTGATGGAGGAAGAACATCTCGTGGAGAATGCGGCTCGTGTGGGCGAGTACCTCATCCATGAGCTGAAGCAGATACCTCAAATCAAGGAGGTGCGTGGACGGGGCTTGATGATCGGTATGGAGTTTGAGCAACCCATCAAGGAGCTTCGCTTACGTCTGCTCAAGGAGCAGCATGTATTTACGGGAGTCAGCGGTACACATGTCATCCGTCTGCTTCCGCCACTCTGCCTCTCCATGGAGGAGGCGCAGGAATTCCTCCGCCGACTGAAGAGCATTCTGTAGAGGAAAATCGCAACATAAAGGAAAGTATGCTTGCGCGTAACAGTCTCATGACTGATGTGAATTTTTGCAAGCTACACATGGAGAAGCGATAATAATAAAAAAGGACAGCAGCATTTGCGACAAGAGTAGCGCAAGTGCTGCTGTTTTGTTTAAGGGATTGCTGAGAGACCTTTTTAATTTTTCCTCTGAAGTTCAAAGCAATCCGGATGGTCTTTTTCCCTTATAGTTTCACCTTTTTCTTCACCGATTTGGATTCGTTGTGGAGCCGGTCAAGAGCCGTCACCACATAAGTATAGCGCTTCTTGCCATCCTTATAGGGCAATTTGTAGAAGGTGTTACGAGTCACGGCTACGATGTTGGAGGCGTCATTCAGATCTACCGGCTCATCCTTGGCAAAGCGATAGACTACATACTGCACGGCACGGTCCATCTCGGAGCGGTACTTGGGGGCGGTCCAGAAGAGGATATATCCATCCTCCGTCCACACTGGCATAAGCTTCTTCACCTTGCCCGGTGCCATGTGATCCATAAACTCAAATCGTGGTGGCAACGCGGGGAAACGATGATATTCGGCCTTGAGCGCACCTGCATAGTTGCCCACATTCTCCACGACCGCTGAGGCGGGCCACTGGCAACTGCCCTGGATGGTCTGATAGCTCCGCTGAAGCTGCATCTTGGCCGGCATCTGATTGATATCAGGCCGCTTGGGGTCAGGATTCTGTACCGTATTCATCACCGACTGGCCGATGAACAGGGGACGACCTTCCGCATGTTTGGCCCACCAATCCACCAGCACCTGATAGTCGGCCACAGGATGACCTATCTGCCAATATATTTGGGGGATGTTGTAGTCAATCCACCCTTCACGAGCCCAGAGAAGCACATCGGCATAGAGGTCATCGTAGTTCTGCAGTCCGCGTGTAGCACTTCCCAGAGGGTCGCTCTGCTGATTACGGTAGATGCCAAAAGGGGAGACACCGAACTTTACCCACGGCTTGAGTTCACGCACCGTCTCATGAATCTTGCGGATGAGTAGGTTGACGTTGCTCCGGCGCCAGTCGGCCTTGTTATCAAAGCCCCCGCCGTACCGAGCGAAACTGGCATCGTCAGGAAAATCCTCTCCCTTGATGGGATAGGGATAAAAATAGTCATCCATGTGTATGGCATCGACATCGTAGCGCGAGACAATATCGGTTACCACCATGCAGATGTGGCGACGACTCTCGGGCAAGGCGGGATCGAAAAAGAGCTGGTTGCCGTAGGTAACAAACCACTCGGGATGGATATGATAGACGTGTGTGGGTGCCAAGGGATTGGCCAGATTGGTCTTGACTCGATAGGGATTAATCCAAGCATGAAATTCCATGCAGCGGCGGTGACACTCATCTATCATGAAGGCCATCGGGTCCCACATGGGCTCGGGTGCCTTCCCCTGTTCTCCGGTGAGGAAGCGGCTCCAGGGTTCGAGCAGCGAGGCATAGAGCGCATCGGCCTCGGGACGCACCTGGAAGATGATCGCATTGATTCCTGCCTGCTGCAGGGCATCCAGCTGACGTATCAGATTCTGCTTCATCGTTGCAGCGTCCATCCCCTTAAACTGCCCGTTGACCGACTGGATCCATGCGGCACGAAACTCCCGCTTAGGGTATCGTTCGTTCTGCACGAGCAATTGCACATCGCCCTCTTTCCGCTCCTTCTTCTTAGGAGATGCCACTGAAGAGGCAAGGCATACAGAGAAAGAGACCGTACAAAGACATAGACCTACAAAGAGCCTCATCAGGCCATTTCGCACTTGTATTCTCAAACTCTCCCTGCAGTAGCTGACGTTGCGAACTGAGCTACTGTTCCATATTTCCATATATCCACCTTCACTTACGTTGGGACTGCCTTCACGGCTCTGGGCAAAAGTGCCGACACCCCAATCTTCACATCTGTTCATGCTACCCATATTACATATTGCTATGATTATTACTCATTCATCAAAGGATTGCTCATCGGGAACAACCAGCGACTTACAGCCTGCTTTGACCGCACAAAAATACAACGTATGGCGTGATAAACGAAATTATAGCCCTACAATTTTCGTTAAAGCAAAATTTGTCGTACCTTTATCGCCTCATAGACAATGAAGTCTTGATAACATGATATAATATACAATGAAAAGAACTACCTCCTTGCTGTCAGGCGCTTGCCTCTTGTGGCCGGGCCTATTCAGTCTTATTTCTGCCTGTTCCCCCTCGCCAGTCGCCAGCTCGGGCGAAGAGTTGCTGATGGTGGTGGGCACCTATACCGGTGAGGGCTCTACCGGCATCTACACCTTCCGTCTGCATACCGGCACTGGCCATTGGCAAGCGCTGGACTCTGTCTCGGTGGATAATCCTTCGTTCATCGCTCCCGGCACAGATGCCTCCATGCTATACGCAGTAAGCGAGAACGGCAACGAAAACGATGCTCTCAACGTGTTGCGGATTGACCGTCAGACGGGCAACATGACCCTATTGGGTAGTCAGCTCACCCGAGGCGAAGCTCCATGCTATGTATCGGCCAATGCTCACTTTGCCGTCACGGCCAACTATACGGGTGGCTCGCTCAGCCTCTTCCCCTTGGATGAGAAAGGCTTGGCAGCCCCAGTGGATACCCTCTTTCATGGAGCAACGGGAGGAAATGATACCATCAGACAGGCCACTCCACATGTTCATTGTGCCCACTTCTCCCCCGACGGACGCTATCTATTGGCCACAGACTTCAGTAGCGACCGTATCCTCCGCTTTCGCGTCAATGATAGCCGACCCTTCCTCACGGGACCCGAAGTGGCTGCCCAACTGGAACCCGGACAGGGACCGCGACACATCACCTTCTCGCCCGATGGTTCCTTTGCCTACCTCATCAGCGAGTTGAGCGGCCATATCCATGCTTTCCGCTATGATGCCACCACCGGTTCCTTGGAACGGATACAGCATCTGCTGGCCGACTCCGTGGAGGCACGAGGTAGTGCGCATATCCAGCTGAGTCCCGATGGTTGCTTTCTCTATGCCTCCCACCGCCTCCAGAACGATGGCATCTCCATCTTTGCCGTGAACCGACAACAGGGCACTCTATCACCCGTGGGCTATCAGCGCACTGGCATCCACCCGAGACACTTCGCCATCACCCCCGACGGAAGGCTCCTGCTGGTGGCTTGCCGCGACAGCCATCGCATCGAGATTTACCGCCGCGACAGACAAACCGGAGAACTCCGCCCCTTTGCCTCAGAAATACCTCTGAATAAGCCGGTAGATATTCTCTTTATCCGTTAATTATACCTAACGAAATATCAACCATACGATTATTCACGTACCTTTGTGGAAAAGAATCTGTTGCAACAGAATCGTCCCAATGAAGAGCTGGAGAGACCGATTCTTTTTACCTATCCAAGTTTTGTTTGTCTTTGATAGGCTTTCTGAGAACAATTTGACAAACTTCGCGTTAACTTGTTAATTTGAAAACTTTTGATTCTGTTTACTGGTTAACTCGTCAACTTGTCAATCAGAAGCAAGTATCATCACTTGCAAAACTTGAAAGAATAATCAATGAACGGAAACTAAAGAACCTGTACAATGAAAACGATAGTTGCACTTTGCACCGTCCTGCTTATCGCCTCAGAGACCTTTGCCCAAACAGAGGTGACCGTGGGTGTCATGAGAGGAAAAGATTATGGCGTAACCTATATGCTCCCCAAGACGGAACTGGAGATTGAGATTCATACCACTCACCACACCTACGTGCCGGGTGAGTTCTGCAAGTATGCCGAACGATACCTCCATCTGACCGATGCCTCACCCCGTCAGAACAGCTATTGGACCATCGACAAGGTAGCCATGCGTTCGGTAGGGGTCCCCGACAAGGAAAAGGTTTATTTCGTGAAGATGAGGGACAAGAGCATTGCTCCCCTCATGGAACTGACGGAAGACGGCATCGTGCGCTCCATCAATATGCCCTTTAGCGGTACACCCAAGCAGCAAACCGAAAAGAACGGAGATATGGCTGAGGTACAAGCTGCACCCGACCCACGAAGCTTCCTCACCGAGGAGATTCTTATGGCCAACAGCGTTGCCAAACGGGCGGAACTGGTAGCCAAGGAGATATACAGCATCCGGGAGAGTCGCAATGCCCTCCTTAGAGGTGAGGCTGACAACATGCCTCAGGATGGCGAACAGCTGAAGCTGATGCTTGACAATCTGGCTATTCAGGAACAAGCCATGGTCTCCATGTTTGCCGGACAGACCAAAAAGGAGTTGAATACCACTATTCTACGTATCCCCATTCATGAAACCGAAGGAGAGGTCGCCTTCCGCTTCTCCCGCTACTTTGGTGTTGTAGATAGCACCAACCTTGCCGGTGAGCCTTACCGTCTGACCATTCAGAACATGGAAGAGCCTTCGATGGAACAGCCTACAGCTGAGATAGAAAAGCGCAAAAGTCTTGATGGCGTGATGTACAACAATCCGGGTCGTGCCCGAGTGATACTCCGTTTCCGGAACCAAACACTCTACGACCAGGAGCTTCCTGCCACCCAATTTGGCGGACAGGAGTGTCTGGCAGCAGTTCTCTTCAACAAGGGATTCAACACCAAGGTACTCTTCGACGTCAACACCGGCAAAGTACTTAAGGTAGATCGTGGAGAATAAAACGAATACCCAAGACATGAATGTGTAGCCATCAGTTTCCCATGGGTTTTAAATCAGGGACTAACTATTTGTATCATCTTCTCATCCCTACTTACCGGTACAATGGTTTGATGCGCTGCTGCCTGAGCCAGTAAAATAAAATCTTTTTCTTCCCGAATTGAATCTCAGGATTTTTGCCTATATTTGCCATCGGAAAGACACAAGGGAGGTTACCTATTGAAGTTATTAAACTAAAGATTTCGTGTATGGCAATTAAATATCTTGACCCCAAGGCCGATTTGACCTTCAAGCGAGTATTTGGCGAGCACCCTGATCTGGTCATCAGCCTACTGAATGCACTCCTGCCGTTCAAGTCGGCTGAGGAGGAGATAGAGAGCGTGGAGTATCTCACTCCCGAGCTGGTACCCATGAATCCGTTGCGAAAGAACAGCATCGTGGATGTACGCTGCCGCGACGGAAACGGTCGTCAGTTCATTGTGGAGATGCAGATGATTTGGTCGCCCGAGTTCATGCAGCGTGTGATGTTCAATGCTTCCAAAGCCTATGTGAGCCAACTGGACCGACAGGAAAACTATCATCTGCTGGAGCCCGTATATTCCCTCAATTTGGTCAACGATGTGTTCGTGAAGGGAGAGGAGAACAAAGATGAGTACTACCACTACTACCGGATGGTGCATGAGAAACATACCGAGAGGGTAATTGACGGTCTGCACCTGGTCTTTGTGGAACTGCCCAAGTTCAAACCCCAGACCTATACGGAAAAAAAGATGCAAGCCCTCTGGCTGCGCTACCTCACGGAGATAGAAGAGAGCACCCAAGTAGTGCCGCAGGAGTTGCTCGACAATCCGAACATCAGCAAAGCACTGACTGTGGTGCAGGAGTCGGCCTATACCCCCGAGCAGCTGCTCGGCTACGACAAGTTCTGGGATATCATCCGCACAGAAAAAACATACTATGACAGTGCCCTCAGACGTGGAATTGCAGAAGGACGAGCGGAAGGAATTGCGAAAGGAAGAGAAGAAGGAAGAGCAGAAGGAAGAGCCGAAGTTGCCCTAAAACTGCGATTCATGGGATTGAATGATGAGATGATAGTTCAGGCAACAGGATTGACTATAGAGGAAATCCAGCACATGGGAAATCAGGCATAGTCGATACAAAAACAGCCCTTCTTCAGAGAAGATATACTTTGACTCACCCTATAACTATAGCCGCGAAGACCCCAGATATAGTCGATGGTGACGTTGGGCTGGTCGGCGGGAAAGGTGCGTTGGGTGGAGTCTGACAGAAGAGTCCACCCCTCTCCCATCAAGAGAACTTCGGTATCATGAGGCTCCATGTTGAAATCGCCGGTGATAAGAGCGGGTTTGCCGTAGGCTTCTACGACCCGACGAAGCAAGCGGATAGAGTGCTCACGCGACTCCTGTGTGAGCGAGAGGTGGGTATTGAAGAGCAGATAATCGAGGTACTCCAAAACCAAAGAAGTACGCGGTTCCTCCTTGCCGGGCAGAGGAAGGGTACGGACTGAAAGAGGTTGCTCACGGACAAGGGCAGCTATGCCATAGCCACCACCTTCGTAGGGTATGGCTGCGGCAAATAGGGGATGCATACCGGTCATTCGTCCCAGTTCGGTTACCTGGTCAACACCCTCGGAGCGATCCGTGAGGCTATCCACCTCCTGGAGACCAACGTAATCGGGTTGCTGCCGGCGGATAACTTCGGCAATGCGTTCAAGATTGAGCTGTCCGTCCATGCCTCGGCCGGCCCGCATATTGAAACTCATCACACGAAGGGAGTGGTTCTGTCTGTCACCTCCACAGGAGCTGAAAACAAACTGCAAAGAAGGAAAGATTGTGGCAAGAGACAGGAACAGAAGAGCCTAACGCAATACCAGAACACAACGAGACTGAGACTTAGGCTGACAGCCCAAAGTTTTCTTTTTCATAGGGGGTATGTTAGTTAACGAATTAGATTTTCTCTACAAGAATACGAAAAACAGGCCAAACAGCAAAATTTCCGCTATCTTTGTGAACAATTACCAGAGAAGGATAGTTTTCCAATGATGAACGTTGATTAAGAAATGAGAAGTAATCAAAAAATAATGGACGTTAATCCAAAAAGGGAAGGATATTGAAAAAAGAATAATAGCTTATAAAAAATTGAACACTATGTGGTTTACAGCAGAAAACATTCTCTTGGTGGGCTCCATCCTCCTCTTTGTCAGCATCATTGTAGGCAAGACAGGGTACCGGTTTGGCGTACCCGCCCTTTTGCTTTTCCTTCTGGTGGGGATGATTTTTGGTAGCGATGGTCTGGGATTGCAGTTTCACAATGCAGGAGAAGCCCAGTTCATCGGTATGGTAGCACTGAGCATCATCCTCTTCTCGGGAGGTATGGACACCCGATTCAGCGACATCAGGCCGGTTCTTTCCCAGGGCATTGTGCTCTCCACCGCAGGAGTATTGCTCACCACACTGCTTACGGGACTCTTCATCTGGTGGCTCTCGGGCATGAGCTGGACTAATATCCACTTCTCCCTACTCCCTTCACTGCTATTGGCAGCCACCATGTCATCGACCGACTCAGCCTCGGTGTTTGCCATACTCCGTTCACAGAAGATGAACCTCAAGCACAACCTGCGGCCCATGCTGGAGTTGGAGAGCGGCAGCAACGACCCGATGGCCTACATGCTCACCGTGGTACTGATACAGTTCATCCAGTCATCAGACCTGAGCACCTCCTCGATATTGGGCTCGTTTTTCGTACAGTTTCTCATCGGTGGGGGTTGCGGTTACCTGTTGGGCCGACTGGCGGTCTATGCGCTCAACCGCCTCAACATCGACAACCATGCCCTCTACCCTATCCTGCTACTCTCGTTCGTATTCTTCATCTTCTCCTTTACCGACCTGCTGAGAGGCAACGGTTACTTAGCCGTATATATTGCCGGCATGATGGTCGGCAACCAGAAGGTTATCTACCGCAAGGAGATCTACACCTTCATGGACGGTCTAAGTTGGCTCTTCCAGATCATCATGTTCCTCTGTTTAGGATTGCTAGTCAACCCGCACGAACTGCTTGAGGTGGCAGCCGTGGCACTTCTCATCGGCCTCTTCATGATTGTAGCCGGTCGACCACTCAGTGTCTGGCTCTGTCTGATGCCGTTCGGGCGGAAAATCAACACCAAGAGCAAGCTCTTTATCTCTTGGGTAGGCTTACGGGGTGCTGTTCCCATCATCTTTGCCACCTACCCGGTAGTGGCCGACATTGATGGAGCCTCTGTCATCTTCAACATTGTCTTCTTCATTACCATCCTCTCCCTGGTAACGCAGGGCACGCTGATAGCTCGCGTAGCACGTGCACTGGACCTCTCCTTGCCCATGCCCAAAAGTGGTAATGACTTCGGGGTAGAACTGCCCGAAGAGATTGACTCAGACCTGCGTGACATCACGGTTACCCCAGCCCTTTTGAAGAAAGGGGAGACGCTGAAGGAGCTGAATCTGCCCAAAGGCACCTTGGTGATGATTGTGAAACGGGGCAACGAATATCTCATCCCCAACGGTACTCTCCGTCTCCACGAGGGGGACAAACTGCTGCTCATCTCAGAAAAAGAGAAACAAAAAGAAGAAGAGAGCATTGCTGAAAAGGTGGAGTAAAGACGGGCAGAAAGAGGAAGAAAGAGACTTGCAATATGAGACTAAGGAGCGAGCAATAAGTATATTCAAGTTTTGCAAGTTATTTCCGTTATTGAGAATCAAATTGTTATGAGCTAATAACACTACATATACATACTCTACGTGCCGTTTACGACCACTGATGATTATAGTTGTGACGGCTACTTTCGACAACGCAAACTTGAAATCCTGACTTATAGGATTAAATATCAGCAAATTAAAACTTGAATAGGTATAGAGAAAACAGGATAAAGGAAGAGATGGACTGAAAGAAAAGAGAGAAAAGGGCAGGAGCATACCTGCAAAGAAGAAGATAGAAAACCTAAATAGAGAAATGAGTAGGACTGCCACGAGCGAATAAAGAAGCAGAAATGTGGAATAAAGAGGAAAAAAACAGGCAAATGGGCGAATTTACCAAATATTTCCGTACTTTTGTCACAGAAAGATACAAGCTGAAGAAGAACAGTTTCTGACGTATTACTAACTAAATGAAGAAGAACGATGAAAGTTGCAATTATAGGTGCAGGGAATATGGGAGGCGCCATTGCCCGAGGTATGGCCAAAGGCAAACAAGTGAACACGGAAGAGATTTGGGTAGCCAACCCTTCCCAGGGGAAACTGGATGCCCTTAAAGGAGAATTTCCAGCGTTGCACGTCACCCATAGCAACCGGGAAGCGGCGGAAGGTGCCGAACTGGTCATACTGGCCGTGAAACCTTGGCTGATAGAGCAGGTTTGCAAAGAGATTGACTGGAGGGCAGAAGGGCAGATAGTCGGCTCCGTGGCTGCAGGAATCTCCATCGAGCGGCTCAGCGAATATACAGGGGGCAAAGCGATATTCCGCATCGTGCCCAACACCGCCATCAGCTTAGGACAGAGTATGACGCTCATGGCCTGCCGGGGTGCCTCGGAGGAGCAACAGCAGCTGATGCTGGATATCTTTGAAGAGATGGGCGTGTCCATGATGATTCCCGAGGAGAAGATTGCAGCCACTACCGCCATGACTTCATGCGGCATTGCTTATGCCCTGAAATATATCCAGGCTGCCATGCAGGCAGGTATTGAAATGGGAGTCTATCCCAAAGACGGAATGAAGATGGTAGCTCAATCGCTTAAAGGGGCGGCAGAACTGATTCTACAAAACGATACACACCCAGCCGTGGAGATTGACAAGGTATGCACACCTGGGGGCATCACTATCCGAGGAGTGAATACCTTGGAGGAGGAGGGCTTCACCTCTGCCCTGATCAAAGCCATCAAGGCTTCCTGCCCTCAGAAAAGCTGATATCATAACGCTATATTCAAGTACCTCTGACCTATTGAGAACCAACGGGTTAATGGAATAAATGAGAAAAGAGCTAAACTCACCCACTCATCAACAGAAAGAAGAGTGGTCCACTCGTCAGTTCTTCGATTTGTCAGTTCGTTAGCTCTTCAACTGGTCAATTGAATAGCAACTCTACAACCAGAAGAAAAAGTTTTCCAAATAATTAATATTCAAACAATTACAAAGGATAAGTTGTAAATTATAAATCGTAAATTAACATCATCATATGGACGAACAAATCAAACAGATTGCCGAACGATTGCGCGGATTGCGCGATGTGCTGGAGCTGTCAACCGAACAGATGGCTCAGGAATGTGGGGTAGATGAGCAGGAGTTGCAACGGGCCGAAAGTGGCGAGTACGACATCTCGGTGAGCATGCTACAGAAGATTGCACGCACCTACAGCGTGGCATTGGACACGCTGATGTTTGGCGAAGAACCGAAAATGAGCACCTACTTCCTTACCCGAGCAGGTAAGGGGATAAGCGTAGAACGTACCAAGGCATACCGCTACCAGGCGCTGGCTGCCGGATTCAAAGACCGCAAGGCCGACCCTTTCATCGTTTCCGTAGAACCGAGACCCGAAGGAGAACCCATGCACCTAAATACGCATACAGGACAGGAGTTCAACCTCGTGCTTGAGGGACGGCTGATGTTGAATATCGGAGGCAAGGAACTGACGCTGAACCAAGGCGACAGCCTCTACTTTGACGCTTCGCTACCCCATGGCATGAAGGCTTTAGATGGACGTACAGTGAAATTCCTGGCCATCATCCTCTGACGCCCCTCTGCAACGGCAGATTTTTAATCCTCGTATCAGCCAATGGCTGTAGTCGATTTCGAGTCAACCTATCGGCTAATGACTGCAAGAGAGACTACAACCGTCGCTTCAGCAATGGTCTCCGAAGAGCAACGAATCAACGCGGCCACAAACTGACGCAAGCAGCCCATGAAGTGTGATTAGAAAATCATCGATCACGTTCAGCTTCAGCTGTTAGGCTATCAATCAAAATCATCACTATTACTGCAAACCTCAAAACGGCAAACAGATGTTATCAAAATTTCTAACAAAAACAACATTCACCTCTCAGAAAGACTTTATTGAGAACCTGCATATCCGCGTACCCGAGAACTTCAACTTCGGCTATGACGTGGTAGATGCCTGGGCCGCGGAAGCACCCGACAAACCGGCCTTGTTATGGACCAACGACAAGGGAGTGCACCGCCAATACACCTTTGCTGAGATGAAGGAGTATAGCGACCGTACCGCCTCCTTCTTCCGGCAGTTAGGCATCGGAAAGGGCGACATGGTGATGCTGATTCTCAAACGTCACATCGAATTCTGGTTCAGCATCCTGGCCCTGCATAAGCTGGGGGCTGTGGTTATTCCTGCCACCCATCTGCTCACCAAGAAGGATATCGTGTATCGTTGCAATGCGGCTGACATCAAGATGATTGTCTGCGCAGGTGAGACAGTCATCACCGACCACATCAAGGCAGCCCTGCCTGAATCATCCAGCGTCAAACGGGTGGTAAGCGTAGGACCTGAAGTACCCGAAGGCTTCATCGACTTCCAGCAGGGCATTGACTCGGCTACTCCCTTCGTCAAGCCTGAGCACCCCAACAGCAATGAGGACATCATGCTGATGTACTTCACCAGCGGTACTACCGGAGAACCCAAGATGGTGGCGCACGACTTTACCTATCCTCTGGGACATATCGTCACGGGAGCCATCTGGCACAACCTCCATCCAGGCAGTCTGCACCTGACCATTGCCGATACAGGCTGGGGCAAGGCGGTATGGGGCAAGCTCTACGGTCAATGGATTGCCGGTGCCAACATCTTCGTCTATGATCATGAAAAGTTCACACCGGCAGATATTCTACAAAAGATTCAAGACTATAAGGTGACGTCGCTCTGTGCTCCACCCACCATCTTCCGGTTCCTTATCCATGAGGATCTGACGAAGTACGACCTGAGCCACTTGGAATACTGCACCATCGCGGGTGAAGCGCTCAATCCTGCGGTCTTCGAGACCTTCAAGAAGCTGACGGGCATACGCCTGATGGAGGGCTTCGGACAGACGGAAACCACCCTGACGGTGGCCACCATGCCCTGGATGACGCCCAAACCGGGTAGCATGGGTCTGCCGAATCCGCAGTATGACGTGGACCTGATTGATGCCGACGGCCGTTCGGTGGAGGCTGGCGAACAGGGTCAGATTGTCATCCGCACCCATCGCGGCAAGCCACTGGGTCTCTTCAAGGAGTATTATCGCGATGCGGAACGTACGGAGGAGGCATGGCACGACAACATCTACTATACGGGTGATGTGGCGTGGAAGGACGAGGATGGTTACCTCTGGTTTGTGGGCCGGGCCGATGATGTCATCAAGAGTTCGGGCTATCGCATCGGTCCTTTCGAAGTAGAGAGTGCCTTGATGACCCATCCTGCGGTGGTTGAGTGCGCCATTACGGGAGTACCCGATGAGATTCGAGGTCAAGTGGTAAAGGCCACCATCGTACTGAGCAAGGCTTATAAGGAGAAAGCGGGCGATGAACTGGTCAAGGAGCTGCAGAACCATGTAAAGCGGGTAACGGCTCCCTACAAGTACCCTCGTGTCATCGAGTTTGTAGATGAGTTACCCAAGACCATCAGCGGCAAAATCCGCCGTGTAGCCATCCGCAAGAAAGATGAAGAGTAAGAATTGACAGATGGAGTCTCCGATATTCGGAACGAGTCTGCTCCCCCCTTGATACCCCAAGCTACTCCCTCGCTGCTTCCATGCTGCTACGTGGCTACTCCTATGCTGATCCAATGCAAGTTCGACTAAAGCTCGATTATCTTTCGAATCATCAGCCTCAGAAGAGGGATTTGCATAAGAGGAAGTGTGGATTAGCAAAGGAGGAAAAGCGACAGAGCGGTTTAGTCAATAGAGCATCCCCTATCACTTGAAGGGGTCGGATTGCCGGACAAACATAAAAAAACTCCCCGCATAGCGTACTGCCAAGCGGGGAGTTATTTTTATGCTGATATGGAGCGATTAGTCAAGCTGAGCCAGCTTGTTGTCAGAACCAAGTACGTTGATGATTTTGTGCTTGTAGAGCTTCTCCATGTTATCGCGAGCCGGACCCAGGTACTTGCGGGGGTCGAATTCAGCGGGCTTCTCAGCGAAAGTCTTGCGGATAGCAGCAGTCATGGCCAGACGAGAGTCTGAGTCGATGTTGATCTTGCAGACAGCGCTCTTGGCAGCCTTACGCAGTTCTTCTTCGGGGATACCGATAGCAGCTTCCAGCTTACCGCCGAACTTGTTGATAGTCTCAACCTCTTCCTGGGGAACAGAAGAAGAACCGTGGAGCACGATGGGGAATCCAGGGAGCTTCTCCATAACAGCATCCAATACTTCGAATGCCAAGGGAGGAGGAACGAGACGGCCCGTAGCGGGATCTACGTGGCACTGTTCGGGCTTGAACTTGTAAGCACCATGAGAAGTACCGATAGAGATAGCCAAAGAGTCGCAACCCGTACGAGTAGCGAAGTCGATTACCTCTTCAGGGTTGGTATAAGTGTGGTGTTCAGCGCAAACTTCGTCTTCTACACCAGCCAATACACCGAGCTCACCCTCTACAGTTACATCGAACTGGTGAGCATATTCAACTACCTTCTTGGTGAGAGCTACGTTCTCTTCGTAGGGAAGGTGAGAGCCGTCGATCATTACAGAAGAGAAGCCCATATCTACACAAGACTTGCAGAGTTCGAAGCTGTCTCCGTGGTCAAGGTGCAGCACGATTTCGGGGTGCTTGCAGCCCAGTTCCTTAGCATATTCTACGGCACCTTCAGCCATGTAGCGCAGGAGAGTCTGGTTAGCGTAGTTACGAGCACCTTTAGATACCTGCAGGATAACGGGAGACTTAGTCTCTACTGCTGCCTTAACGATGGCCTGCAACTGCTCCATGTTGTTGAAGTTGAAAGCCGGGATAGCGTAACCACCCTTGATAGCCTTCGCAAACATTTCTTTGGTGTTTACGAGACCGATTTCTTTGTAATTAACCATTTTGTTTAAAGTTTTATTTGTTAGTGAATCTAATTCTGCCGCAAAGTTAATCATTCCTGCCGAAAAAGAGTCCCTTAAAATAGATTTTGTTACTACTTTTGACGTAAATCCACGAATTTGCCACCCGAAAGCTCTCCGGACAGGCGAAGATTGCCAACCCGAAATAGCAAGAAAGGGGGAAAGGGAAAGGATTCGCGGGGAGTTTATTTTCCTTTTCTCAAATAGACGATGGTAGGCAGATGGTCGCTATAGCCATTCATCCAGCGACGTCCCACATGGGTACGAAGCACATTGCCCTTGTATTTGCCTTCCTGTTCAAAGAGATAGGGGGCACGGAAGATTTCGTGGTGGTCGAAGCGAAGTTTATTGCCATCATTCATCAGCGAAGCATCCATAAGAATCTGGTCAAAGAGATTCCACTTACCTTTATATAATAGCGTACCCTCACCTTCATCCTCCAGCTTGGCCCACCAGGGATTGTAGAAGAGTCCGTTCTTCACCTCAGAAGCGAGCTTACAGGTGCCCAGCATACGGAGGCTCTCGTCCATCGGATCATCGTTGAGGTCACCCATGACGATGATCTTGCGCTTGCGGTCAGCCTGCCGGATGGAGTCGCAGAGCGCCTTGACCTGACGGGCGGCATGTACCCTTACAGGCGACTGGGCTCCTCGCGAAGGCCAATGGTTGACCACGACAGAAAGCCGTTCACCAGCCAATTTGCCGGTAACGATGAGAAATCCACGGGTGAGATGTACGGTATCGCCCTGATAAGGTTCAGAGAGCACCAGCCTACTGTGCATCACCTTGAACTGCTTAGGATCGTACAGGAGAGCACAATCGATACCTCTGCGGTCTGGTCCCTCATAATGCACATAGTTGTACTGAGCCAGCAACGGTTGCTCCAGCAGGTCATCCAGGACCCGGCGGTTCTCCACCTCAGCCACCCCGATGAGGGCAGCACCCTTCGGCACCTTCTTACGCGCCACCTCAGCCAGTACACGAGCCATGTTGGACAGCTTACACGCATACTTGGTTGCATTCCATTGGTAACTGCCATCGGGCAGGAAATCACGATCGTTCTTTCCCACATCGTGGATGGTATCAAACAGATTCTCCAGATTGTAAAAAGCCACACCATAAAGGTGCTCATTACCTTGCTGTGCATGCAATGCCATAAGGCAGAAACAGGCAAGCATAAGGGTGAAAATTTTCTTCATAAAACGTAGAATTTAGCAGATTTCAGTATGCAAAAGTCAGAAAATAAATGCGATAAACCTATTTTTTCGGCCAACTTTTTTTTGTTTCACAGAAATGTATTATCTTTGCCGCTCGAAAAAATGACCATTACACATTTTACCAACCATATTAATCGAATAATAAATTAAAAAATTAACATAGCAATGAAAAAAGGTATTCATCCCGAGAACTATCG
>CAMGIP010000026.1 GCA_946056155.1 uncultured Mediterranea sp. | reverse complement strand
TGGCTTATCCTATCCAGAAGAAGTCAACCGGTTTTTATCAGCTGATTGAGTTCAAGGCAGAGCCCACAGTAATCGAGAAATTGGAAGTAAACTTCCGTCGTGACGAGCGTGTCATCCGTTTCCTGACTTTCAAGCAGGATAAGTATGCCGCTGAATACGCCGCTAAGAGAAGAAGTGTAAAATCAACTAAAAAGGAGGATTAATCATGGCACAGCAAGTTCAATCAGAAATCAGATATTTAACTCCCCCCTCGGTGGATGTAAAGAAGAAGAAGTATTGCCGTTTCAAGAAGAGCGGTATCAAGTACATCGACTATAAGGATCCTGAATTCCTCAAGAAGTTCTTGAACGAACAGGGTAAGATTCTGCCTCGCCGCATCACAGGTACTTCGCTGAAGTATCAGCGCCGCGTGGCTCAAGCTGTGAAGAGAGCCCGTCACTTGGCTTTGCTGCCTTACGTAACTGATTTGATGAAATAATAAGGAGGAGACAGTATGGAAATCATTTTGAAAGAAGACGTGATCAATCTGGGTTACAAGAACGATATCGTAACCGTAAAGTCTGGCTATGGCCGTAACTATCTCATCCCTACCGGTAAGGCTGTTATCGCTTCACCTGCTGCAAAGAAAATGCTGGCAGAAGAGCTCAAGCAGCGTGCACACAAGTTGGAGAAGATCAAGAAGGACGCTGAGGAATTGGCAGCTAAACTGCAGGGTGTTTCTCTGACTATCTCTACCAAGGTAAGTAGCACCGGTACTATCTTCGGTTCTGTTGGTAGCATTCAGATTGCTGATGAATTGGCTAAGTTGGGTCACGACATCGATCGTAAGATTATCGTTGTGAAGGATGCAGTGAAGGAAGTAGGTAGCTACAAAGCTACTATCAAGCTGCACAAGGAAGTTTCAGTAGAAATTCCTTTCGAGGTAGTTGCTGAGGAAGCTTAATCAGCCTGTCGATATATTCGGTTCAGACCGGATTATCAGAACATAACCCACAGAGAGTGTACTCTATACGGAGTACACTCTTTTTTTATCTGTCACGTTGGTATAAACGAATACTTTTTTTACTTTTGCACTTAAATGCCACGAATCCCCGTTATCCAGCCATGATGACACATTCGTCTTGAGGATTAAGGAGGTGGGCTTGGATGAAATACGAAATCAAACGAATAATGAAAGCACTACTATGAATACTCGATGGATGATAGCCGTTTTTCTGCTTCTTTCTCAATTTGTAGTTCCATGTCAGAAAGTTCATGGCTACTCTTTGCGCACAGATTCTGTGCTTGATCTGTTGGATGAAGAAATTTCGCATCGTCAAATCTACTTCCAGCAGAAAGAGCTGCGGCTCCATGCGCTCAAGGAGACTCTGCATGCCTCTTCTTCCTCAGCCATCTGTTTCGAGCAGTGCCGTTTGCTCTATGAAGAGTACAAATGTTACCAATATGACTCTGCCTATGTCTATGCCCGGCATATGCTCTCCCTTGCGCGAACTACGGAAAACGTATCTCATCTGTTCCGGGCGCATTGTTCTTTGGCCGAATGTTATACGGCAGTAGGATTCTTTCATGAAGCTTCACAGCAGATTGATAGCATACGCATCGATAATCTTACGGTGGAGGAGAAGGTTGGATATTACTCACTTTGCTTCTATCTCTATCAGAACATGGCCAGTTTTGTCAAAGGAACTGATGATCTCCACACACATTATACTCAGCTGTGCTCGGAGTATCACCGACTGATTACGCAAATGTCGGCACAGAGTAAAGTGGATTACCTTCGTGCTTTATGGCTGGACACCCAACGTATTGACATGCTTCCCTTAGAGGAGAAAATCACTGCGAGAAAAAAGTTGTTGAGTGATTATGAACTCTCTCTGCACGAGCAGGCTGTACAACATTTCATCATGGGTGAGTTGGCTGACAAGCTTGGAAGAAGGGAACAGGCCGTGGAGTATATGGCTATGGCGGCCATATTGGATATTCGCTCCTGTACAACAGAAACTTCTGCTGCACGATACTTAGCCACGTATATGCATGAAGACGGAGATATGAAACGAGCTATTCGTTACATTCATCTTGCGCAAGTTGATGCCAATTTTTACAATACCCGTCTGCGTCAGGTGGATAATAATGCAGTATTGCCCATGATAGAAGATAGCCGATACCATTGGATTAGCAGTCAGCGTACCTTCTCCATTGTGGCTGCTGTACTCATAGCGTTGCTGTTGCTTGTGGTGGTGTGGATGGCCCATAACCTTAAGAAAAGAAACCTCAAGCTCATGGAGGCCCGTCTCGAGATAGAAAGCAAAGCCTTATTGCTCCGTGAGAGTAATGAAGCATTGAGTCAGGCCAACAGCAATTTGAAGGAAGCTAATGATATCAAAGATCAGTATATCATACAGTCGCTTTATGGGGATTCGGGTTTTGTAAATAGGGTAGAGGAGCAATGCAGATGGTTTGAACGCCATTTGAAGGCCAAGCAATATGCTGAATTGACTCGATTCACTGCTTCGCTGCAGATCAAGCAGGAACGTGAGCGTATGTCCATGGCATTCGATCAGGCATTTTTGAAACTCTTTCCCCATTTTTTAGAGGCATACAACGAGCTTTTTGAACCGGAAAACCGTTTGCATCTCAATCCAGAAGCTCCGTTGCCTACAGAAGTACGCATTTTTGCCCTCATGCGGTTGGGAATTGAAGAGACTGCTGTCGTGGGTAAATATCTCAATCTCTCTCCCAATTCCATTTATGTATATAAGGCGAAAGCCAAAGCAAGGGCAAAAGTCAGCAAAGAGGAATTTGACCAGCGCATTAAAGCCATACAAAAGGCTTGAAATGAGCAAAAGAATGACTCAAAACACCCCGAAAAAAGTATGTTGACATAAATGGCAAAGTATCTAAAGATAAATGGCAAAGTATGTTTAGATACTTGGTGAGGTATGTTGAGGGCAGAGCGCATGCTCATAAACCATCTCTTTCATCATCGCCATCTTTATTGACTTAACTAAAAGGAAAGAGGTCGGACCAGACCTTAATTGTTATTATTATAATAAGATGTAATTTACAGCATATGAGCTGAATAGCAATTTATATCACCTTAAATTGCTCTTTATTGCTTCTTCAGTTCTTCTAAACTCCATTACTTTGCGCCAGAGAACAAATACACTTATTGTTACACTTTAAAATGCAAAGCTATGAGAATTAATTTCTGTAGATTCCATTTCCTTTTGTACCTCTGGTGCGCGTTGTGGGGTGTTGCTCTGCCTGTAGTTGCACAGCAGCCGCTCACCGTGACAGGTACTGTGACTGACGCCACTACCGGTGAAACGCTGATAGGGGTAAACATTTTAGTAAAGAACACCACACGCGGATGCGTGACTGACATGGATGGTGTATATACGCTATCAGGCGTAGGAGCCAAAGATGTATTGGTCTTCTCCAGTATCGGCTACAAAAGCCAGGAAGTAACCGTGAACGGACGCAGTAAGATTGATGTCGTGATGAAAGAAGACAGCGAGTTGCTTGGTGAAGTGGTGGTTATCGGCTATGGCACGATGGACAAAAAAGAGCTGACTTCAGCCATTGCTCACGTGAGCGACAAACAGTTCCTCAGCGCCAGTAGCATTGACCCCACTATGATGATTCAAGGTAAAGTGGCTGGTGTATCCATCACAAATACGGGTGCGGGTGACCCCAACAATCAGGCCAGCATCCAAATTCGTGGCGTTTCCAGCCGTTCTGCCGGCTTAGGTCCGCTCATCGTCATTGATGGCGTACCGGGCGGTAATCTCACCAACCTGAATCCTAACGATATCGCCTCTTTTGATATCTTGAAAGATGGAGCTGCCAGTGCCATATATGGTACGCGAGGCAGCAATGGTGTAATCCTCATCACTACCAAGAAGGGTAGTAAGGATGGCGCACTGCACACCTCGTACAGCGGAACTTTTGCTTTCGATGTGATGAAGCGCGAACTGGATATGCTTTCAGCCAGCGAGTATCGGAGTCTCCGCATCGAAGAAGATGGCACAGGTGTGGACCTCGGAGGCAATGACAACTGGTTGGATGCTGTAAGTCGTACCGGCTTCAGTATGCAACATACGATCACTCTGAGTGGCGGCAACGACAAGAGTAATTATCGCGTAAGTGCTGACTATCGAGATGCCAAAGGTATAGACAAACGTTCCGGACGCGAAGAGTACGGTGCACGTGCCTCCATCAATCATACCACGGCAAGCGGTCTGCTCACCTTTACGCTGAATATTGCTCCGCGTATTGCCTATCGTGACAATTCAGACTGGAATGTTTTCAGTTATGCGCTGGAGGCCAATCCTACTACTCCCATCATGGATCCCGAAAATCCAGCCAGATATTATAACTTCCAGGGTCAGGTCGTAGGATATAATCCTGTGGAGGCTCTTACCATTGAGGAGAGCAAAGGTGAAACTAAATTGCTTGACTGGGATGCAACCGCTAAGCTCAATCTGCTTCCCCTCTTTCTCAAGGACAAAAGCAAGAACCATATCCTGACCACCCAGATAACTTTTGCAGACCACCAGTATGACAACTTCAACAAGTGGTTCCGCCCTTCCATCAGTACACAAGCCATCAATGCCGGACGAGATGGTGAGGCTTCACGCGACTACTCCAAAGAGCGTCAGCAGAGTTTGGAGTGGCTGGCCAACTACCAGACTTCCATTAAGAATCATAACATAAAGGCCATGATGGGTTACTCCTACCAATACTCTCAATACAGCGGAATGGGTGCATCGAACAAGGATTTCCCCAACGATGGTCTTGGTGCCGATAACCTCGGTACCGGTGAATATGCCAAGGACGAGGGTGAGATTGGTATGAGCAGTTACAAGAATGATGCCAAACTTATCGCCTTCTTTGGCCGTATCAGTTATGACTGGAAGGGACGTTACCTCTTCACGGCATCGATCCGTCACGAAGGTTCTTCAAAGTTCGGAACGAATAATAAATGGGGTAATTTCCCGGCCGTTTCTGCCGGCTGGCGCATCTCTGAAGAGAAGTTCATGAAGGAAATCAAGTGGATTAGCGATTTGAAACTTCGTGCCGACTATGGTGTGACCGGTAACCAAGATTTCGGCAGCTACAACTCCCTCAACACGATGACAGGTTTCGGATATTACTCCTACAATGGAAAGAATTTCCAGGTGTGGGGACCTTCGAAAAACGTCAATCCCAACCTTAAATGGGAGAAAGGCAAGAACTGGAACGTAGGTCTGGATTTTGCGCTTTTTGATGGCAAGCTCAGCGGTTCGCTCAATTACTTCAATCGCCGTCAGCAAGATTTGCTCGGCAGTTATAAGGTATCTGTACCTCCCTATCTCTTTGACGAAACCTTCGTCAACGTGGGTACCATGAAGAACACAGGTCTGGAGATTGACCTCCAGTGGAATGCCGTCAAGACCAAAGACTTTGACTATTCGCTCACCGTAGTGGGCTCGACCATGAGCAACGAGTTTGTTGATTTCAGCAACAGCGACTATGTAGGTCAGGACTTCTACAATGTCTGTGGCACCTCCGATCCCTATCCCTTCTACAACCTTCAGCGCATAGAAAAGGGCAAGCGAATAGGTACATTCTATATGTGGCGATTTGCCGGAGTAGATGCCAATGGCGATTGGCTTGTCTATGACAAGGAGGGTGACATTATCAAAGCCGCCCAGGCTAGTGATGAAGACCGTTGTGAGGTGGGCAATGGCCTGCCTAAATTCACCGGTTCGATGACGCACAACTTCCGCTATAAGAACTTTGACCTTTCGCTCTTCTTCCGTGGAGCCTTTGGGTATGACATCTTCAATATCCACGACTTCTATTACGGCACCCGCAACTTCACTGGCAACGTACTGAAGAAGGCCTATACAAAGAACCGTCCCGTCAATGCTTCGGCTAACCCCATCGTCTGCGACTACTTCTTGGAGAAGGGTGATTATCTGAAGCTCGATAACGTGACCTTGGGATACACCCTCAATACAGGATGTAAATACGTGACCCGCGCCCGCATTTTCGGTACCGTGAAGAATCTCTTCACCATCACCAAGTTCAGCGGTGTAGATCCTGCTACCTATCAGGTCAACGGACTTACTCCGGGGGCTACCGGATCTCGTTCCTACTATCCCTCTACCCGCCAGTTTATTGTGGGTGTACAACTTGATTTCTAATTACAACCGCACCAAAACGTACAAACATGAAATTATTCAATTATATTGCAGGATTTGCAGTGGCCGCTACATTGACGACCTCCTGCACCAATCTGGATGAAACCCTCTACGATCAGGTGGGTACCCAGAATTATTACAATACGCAGATGGATGTGATACGTGCTACATTCCGTCCGTTTGAACATGCTTTCTGGAGCATTCAGTCACGTCATGTACTCAATGAGCTTACGGCCGACCAGCTGATTACCCCTACCCGTGATGGATGGTGGGACGATGGCGGCAAGTGGCGTCGCCTTCATTACCATACCTGGAATGTAGAAGATGGTGGAGATGCCCAGACCGAGTGGAACGGTTGCTTTCAGGGTATTATGCAAAGTAACTATGTGATTGAAGACCTCAACACCCTCTCTCCCGACAAGTTCGGATTCAGTGAAGCTGAGTTCAACAGTCTCAAGGCACAGTGTCGTGCGTTGCGAGCCTGGTTTTACATCCGACTGCTCGATGCCTTCCGCAATGTGCCACTGGCTGTGAGCTTTAACGATGTGTCGCTCAACTCTGAGGGACAGGTAGAACCCAAGATTGTGTTTGACTTCATTGAGTCAGAGCTCAAGGATTGTATAGTTTTGTTAGCTGAAAAGAGTGCATTGGGGGGCAATCTGGCACTGCAAGGTCAGTTTACTAAGGCGGCAGCAGCTGCTATGCTGGTGCGTCTTTACCTCAATGCCGAGGTCTATATAGGAGAAAACCGTTACAGCGATTGTGCACTTTATGCACAGCAGATTATCGATGGCGAATACGGTCCCTATCAAGTAGCGGACCGCTGGGATGCTCCTTTTGACTGGAACAACGAGACCTGCGATGAAGTGATTTTTGGTTTTCCCGCATCACAAGGCTATACCTACTGGCAATATCAGGGTGACACCTATTGGTGGACCACCCCCGCCCGTGCCCGCTATTATCTGAAAGATGCCAAGTGTAAGGCTGGTGACCACAATACCAAGTATGCTGCTTCGCCGAGCTATGACCTCAATGGTGACCTTTACACCTACACGCTGGGTATGCCTATCCAGAATTTCCGGAAGTACAAAGGTGATGTACGTATGAAACTCTACCGTAACTTGGGCAACAACAAGCGAGAAGGTATGTTCTTTTTCGGTTACTTGGAGTATCAAGATGAAAATGGCGAAACGAAGCGCGTGAAGGCTCCGGAGCAACCGTACGACCTGTATATCCGAGATGCGGTGGGCAAGTTTCAAGGTATGGATCCTGACCAGTGGCCTGATGACAAGAACAGTAGCCTGCCCAACGGTGACCACAACTCAGGATGGCACTTCGCCAAGTATCCCTTTTACAGCGATGATGATGAGCATCAGCTGGAGTCAGACTATGTAGAGATTCGTCTGCCAGAAATTATCTACTCGTTGGCTGAATGTAAACTACGTGCCGGTCAGAAGGAGGAGGCAGCCACGTTGCTCAACCAGGTACGCCGCCGCTATTATCCTGCTGAGAATCTGTCTGATGTGCTCTATGCTCCCGAAGGTAAGGTTTCTCTTGACGAGCAAGAGATGCTCGATGAGTGGGGACGTGAATACTTTGCCGAGAGCCGTCGCCGTATCGACCTCATCCGTTTTGGCAAGTTTGCTACAGGTACCTGGTGGGACAAGACCCCTGATGCCGATCGCCACACCGAAATCTTCCCCATCATGAGAGACATCCTCAATGCCAACCTCAAGCTGGTGCAGAATCCCGGTTATAACAAATAAATATCGGTTTATACAATAACGAAAAATCAACATGAAGACATTATATCAATATTTGGGTATGGTGACGCTGTTGCTCACCACCTTCCTCACCGGCTGTGAAGGAGAGAAAGAGATGATTATCATTGATGAACAGCTGCCTATCAAGACCTCTACCCTGTTCATGGTAGGTGATGCCGCACCTTGCGGATGGGATATCAACAATCCTACTCCCTTTTCTGCTACCGAGGAAGAGCCTCTTACCTTCATCTATGAAGGCAAGCTCAACACGGGTGAATTCAAATGCTGCATCAAGGCGGGCAACTGGGGTAATCCCTTCATCCGTCCCATGGTCGGCGGTACAGAAATCAGTCAGGACGGTATCGCAGAGGCCCCCTTTGCCATGCATGCCGGTGACCCTGATGACAAATGGCGTGTGAGCCACGCTGCCATTTACCGTCTGACCTTCAATCTCCGTCTGTGGACTATGCAGGCCGAGTATTTGGGCGAAATTCCTCAAGATCCCATTCAGACAGAGACCCTTTTTATTATCGGAGGTGCTACACCTAATGGTTGGGATATGGGCAACGCCACACCACTGTCCAAGGATAGCAAGAACCCTTATCTCTTCTCTGCCGAAGTATCGTTGAAGGCGGATGAAACCTTCAAGGCCTTTATGGTTAAGGATGATACCTGGTCGCAGGAATTTCTCCATCCTGTAGAGGCTGAGTGTGCTGTTGCTAAGAGTGGAGTAGCCAACCAAGAGTTCAAATGCTATAAAGGTGGCGAAGATTTCCAGTGGAAGGTTGTCGATGGTGGCCGTTACCGTCTGGAGTTCGACCTTGAACACTATACATTGACCGTGACCTTCCTTGATTAATTCCATAACATGAAGGAGTAACCTGGGAGTGGGGAGATTATCCCCACTCCTCCATTTCAATAAGATATTCACCAATACAGGGAATCCTATTCAGCGAAGTGCTACCTTGGGTTGTTGCAACCCTATGCCACGATATGGTTACCTCATAGAAGAGGCTATGGCATATATAGATAAGGCATAAGAAATACTACTGAATAGGAATCCCAGATTATCATGGGTTTCCCGACTGGTTAGCGCCTGTAGCCGGAGGTAAGAACGCATCGAATTTTCTTTTCTTGTGCTTGGAATAACGATTGCGTAACAAATATAGGAAAGTTGAGTGCAATTTAGGCAAATAATACAATTGTTTTGTTTACTTTTGCGGTGATAGGCGATGATGAGAGGAGCCCTAGGTTTAACATCATAAATAACAACTATCTGATATGAAAGAATGTTTGATTAACCTTTGGATGCTTTGTGCAGCACTTTTTGTCGGCTGTTCCAACAGCGATGACGAACCCAACAATCCCGGAGATCAACCCTCGGGAGAAGTGGAAGGCATCCATACGTATAAAGCCCCTCTCTACTGGAGTGTCTATGAATACTGCTGGAAGTTGGAGCGTGCCGGTGTGCCCGCTGACCAGATGGACATCAATGAGCAGCAGTGGGAAGAGATTACCGATTGGGTGGCGCGTGAACTGAAGCCTTACGGATATGACATGGTTTGTACCGATGGATTCATACCGATGCTGGCCACTGATGCCACCGGCTACATGACTCAATATGGGAGTATGCCTCTGAAGAAGCTGGTTGACATGTGCAAACGCAAAGGATTGAAGGTGGGTATTTATGACAATCCCCTCTGGATTCATGGTGCAGACAATACTCCCATACAGGGGGCAGGAGGAGTCACTTTCGGTGACTTGAAATACAAAACCTCTGACACGGTGAAGCATCCGGATAAGTCCGATCTCTGGTTCCAGTGGGCAGTTGCTACCCATCCTGGAGCCAAGGAGTTTATTGATGGCTTCTTCAAGCATTATGCCAACCTTGGCATTCACTACATCCGTATGGACTTCCTCTCCTGGTACGAGGATGGCAACGACCGCGGCATGGGTACGGTAGGTCGTGGTTACGGACGCGAGTGTTACGAACAGGCCTTGAAATATATCTGCGAGTCGGCCGCCAAGTATGGTGTCTTTACTTCACTAGTGATGCCCCATCTCTACAAGAGTGCTGAATTGGAAAGCAAATACGGTCATATGGTGCGTATTGTTGCCGATACCGGCAATGGTGGATGGGGACACTTTTCCGACAACGACCGTCGAAAGAGTTATGGAAGCTGGCCCAATTGCAACAATATGTTTGATGGATTTGTCTATTGGTCTAAAGTGGCTGGACGCGGCAAGGTGATTATGGATGGTGATTTCCTTCGTCTGAATACCTTTTCCAGCGATGACCAGAAGCGCTCAGTAGTCTCTTTGCAACTCCTTGCAGGAGGTCCCGTCACTGTGGCTGACCAGCCGAGCACCATAGGCGACAACCTCAAGTTTTACCAGAACGAAGAAATACTGGCCCTCAACAAGGATGGCTTTGTCGGACGTCCCCTCTCTGCCAGTCTCATAGACAACAAAAATCAAATATGGTTTGGTCAGATGAGCAATGGCAGCTGGGTAGTAGGTATCTTCAATCGCGATGCTTCGCAGAAATCCTTCAGTGTGAAGTTCTCTGAATTGGGTATCAGCGGCAAGCGTAAGGTTCGCGACCTCTGGCTTCATGCCGATGAGGGAGAGGCCGACCGTTTGGAGGTGACACTGCCGGCACATGCTTGCAAGATTGTTCTACTTAACTAATATATATAGCTTATGAAAAAACATCTTCTTTTCCTGATGTGTCTCTTTGCCGCCTTGCCTGCGGTGAAAGCCCAGCGCACGTCTGTGGCCTATCAGGATGCCCACGTGCGGTTTACCGTTATCAGTCAAGGTGCTCTCCGTATGGAGTGGAATCCCGAGGGACGATTTGTAGATGACCCCTCGTTTGTGGCTGTCAATCGGGAGTATGACAAGGTTGACTATATGGTCAAGGATACCAAGTCGAAGGTAGAGATTGTCACTCCTAAGTTTCGGCTCACGTACCGCAAGGGTACGGGACGCTTTGATCGGAACAACCTGACTATCGTTTCGGGCAATCAGCTCTCCACCCGTTTTGTCTGGACCCCTGGAAGCAAACAGCAGGGCAATCTGAAGGGTACAATCCGTACTCTTGATGGCATGGATGGTGACATGCGTGACGGAAAGAAGGTGGAACTACCCGATGGGCTGATTGCTACGGACGGGTGGACATGCATTGATGACTCCCGCGGCTTCCTCTTTGATGACAGCGATTGGGCCTGGGTAAAGGAACGTCCCGCTGGTGAGGGGCAGGACTGGTACTTCTTGGCTTACGGACATGACTACAAGAGCGCTTTGAAGGACTTTACTCGCTTTGCCGGTAAGATGCCTTTGCCGCCCCGCTATGCGTTCGGCTACTGGTGGTCGCGCTACTGGGCCTATTCCGATGGCCAGTTGCGTGCTCTGGTGGATGACTTCCGCCGATACGACATTCCGTTGGAGGTGTTGGTTATCGATATGGATTGGCATTACACCACCCCAGGTAAGGGTGGATGGACCGGTTGGACCTGGAACGAATGGCTCTTTCCCGACCATGCCCGTCTGCTCAGCGACCTTAACCGTCAAGGACTGAAAGTGACGCTCAATCTCCATCCTGCTGATGGGGTGGCCTCATACGAAAAGGCCTATCCGGCCATGGCCCAAGCCTTGGGTATGGATCCGGCCAAAGGAGAAACCATTCCATGGGTAGGTTCGGACAAGAGGTTCATGAAGGCGCTCTTTGACCACGTGCTTCACCCGATGGAGAAAGAGGGTGTGGATTTCTGGTGGTTGGACTGGCAGCAGTTCCCTTACGACAAGCGGATTGACAGTCTCAGCAATACGTGGTGGATCAACTACTGCTTCTTCACCGACATGCAACGCCAGCAGAATCGTCGCCCTATGCTCTACCACCGCTGGGGAGGTTTGGGCAACCATCGCTATCAGATTGGATTCTCGGGCGACAGCTATATCACGTGGAAATCGCTTGACTATCAACCCTATTTCAACTCTACAGCCTCCAACGTACTTTATGGTTATTGGAGTCACGATATCGGTGGCCATATGCACGGAGTTGTGGAGCCTGAAATGTATGTCCGCTGGCTGCAGTTTGGTTGCTATGCCCCCATTATGCGTACCCATACCAGCAAAGGTCTCGGCATGAACAAAGAACCCTGGTGCTTTGGTGACCGTTACCTCAACATTATCCGTCAGACGGTACTCGATCGCTATGCGCTTGTGCCCTATATTTACACCATGGCTCGTCACGCCTACGATGAGGGAGAGTCACTTTGCCGCCCCATGTACTACGACTATCCTGAGGAGAAGCAGGCCTATCTCTATGCCAATCAGTATATGTTCGGTAATCGGTTGATGATAGCGCCCATTACTGCTCCAGCGGATAGTACCGGTCATTCACACCTCAAAGTGTGGCTGCCCGAGGGTACTCAGTGGTATGAACAGTCCACAGGTTCTCTGTTGGAGGGAGGCCAAGAAGTAGATCGTGTTTTTGCCCTTGACGAATATCCTGTTTATGTCAAGAAGGGTTCCATATTGCCTCTCTATGCTCATGCACGTTCGTTGGATGAGCCAGAACAGCCCATGGTGATTACCCTCTATCCCGGTGAAACGGGAAGTTTTGCGCTCTATGAGGATCAGGGTAATGACAGCCGTTACGATACCCAACATGCCCGCACCTCCCTCAGCTATGCTGTCAATGGCAATCGATTGAGTGTGAAGGTCGGTGCCCGAGAAGGTTCGTACGAAGGAATGAAGAGTTCGCGTAGCTGGCAGGTACAGGTCATCTCATCCGCCTACCCGCAACAGGTGACCCTCAATGGCCGTCCTCTCGATTTTTGTTATGATGGTAGTCAGCTGAAGCTGCAGATTGCGCTTCCTGAACTTCCAGCTACTCAGATGCAACTGGTAGAGATCGTCTATCCTGAGGCTCCCTTTGTGGAGAGCAATGGCACGGTGGCTCGCATGAAGCAGATTCGTCAGGCCATGGTAAACTTGCGGGAACGTATGCCGGGACTGGCCGTTACCGAGGAACTTGGTTTTATGGAGGAGGTATCGCAGCACATCAACTACCGTCCGGAGCAGCTTCCGGCCTTGTTGGACCGCTTCAAGTCCGGTTATGCTATTCTGCCTCAGTTGCTTGAAGAAGCTGGTGTAAGCAAGGATCATGCAGCTCTTTTCCTCAACGAGTGTGGATGGACGAAATGATTCTTATCGAATGATTCAATAGGTACATAGATACGAAACCCACTGCTTTGCTGCCGGGGTAAAAATAAAGCATGGAAGTATCCTTTACAGAAGAAAGAGATACTTCCATGCTTTGTCTTTTGGGGAGCGATACTGAATCGTTACTCTTCTCTCTTGGCAGGTATGCCAGATTCTTAGAAGGGCAGGTCGTCAGTAGCGTTACTGTTTGAGAAGTCAGGAACAGCAGGTGCGGGAGCCGGAGCAGGCGCAGGAGCTGCAGGCTGAGCGGCCGATGTCGGCTGGGGTTGTGCAGTCTGTGCAGCTACTCGATCCACTTTCCAAGCGCGGATACTGTTGTACCATCTTCCCTGGTACTCACGTGCATCCACATCAAACGACACGGTCAGTTCTTCTCCCTCTTGGATATGAAATTGTTCAATCTTCTCTGCTCCAAACACATCGAAGCACATCTTACGGGGATATTGTCCGTGATCTTCGATGACATACTCTTGTACTTTCCACTCGTTTCCGCTTTTGGAGATACCTCCTCTGGGAGGAAGTACAGCGATGATTTTACCAGTAAATTCCATGTTATATTCTTGTTTTTGGTGCGAAGTTACACTTTTTTGCCCAAATCTGGCAAGGTTTCTTCATTTTTTTGCTTGATGTTTTGATGGAGGAATATCTTTTGCTAACTTTGTCCTTGGAAAGTACTGTTTTTCCATAGAATGATTACAGCGAAAGAATAAAACTAAAAATAGAAGAAAATATGAAATTTATCGTTACGAGTACATTGCTCTATAGCCGGCTTCAGTCCATCAGCAGAGTGTTGAATAGCAAAAATACGCTCCCTATCTTAGACAGCTTCCTCTTTGATCTCAAGGAGGGGACATTGACCATGACTGCATCTGATAGTGAAACCACTTTGGTAACCTCTATGGAGGTCAATGAGAGCGATGGCGATATCCGTTTTGCACTGACGGCCAAACAGTTGCTTGAATCCTTGAAGGAAATGCCTGATATGCCGCTGACCTTTGAAGTAGATTTGACGACTCGTTCTGTCTGCATGAAGTACCTGAACGGTAAATCCAATATGGTGGCTCAGAATGCTGACGAGTATCCTCAGCCCATCAAACTTGGGGAGAATGCAGAGCAGCTTACGATACCATCAGATGTGCTGCTCTATGGAGTAACTCGTGCTCTTTTTGCCACTGCTGACGATGAGTTGCGTCCTATCATGGGAGGCGTATATTTCGATATTACGGCTCAGGATGTGACGATGGTTGCCTCTGATGGACATAAGTTGGTGCGCAACCGCTCTTTTTCAGGAAAGGGTACAGGCCGTTCAGCCTTTGCACTTCCCAAGAAACCGGCCTTGCAGCTCAAGAGCCTCTTGCCCAAGGAGGAGGGTGACGTGGAGGTTCGCTTCGATGAGCGTGCTGCCATATTCCAGATGGAAAACTATTTGATGATATGCCGTCTTATAGAGGGCCGTTACCCCAACTACAATAGTGTCATTCCTAAGGATAATCCCTACCACGCTACCGTGGATCGTCAGGCATTGCTGGGCGCCCTTCGTCGTGTGGCCATTTTCTCTTCAGAATCCACCAACCTCGTCAAGCTGTGTTTAGACACAGACAAGATTATCGTTTCTGCCCAAGACATCGACTTCTCTACCTCAGCAGAAGAGTTCCTTACCTGCAGTTACGATGGCACGCCTTTGCGTATCGGCTTCCGCTCCGATTTCTTGATTGACATCCTCAACAGCATAGCTGACGATGAAGTAACATTGGAGCTGGGTGATGCTTCTCGTGCCGGCATCTTCTATCCCGCTGAACAGCAGGAGAACGAAGACCTGCTGTTGCTTCTGATGCCCATCATGTTGAACGACTAACCCCTCCTGGCCCTATGAAATTGAATCTGAAGAATCCGATGGTATTCTTTGACCTGGAAACTACAGGAACCAATATTAACAGCGACCGTATTGTGGAGATTAGCTATCTGAAGGTCCATACCAACGGTAATGAAGAATCAAAGACGATGCGAATCAATCCGGAAATGCACATTCCCGAGGAGTCCTCTGCCGTGCATGGAATCTACGATGCTGACGTGGCAGATTGCCCTACTTTCAAAGAAGTGGCACGTACGATCGCCCGTGATATCGAGGGATGTGACCTGGCAGGTTTCAACTCCAATCGCTTCGATATTCCTCTTTTGGCCGAGGAGTTTATTCGTGCCGGAGTGGACATTGATATGACTAAGCGCAAGTTTGTCGATGTGCAGGTCATCTTCCACAAGATGGAGCAACGCACCCTTTCGGCTGCCTACAAATTCTATTGCGGCAAGGATTTGACCGATGCCCATACAGCTGCTGCCGACACGTACGCTACCTACGAGGTGCTGATGGCACAGCTTGACCGATATCCGGAACTGAAAAACGATGTGGCCTTTCTCTCGGAATATTCTAGCTTCACCAAGAATGTGGACTTTGCCGGACGTATGATTTATGATGATAAGGGACGTGAAGTGTTCAACTTTGGTAAGTACAAGGGACAGGTCGTGGCTGAGGTACTTCAGCGCGACCCGGGTTATTATGGCTGGATAATGAATAATGACTTTACTCTCCATACCAAAGCCATGCTGACTAAAATCCGTCTGCGTGAAGCCACTAAGTGAGTGGTTGAACTTAATTTAGTGACGAATATTCAAAGGAAATGGCTAACGTATTAAAAGGGAAAAAAATAGTGTTGGGCATTACGGGTAGCATAGCAGCATACAAGGCATGCCTGATTATCCGAGGGCTCGTCAAGAAAGGTGCGGAGGTGCAGGTGGTTATCACTCCCGCAGGAAAGGAGTTCATTACCCCCATCACGCTCTCTGCACTCACCAGTAAACCGGTAATCTCCGAATTTTTTTCTGGACGTGACGGCACATGGAACAGCCATGTGGACCTCGGACTGTGGGCCGATGCTATGCTTATCGCTCCCGCTACTGCCTCTACCATAGGCAAGATGGCTCATGGCGTGGCAGACAATATGTTGATTACTACTTATCTGTCTGCCAAATCTCCTGTGTTCATAGCCCCCGCGATGGATTTGGACATGTTTGCCCATCCTTCTACTCAAGCCAATCTGCAGATTCTTCGCAGTTACGGCAATCATATCATTGAACCTGCGGAAGGCGAACTGGCCAGTCATCTGGTAGGTAAGGGACGTATGGAGGAACCTGACCGCATTATATCTGAACTGGAGCTTTTCTTTGCCCGTAAGGAGGGGGACTTGTCAGGCAAACGCATCCTCATCACCACAGGCCCTACCTACGAGAAGATGGATCCTGTGCGCTTCATCGGCAACTATTCTTCCGGCAAGATGGGTTTTGCTCTGGCGGATGAATGTACGTTGCGAGGAGCGGAAGTGGTACTGGTCAGCGGCCCTGTAGAACGTACCACCCGCTATCCCGTCTATCAGCGCATATCGGTGGAGTCGGCCCGTGAAATGTATGAAGCGGCTGTAGCCTGGTATCCCCAGTGTGATGCTGCTATATTGGCTGCTGCCGTGGCTGACTATACACCCGAAGTGGTGGCGGAAGAGAAAATCAAGCGCGAACGAACAGGAGAGATGACGCTCCGGCTGATGCCTACTCAGGACATTGCTGCCGAATTGGGTAGGATGAAGTCCTGCGGTGAGAACCGTCTGCTGGTTGGCTTTGCTTTGGAGACCCACAATGCTCGGGAACATGCCCAGGAGAAATTGCAGCGAAAGAATCTCGACTTCATCGTCATGAACTCTCTTCAAGACCAGGGAGCTGGATTCCGTTGCGATACCAATAAGGTTACCATTATAGATAAGGAACAGGTCACTGCATATCCTCTCAAAAGCAAGGAAGAGGTGGCTGTGGACATTATCAACGAATTGTCGAAGCGTCTCTGAGACTAGATGCAGATGAAAGCTTTTGGACCCTATTTTTTTAACAGATGATTGCCTATGCTGTGTACACTATTCATACAGAACTATGCCCTCATTGAGAAACTCGACATTGCACTCGAACCAGGCTTTTCGGTTATCACCGGAGAGACCGGTGCCGGAAAGTCGATTCTGCTCGGAGCCATTGGCCTCCTGTTAGGTCAGCGTGCCGATGTGAAGGCTATCCGTCCCGGGGCCTCCAAGTGTATCATTGAGGCCCGTTTTGATGTCTCGCGTTACCATCTGCAGCCCTTCTTTGAAGAGAACGGTATGGAGTATGATGACGAATGTATCTTGCGCCGCGAACTCTATGCTTCCGGCAAAAGCCGCGGCTTTATCAATGACTCCCCTGCTTCGCTGGCGCAGATGAAGGAGTTGGGAGAGATGTTGGTGGATATCCATTCCCAGCATCAGAACCTCCTGCTTGACAAGGAGGGATTTCAGCTCAATGTGCTGGATTTAATCGGACATAACGATGAGGCCTTGGCCGACTATGCCCATGCCTACAACCGTTGGCGTAAGGCACGCAAGGAACTGGAAGAACTGACAGTCCGTCTGGAGAAGGAGCGTAGTGAGGAGGATTATCTGCGTTACCAGTGGGAACAGCTTCAAGAGGCCAATTTGTCGGAGGGAGAGCAGGAGGAGTTGGAGCAGGAGTCAGAGACACTGAGTCATGCAGAGGAAATCAAGGCCGGCATGTATCAGGTGAAGCAGTTGCTCGATGGCGATGAGGGAGGGGCCTTGGACCAGCTCAAGGAGGCAATGCATATCCTTCAGGGTATCTCTTCCGTTTTTGCTCCTGCCGATGTTCTGCTCCAGCGTTTAGAGAGTAGCTACATTGAACTGAAAGATATTGCTCAGGAGGCTTCACAGCAGGAAGAAGAGGTAGAGTATAACCCCAATCGGATGGAGGAGGTGAATGAAAGGCTCAACTTAATCTATACGTTGGAGAAAAAACATCATGTGGAGGGAGTGGCCCAATTGCTGAAGCTGCAGCAGCTGTATGAGGAGAAAATTTCAGGTATTGATAAGGGGGATGAACAGGTGGATGAGTTGCGAAAGGAGGTTGAGCGCTGTTTGTCGGAGGTCATGCAGCACGCTTCCCGGTTGAGTCAGGTACGAAAGGAATCCGCTCGTAGAGTAGAGGAGGAGATAGTGGCCCGTTTGGGACTGCTTGGTATGCCCAATGTACGGTTTCAGGTGGAGATGGGGCAACGTAAGGAGCCTGGAAGTCACGGAATGGATACAGTGAACTTTCTCTTCTCTGCCAACAAGAACGGACGGATGCAGAGTATCTCTTCCGTGGCTTCGGGAGGTGAAACAGCCCGCGTGATGCTCTCACTCAAGGCGATGATAGCCGGAGCCGTCAAGCTGCCTACCATTATCTTCGATGAGATTGATACAGGGGTCTCCGGAGAGATTGCCGACCGCATGGCCGACATCATGCAGGAGATGAGCAACAACAATAGGCAGGTCATCAGCATCACCCACTTGCCGCAGATTGCAGCTCGTGGATCAGCACACTACAAGGTTTATAAGCGGGACAACGATACGGAGACCAATAGTCACATCAGCAGACTCTCCCCGCAAGAGAGGGTAGAGGAGATTGCTCACATGCTCAGCGGTTCTCTTCTTACTGAAGCAGCCTTGAACAACGCCCGTGAGTTGCTGAAAGGAAAAGGATAGTGCTTTTCAATAAGGCTTTCTGATCATCGGAATTTTTAGGGAAACCCTATACCTATATTATATATAAGAGCAAAATAGAAATTATACAGGCTACATGGCATGTAAAAACATACGAAGCAAAGCATGGAAAAAGACAAAGGTATGAACGAAATGATTTTTGGTGCGCGTGCTGTCATCGAGGCATTGCAAGCCGGAAAAGAGATAGACAAGGTATTGGTAAAGAAGGATATTCAGAGCGAACTGTCACGTGAACTGTTTGCTGCCCTCAAGGGTACCACTGTGCCCGTGCAGCGCGTACCTGTGGAACGGCTCAACCGGATTACCAAGAAGAATCATCAAGGTGTGGTGGCTTTCATCTCGCCAGTTACCTATCAGCTGACTGAACAGCTGGTTCCCTTCCTCTTCGAGGAGGGCAAGAATCCCTTCTTCATCATGCTCGATGGAGTGACGGATGTGCGCAACTTCGGTGCCATAGCCCGCACTTGTGAGTGTGCAGGTGTGGATGCCGTTATCATTCCCAATCACAACAGTGTGACAGTCAATGCCGATGCTGTAAAGACCTCCGCAGGTGCCCTGCATACCCTGCCCGTCTGTCGTGAGGTCAATCTCACAGCTACCCTCCGTTTCCTCAAGGAGAGTGGTTTTCGCATTGTAGCTGCTACAGAGAAGGGCGACTACGACTATACAAAGGCCGACTACACAGGTCCCCTTTGTATCATTATGGGTGCCGAAGACAAGGGAGTATCGTACGACAATCTCGCTCTTTGCGATGAGTGGGTGAAGATACCCATGAAGGGCACCATCGAGTCCCTTAATGTATCAGTTGCTGCGGGTATCCTCATCTATGAGGCCATCAAACAGCGCGACCTGGCAGAATAACGAAGAAGAATAAATCAGCATAGAAAAGCAATATAACGAGACAATGACCAAGAGATGTTTTTGGATATGCCTGATGATATGTATGGTAAATGGGCTATACGCGCAGGCTCCTAAATGGATGGACAAGGCCAGACAGGCCGTATTCTCGGTAATCACTTACGATGCCGAGGGCAAGATATTAAATAGTGGCAATGCTTTTTTTGTGAGCGACCAGGGAGTGGCACTCTCCGATTATGCCCTCTTTCGGGGTGCTGACAAGGCTGTGGCTGTCACTACGCAGGGAGTTCAGATGCCTGTGGAGTATATACTCGGTGCCAACGAGTTGTTTGACGTTATCAAGTTTAAGGTGCAAGTACCTAAGAAGGTTCCTTTCCTGTTGCCTGTCGCTGCCAAACTTGCCGAAGGTAGCAGTATCTGCCTCCTGCCGTACTCAACGCAGAAGACCAAAAGCTTCACAGGTGGCACCGTTCAGACGGTAGATAAAGCTACGGGTGATTACAGCTACTATACACTAAAGATGGCTCTCAAGGAGAAGATGGTCAGCTGTCCCGTGATGACCTCTACCGGTGAGGTGGTGGGATTGGCCCAGAAGGCTATGGGACAGGATACAGCCTCCATCTGCTACGCTATGGATGTACACTATGCCATGGACCTGAAGATTACTCCCTTCTCCGCTACGGATGTAGCCCTTCAAGGCGTTCATATCCGTAAGGCGCTGCCAGATACTGAAGAACAAGCCCTTGTGGCCCTCTATATGGCTTCCACCCAGCTATCAGCCGAGCGATACATGGAGATGCTCGATACCTTCATTGCCCAATATCCGCACAGTGCTGACGGCTACCTCCGCAGGGCTACCCAAATACTCAGCATGGAGGCTACGGCAGGCGCCATGAGCCGTGCCGAGAGGGATATGGAGCAGGCTCTTCAGGTGGCTACCAACAAGGATGAAGCATACTATCAGTGTGCCAAACTTATCTATACTTATCGCCTCCGGGTAGGTGCCGAAGCGGCAGGTACATGGACGTTTGCCAAAGCTTTGGAGGAGCTGCAGAAAGCTATAGCCATACAGCCATTGCCTCTCTATCGCCAGCTGGAAGGCGACCTCAACTATGCCGAGCAGAAATATGACCGCGCCTTGGCCGCTTATGAGGAGGTCAACCGCACCAACTTTGCCTCTCCTGCCACCTTTTACAGCGCTGCGAAGACCAAGGAGGTGATGGAAGCTCCCATGGAGGAGGTGCTGGTATTGATGGACAGTTGTGTAGCTCGTTTTTCCACACCATACACGGTGGAGGCTGCTCCCTACCTGTTGGAGCGGGCACAGATGCGTATGTCCGCTGGTCAAGCCCGTGGAGCGGTGTCTGACTACGATGCCTACTATGATGCTATGAAAGGACAGGTCAACCACCTCTTCTACAGCTATCGTGCTCAGGCCGCATTGAAGTCCAGACAGTATCAGCGTGCCTTGGACGACTGCACAAAAGCTGTGGAACTCAATCCCGGAGAATTGACCTATCGGGCCGAGTTGGCTGTAGTCAATTTGCGCATTGGCCGCAATGAGGAGGCTATCAGCGTGTTGCAGGAGGCGTTGAAGATTGATGCCAGCTATGCTGAGGCCTACCGTCTGATAGGTATTGCACAGATTCAGCTCAAGCAGCCAAAGGCGGCCTGCGAAAGTTTTGCCAAGGCCAAGCAACTGGGTGATCCCAATGTCGATGCCCTTATCGAGAAGCATTGCAAGAAGTGAACAGAAATTTTTCCCCCTAACACTAATATAGATAAAAGATGAAAAAAGTAATTTGTAGTGAGAAGGCTCCTGGAGCCATTGGTCCTTACAGTCAGGCCATAGAAGCAGCCGGAATGGTATTTGTTTCAGGACAGCTGCCCATTGATGCAGCTACAGGTGTGATGGCTGAGGGTGCCGAAGCCCAGGCCCGCCAGTCGTTGGAGAATATCAAGCATATTCTTCAAGAGGCAGGTCTGAGCATGGCCCACATTGTAAAAACTACGGTTTTCCTTGCCGATATGTCCCTTTTTGGAGAGATGAACAAGGTATATGCCACCTATTTTGAGGGTGCCTATCCCGCCCGTTCTGCAGTAGCGGTCAAGGCACTACCCAAGGATGCCTTAGTGGAGATTGAGTGCATCGCGGTTCGCTAACAGATCGGCTACAATGAAACTACTGCCTCCCACGAAGATCAAATCTTCGGGGAGGCTCTCTTTTTGTGCCTCCCTTACGGCAGTCACTACATCGGGGTAGTGCTCTCCTCTGAGTCCCGCCTCTTCGGCCATTCGGGCAAACTCCTCCGCCGGCATGGCCCGTTTTACACTGGCTTGGGTAAAGTAATAAATCGCCTCTTTGGGCAACAAAGCCAATACACCGCGGATATCTTTGTCGTTCACCATACCTATGACGATGCGCAAGGTGTTGTAGTGCTCCTGTTTCAGCTGTTCTGCTATGTAGGCAATGCCTCCCACATTGTGGCCAGTATCGCAAATCATTCGAGGGTTCTCCTGTAGCTGTTGCCAGCGTCCTTGCAGGCCAGTCAGTTCCACCACCTGAGCAAAACCTTCCCGTATATGCGCTGGCGTAAGTTTGTAACCTCTCTCAAGCAGCAGAGGCAGGGCAGTGAGAATGGTCTGTCTGTTTTTCTCCTGATAGAGTCCTTTCAGCTCATACTCTACAGGATGCTCTGTCATCTCCTTCTGAAATTCTGCAATATGCCTTTTCGAGATAATCTCCGTAAGCGTTTTTTCCCGGTTTTCCAGGCGATCCACATGGAGACCAACGTGGAGTTGCTCTCCAGTCTCCTCCTTTAACTCCCCCTCCAACTCCTTCAGCCGTCCACTTCTCTTGGAATCATCCCCGTAGGTTTGTGCATCCCCCGACAGTGGTTCTCCTTCGCTTTCCAGCCGGTCATAGGTCTGTTCTATTCCTTCGGAAAACGGCTCCTGTGCAAAGAAGATGGGTGCACCCACCTCATGGGCTTTGCGTTCGAAGACCTCCTTGGTCTCAGGAGTCGATTCTCCGATCACTACAGGTACGCCTGGTTTGATGATACCCGCCTTCTCCTCTGCAATCTCCGCCAGCGTATGGCCCAGAAACTGTGTATGGTCTAAGCTGATGTTGGTGATGATGGAGAGGTCTGGCGTGATGATATTGGTACAATCGAGCCTTCCGCCCATTCCCACTTCAATTACTGCCACATCCACCTTCTCGTCATCGAAGTAGTGGAAAGCCATGGCGGTGGTCAGTTCAAAGAAGGATGGGTGTAAGGGTTCGAAGAATGCCCGTTCCCGTTCCACAAAGTCGATGACATACTGCTCTGGTACCGGCTCTCCGTTGACCCGGATGCGCTCGCGGAAATCAACCAGGTGGGGTGATGTATAGAGTCCCACCCGATAGCCTGCACGCTGAATGATGGCCGCCAGCGTATGTGAGCATGAACCCTTGCCGTTGGTGCCCGCTACATGAATCGTGTGGAAGTTCCTGTGTGGATGACCGAAATGTTCATCCAACAGACGCGTTGTTTCCAATCCCTCCTTATACGCATCAGCCCCTACCTGCTGGAAGAGGGGAGCGCTGTTGTATAGGTAGTCTAAAGTGTCCTGATAGTTCATCTTTTAAAATATTAACCTCGAAAAATCTTTTCTATGGATATAATTGTTTATATTTCGGGAGGCTAAGGTAGCAATTATTCCGATAGCCTCAAAGATTAACTTCATAAATCTTACAGCTTATGGGAACAAAGAAGAATTTTGTGATTGACACCAATGTAATCCTTCACGATTACAACTGCTTGAAGAACTTCCAGGAAAACGACATCTATCTGCCCATTGTGGTACTGGAGGAACTGGACAAGTTCAAAAAGGGCAATGAGCAGATCCACTTCAATGCCCGGGAGTTTGTTCGTCAGCTCGATGAAATTACGGATGATGACCTCTTCACAAGTGGAGCCTCGCTTGGTGAGGGGCTTGGCCGTCTTTTTGTAGTCACAGGAAGAGTGGATTCCGAGAAGGTCTCTGCCTCTTTTCCTGAGCGTATTCCCGATCATCAGATTCTGGCTGTGGCCGATTGGGTTGGCCGCCAGCATCCCAACATGAAGAGTATTCTCGTGACCAAGGACGTCAATCTGCGGATGAAAGCACGCTCCATCGGACTGCTTTGTGAAGATTATATTACCGATAAAGTGGTCAATGTCGATATCTTTGATAAGTCCAACGAGGTATATGAGGGCATTGCTCCTGAACTGATTGATCGTATCTACTCTTCCCGCGAAGGCATCGATCTGAGTGAGTTTGACTTCGGTCAGTTGCTGCATCCCAACGACTGCTTTGTGCTCAAAAGTGATCGGAGCAGTGTGCTGGCTCGTTACAATCCCTTCACACACAGTGTGGTACGAGTGCATAAGAACCGTAACTATGGCATAGAACCTCGCAATGCTGAGCAGAGTTTTGCCTTTGAAGTACTCAACGATCCCGATGTGAAGCTCATTGCCCTTACAGGAAAGGCAGGCACCGGTAAAACCCTTTTGGCTCTGGCAGCTGCTTTGGGCCAGCTTCTGAGTTACAAGCAGATTCTGCTGGCTCGTCCTATTGTAGCCCTTTCCAACAAGGACCTCGGCTTCCTGCCTGGTGATGCCAAGGAGAAGGTGGCTCCCTACATGCAGCCACTCTTTGATAACCTCAATGTTATCAAGCACCAGTTCCCCGCCAACTCTTCCGAAATCAAGCGTATCGACGACCTGCTCAAGAGCGAACAACTGGTGATTGAAGCGTTGGCCTTTATCCGCGGGCGTAGTTTGAGTGAGACCTACTGCATCATCGATGAGGCGCAGAATCTCACCCCTCACGAGATTAAGACCATCATTACCCGTGCAGGAGAGGGCACCAAGATTGTCTTTACGGGTGATATCCAGCAGATTGATCAGCCCTACCTTGACAGTCAGTCCAATGGTCTAGTCTATATGATTGACCGTATGCGTGACCAGTCGCTTTTTGCTCATATCAACCTTGTGAAAGGTGAGCGTAGCCAGCTCAGCGAGCTGGCCAGCAACCTGATGTAAGTTCTGCTTGAGCATTGCCTCAAAGGAGGCACTCCCGCCTACTGCGACAAGCATTTCGGGGTCTTCAAGGTAGTGATGCCCTATCAAGCTCCTGCCTGACATCCTCCACCGAGGTGGTCCATGCCTTGAAGATCTCGCCAGGGGCGTCACAAGCTACGTTGATGGCGCCCTTGCTGATGCCGCTGCGCAGAGGTGCTTCGTTGATGACTTTGGTCTGAGAGAGCTTGCTGAAGAGGTCGGCCAACTGTACGTAAGCATACTTATCCACGCCTTTCTGGAACGAGATGTTGCGTTTCTGAGCCTTGAATTTGATAGACATAAAAAAAACAGTTTTGAATACACAGTGGTGATTCTGTATCGGAACCACGCTGCAAAGATATGGCTTTTCCGACACATGTGCAATAGTTGTCCCGAATGTT
>CAMGIP010000025.1 GCA_946056155.1 uncultured Mediterranea sp. | reverse complement strand
CAACTTTATCAAGGTTTAAGACAAACGTGTAGTCAACCAAAATCAGGAAACTACACAATGAACAGGATTTGTTCCCAAGTGGAATCATGGAGCTGGAGATTCCGTTCATTGAGTCTGTGGTCGTACGTCGAAAGAATCGGATATATTTTATTTTCCAACAGCCTTTTGATTAAACAAAAAGAGAGGAAACTCATTGTGAATTTCCTCTCTTTTGGGGTGGCAGATGGGACTCGAACCCACGACATTCAGAACCACAATCTGACGCTCTAACCAACTGAACTACAGCCACCATGTCTGCATCTCTCAAATGCGCTGCAAAGGTAGGGCTTTTATTTTAATCTGCAAACTTTTTGGGCACTTTTTTTGATTTTACCCTCATTTTTTCCTGAAAAGTGCCCCGAAAGGGCTTCTACTCGGCTTTCCTCTCCTCAATACCGATGTTGTGACGATGAAATAGGCTCCGCTCATTCGCTGCATAGCGCTCCAACAGTTGGCGGGCGGAAGCGGGAAGGGAAGGCGAGGGATTGCGTACCAACTGCAGTTCGTAGTTGCTGCCCGGAGCTACCTGGGGTCGCGCCGTCCAAACTAATTCGTATGCGCAGCAGTGGGGGTAACAGAGAGTTTTGAGCTGTGTAATGCCTGCTGTCGAATCAGCCGATAAGCTGGTGGATCTGTCTGCGGTGGGACCGAAGGGTGAGAAGCGTGGGGGAGAGGGAATCTTGGCAAGCTCCACGTGAAGCATGGCTCCGCCATCGGTGTGAGGAGCACTCATGTTGGAGATGAAGTTGCCAAGAGAGTAGGCCACAATATGCCGTCCTCGTTCATCTGTGCGCAGCTCCATGGGCTGTACCACATGGGGATGGGTGCCGATGATATGGGTCACCCCCTGGGCGAGCATCCAGTCGGCCAGTTCGCGCTGCTCCCGGTTGGGCAGCGACTGGTACTCTGTGCCCCAATGGATGCAGACAAAGAGGGCATCAGGGTTCATGGAGCGGGCGCGGCGGATATCTTCGGCCATCACCTCTCGGTCGATGTAGTTGACTACGTAGGGCGGCTGTACAGTGATGCCGTTGGTACCGTAGGTGTAGTTGAGGAAGGCGATGCGGAAACCCTTCTTGCAGATAAGCAGCGGATAGCGCTGTTCGCGCTCCTCAGCCGAGAGGAAGGTGCCCGTATGGGGCATCCCTATGGAGTCGAGCAGATGGATGGTACGAGCCAATCCCCGTCCCCCGCGGTCCAAGCAGTGGTTGTTGGCGGTGAGCAGCAGGTCGAAACCGGCATCACGGAGGGCAGGTAGGAAGGCATCGGGAGCGCTGAAGCAGGGATAGCCGGTGTAGGGCTTTCCGCCCAAGGGAACCTCCAGATTGCCCACGGCGAGGTCGGCCTGGCTGATGCTCTCCCTCACCCGGGCAAAGCACTCCGTATAGTCATACCCCGAGGAGGTGCGGGCCGCATCAATCTGCCCCTTGTGCTGCATCAGGTCCCCTACAAACAGCAGTGTCAACCGCTCCGCCTGCTGGGCGGAAAGGTTGACACTGAAGGATAGCATGAGCACGAGCCTTAGGCACGCGCTACAGATGTTCATACGCATGAGGAGAAGCCTGACAGTTACTGGTAAATCTTCTTCTCTCCAGCCAGCAGGGTGTTCATCATCAGCGACACGATGGTCATCGGGCCTACACCTCCGGGTACCGGAGTGATGAACGAGCACTTGGGAGAGACCTCATCAAACTTCACGTCGCCGGTGAGCTTGAAGCCTGACTTGCGGGTGGCGTCCGGTACGCGAGTAGTACCCACGTCAATCACCACAGCACCCTCCTTGACCATGTCGGCCTTGACAAAGTTGGGCTGTCCCATGGCGGCAATGAGGATATCCGCCTCGCGGCACTCCTTTATCAGATCCTTGCTGTGGCTGTGGCATACCGTTACGGTAGCGTCGCCCGGATAGCTCTTCCGCATCATCAGCGCAGCCATCGGCTTGCCCACAATGTTGCTGCGTCCGAGAATGACACACTTCTTGCCCTGCGTCTCTATCTGGTAGCGCTTGAGCAGTTCCAGAATGCCGTTGGGAGTAGCCGAGACGTAGCAGGGGAGACCGATGGAGAGGCGTCCCACATTGATGGGGTGGAATCCGTCCACATCCTTCCGGTAGTCAATGGCCTCAATCACCTTCTGCTCGGAGATGTGCTTGGGCAGAGGAAGCTGTACGATGAATCCGTCCACATCCGCATCCCGGTTCAGTTCATCCACCTTGCTCAGGAGCTCCTCCTCGGTGACATCAACCTCGAAGCGGATGAGTGATGACTTGAATCCGCACACTTCGCAAGCCTTCACCTTAGCGGCCACGTAGGTCTCGCTGCCTCCATCATGTCCTACGAGGATAGCAGCCAAATGAGGACGTTTTCCGCCGTTGGCCACAATCTCTTCCACCCTGGCGGCAATCTCTTTCTTGATTTGCTCTGAAATAGCTTTTCCGTCAATCAGTTGCATAGCTGTTCTTTCTTTATTAATTTCCTTCTGAATATCCAATGAGATATATACCTATATATATGATGCCCCTCCGTGGAGGGGAGGGATTATCTCTTGCCCTTCTTCATCATCATTTTGGCCATCTTGTTGCCTGTGAGCATACTCATCATCTTGCGCGTCTCGTCAAACTGCTTGATGAGGCGGTTCACCTCCTGAATGGTGGTGCCGCTACCTTTGGCGATGCGCGTGCGGCGGCTGCTGTTGAGGATTTCGGGATGGGTGCGCTCCTTGGGGGTCATGGAGTTGATGATAGCCTCGATGCTCTTGAAGGCATTATCGTCGATTTCCACATCCTTGAGGGCCTTGCCCACACCAGGAATCATGGAAGCCAGCTCCTTGAGGTTACCCATGCGCTTGATTTGCTGGATCTGGCTCATGAAGTCGTTGAAGTCGAACTGGTTCTTGGCAATCTTCTTCTGCAGACGTTTGGCCTCCTCCTCATCGTATTGCTCCTGTGCACGCTCCACCAGAGAGACGATATCACCCATGCCGAGGATACGGTCTGCCATACGGGCGGGGTGGAACTGGTCAATGGCATCCAGCTTTTCGCCGGTACCTACAAACTTGATGGGCTTGTTGACCACGGTACGGATGGAGAGGGCCGCACCACCGCGGGTGTCACCGTCGAGCTTGGTCAGTACCACGCCGTTGAAGTCCAACCGTTCGTTGAACTCCTTGGCCGTGTTCACAGCATCCTGACCGGTCATGGCATCCACCACGAAGAGGATTTCGTCAGGCTTGATGGCCTCCTTGATGGCAGCAATCTCATTCATCATCTCCTCATCCACAGCCAGACGTCCGGCGGTATCGACGATGACCAGGTCATACCCTTTGGCCTTGGCCTCCTGGATGGCATTCTGGGCTATCTGTACCGGGTTCTTGCTGTCCGGCTCGCTGTACATAGGCACATTAATCTGCTCGGCCAGTACGCGCAGCTGCTCAATGGCGGCAGGACGATAGACGTCGCAGGCCACCAACAGCGGTTTGCGGTTTTTCTTGCTCTTGAGCATACGGGCCAGCTTGCCGGAGAAGGTGGTCTTACCCGAACCTTGCAATCCAGACATCAGGATGACTGCCGGGCGGGCATTGATATTGATTTCGGCCGTTTCGCCACCCATCAGCTGGGTCAGCTCATCGTGCACGATTTTTACCATCAGCTGGCTGGGCTTCACGGCGGTGAGCACGTTTTGGCCCAAGGCTTTCTCCTTCACTTTGTCGGTGAAACTCTTGGCCACTTTATAGTTGACGTCGGCATCGAGCAGTGCCTTGCGCACATCTTTCAGCGTCTCAGCCACGTTGATCTCGGTGATTTTACCTTCACCTTTCAGGATTTTGAACGACCGTTCCAGTCTTTCACTAAGGTTGTCAAACATGTGTGTATGCTATTTACTTATTTATTATACGGTATATGAATTCCTAATCCCCCATGGACTGCTTAGCTGTTCATGCTCAGCAGGAACTCTTCGTTGTTTTTGGCATTCTCCATTTTGGGTTTCACGAAATCGAGCGCCTCTACGGGGTTCATGTCGGCCAGAATCTTGCGCAGGATCCACATGCGGTCCAAGGTCTGTCTGTCTTGCAGCAGGTCGTCGCGACGGGTGCTGGAGGCCGTGATATTGATGGCAGGGAACATACGCTTGTTGGCCAGGTTACGGTCGAGCTGCAGCTCCATGTTACCCGTACCCTTGAACTCCTCGAAGATGACCTCATCCATCTTGCTGCCCGTATCAATCAGGGCGGTAGCGATGATGGTCAGCGAGCCGCCTCCTTCGATGTTACGTGCAGCACCGAAGAAACGTTTGGGCTTGTGCAGGGCGTTGGCATCCACACCACCTGAGAGCACCTTACCCGATGCCGGTGATACGGTGTTGTATGCACGGGCCAGACGGGTGATGGAGTCGAGGAAGATGACCACATCATGTCCGCATTCTACCATGCGCTTGGCCTTCTCCAATACGATGCCGGCAATCTTCACGTGGCGTTCAGCCGGTTCGTCAAAGGTAGAGGCTATCACTTCGGCCTTGACGGTGCGAGCCATATCGGTCACCTCTTCAGGGCGCTCGTCAATGAGCAGCATCATCATATACACCTCGGGGTGGTTGGCGGCGATGGAGTTGGCGATATCCTTCATCAGGATGGTCTTACCGGTTTTGGGCTGAGCCACGATAAGTGCACGCTGTCCCTTGCCGATGGGGGCAAAGAGATCGACCATCCGTGAGGAGAGCGGATCACGGGGTGTGCCTGTGCAGAGCTGGAACTTCTCCTCGGGGAAGAGGGGAGTGAGGTGCTCGAAGGGTACACGGTCACGGATATATTCGGGTGAACGGCCGTTGATATTGGAAATCTTCACCAAGGGGAAATACTTCTCACCCTCTTTCGGCGGACGGATGACACCCTCTACCACATCACCGGTCTTCAGTCCACTCATCTTGATTTGAGCCTGTGAGACGTAGATGTCATCGGGAGAAGAGAGGTAGTTGTAGTCGCTGGAGCGGAGGAATCCGTAGCCGTCGGGCATGATTTCCAGTACGCCGGAACCGGTCAGGATATCGTCAAAGTCGTACATTTTCTCCTGCGGCTTGCGCTCTTCGGCCATCTGTTCGCCGTTGTCAGCACCGTTGCGCGGCTGTCCGTTGTTGGGACGTCCCTGTTGCTGGTTGTTCCGCTGCAGGCGGTTGTTGCCGTTATTGTTGGCCCCGTTGTTATTGTTGCTTCCGTTGTCCATGCGGGGGATGCGTGGACGCTGTTTGCGTTCAAAGGGTTTGGGCGTTTCTGCAGTCGGTTCCGCATTCTCTTCACCGGGTGCTTTCTCCACTTTGGTCGATTCAAATTTGCCCAGCAGTTCTTGCGGCAGTTCTATCCGCTCGGTAGGCAGATCCTCGATAGGAATGAAATCGTCCGTGCCCTCACTCATAGCGGGAGCCTCGTCCCTGTTGTTCTTGCGGGCAGCCTTTTCCCATAGGGGAGCACGACCGCCGTTCTCCTGCGTCTCACCTGCGCCGTTTTGGCCGTCCAGGTTACGCTCGTTGTCCAGTGTATTCGTCTCAGCAGGGTTGGGCAGTACTTTTTGTTCTGCTCCCTCTGCGGGTGCAACCTCTTGTGAAGAGCCGTTGCCCGTCTGTGGAGCAGCATTATCTTGAACTGGTTCTGAGTTGGGGATATTTCCGTTGGGGTTGTTTGATTCTGCGTTGTTGGCAGAGTCCGTTTGCAGGGTAGGGTTGCTACCTTCTGCTTCCGTATTGAAAGGTAATTCAGACATCTGATTTGTTTTGTTTTTGCGGTTCTTGTCGGCAGCATCTGTTCCCGTTTTGCTTTTGCTCTTACTTTTGCTTTTACTTTTGGGGGCCGTTTGTGCTTCTGGTTGGCCTTCATCGTTTGCCTTGCGGGGTCGTCCGGGTTTCCGTTTGTCCTCCGCCTCTTTGTTTTCAGCGGCTTCGCCAGCCTTGTCATCGGCCTTGCTGTCAGCCGCTTTTGTGTTACTCTCTTTTTTTGTTGTGCGTGTCTTTTTCTGTTTTTCTCCTTTGCGTTCTTCCTTCTGCTTGTTGGCGGCCATCCTTTTGGAAGCTCCTGCTATGGCCTGCTCATCCAAGATTTTATACACCAGATCGTCCTTGCTAAAGGTTTCTGGCTTTTTGATGCCCAGTTCCTGCGCAATGCGTTGCAGTTCGGGCAATTCCATTTCCTTTAATTGAATGATATTATACATACGATATAATAAGATTGATTTGTTTCTATTACTTGTATAGTCCCGCACAACAGATTCACTCCGACCGGACCCGATGTCATCCAGACAATGAGCCGACGAGCGAAGGCCTGAGCTGTGCCCTCTTGGTAGAAATTGGTTTGATGCTGAAAAATGTCCGCGAGAATCGCTACTGTTACTATTTAACGCGGCAAAGGTAACAAAAGTTTTTTGTTTGACGCTCTTTCTTTGCGATTTTTTGTGGTGAGAGTAGAAAAAAGGTGTGTAAATGGTCTAAATTCTTACAGAATGGGCCGTAGCGGAGCTCGAATCCGCTCACATGGAGTGTCGGGCCCGGGATCACCGTAGGCCCTACTTCTCCTTGAGCAGTTCCTCCATCTTCAGCACCTCGTCTCGATATTGGGCCGCTTCCAGGAAATCGAGCCGCTTGGCCGCCTCCTGCATCAGTTTCCGTGTAGCCTCGATGCTCTTCTCTAACTGGTCACGGCTCATGTACTGCATGATGGGGTCGGCTGCGTGGGTGCTTTCGGTCGTCGCCTCACTATAGGCGCGTGCCGGAGCTTTCCCTTGACCTTTCTTCTGCTTGGCCGTTGCCTGTTCAGCCGCCTTTTGTGCTCCGTTCTCCTCGCCTGTGGCAAAGACGTTGAGGTTCTTTCCCTTTCTGATCTGCTGCGGAGTGATGTGGTGCTCCTCGTTGTATTTCAGCTGCTTCTCTCTGCGGCGTTGCGTCTCGTCTATGGTCTGCTGCATGCTTTCCGTGATGCGGTCGGCATACATGATGACCAGACCGTTGACGTTACGGGCAGCGCGTCCTGCCGTCTGGGTGAGTGATCGGTGCGAGCGTAGGAAGCCCTCCTTGTCGGCATCCAGAATGGCCACCAAAGAGACCTCTGGCAGGTCCAGTCCTTCACGCAGCAGGTTGACACCCACCAGCACATCGTACAGTCCCTCTCTCAGATCGCTCATAATCTGTACGCGCTCCAGTGTATCCACATCGCTGTGGATGTAGTTGCACCTCACTCCGTGGTTCAGCAGATACTCGGTCAGCTCTTCCGCCATACGTTTGGTGAGCGTGGTGACTAATGTCCGCTCGTTCTGTTCGATGCGCAGCTGTATCTCCTCCATCAGGTCGTCAATCTGGTTGTGACTGGGTCGCACCTGTATCTCCGGGTCGAGCAGTCCCGTGGGACGGATGACCTGTTCCACCACGATGCCCTCGCTCTTAATCAGTTCGTAGTCAGCCGGGGTGGCACTCACGTAAATGACCTGATGGGTCATGGCTTCAAACTCCTCAAACTTCAGTGGGCGGTTGTCCATGGCCGCCGGCAGGCGGAAGCCATACTCCACTAGATTGACCTTTCGGGCGCGGTCACCTCCGTACATCGCCCGAATCTGCGGTACACTCACGTGACTTTCGTCAATCACCATGAGAAAATCCTTGGGGAAAAAGTCGAGCAGGCAGTAGGGGCGGGTGCCCGCCTCACGTCCATCGAAGTAGCGGGAGTAGTTCTCAATGCCCGAGCAGTGTCCCAGTTCCCGAATCATCTCCATGTCATAGGTCACCCGTTCGTTGATACGCTTGGCCTCCAGCATCCGTCCTTCACTCTCGAAGAACATCACTTGCTTGTGCAGGTCGTCCTCAATCTGGTGAATAGCCCTTAGGGTGCTCTCCTTGGTGGTCATGAAGAGGTTGGCCGGATAGATCTTGTAGCAGTCGAAGCTCCCCACACTGACACCTGTGATGGGGTCCACCTCCTCGATGCCGTCCACCTCATCGCCCCAGAAGGAGATGCGGAGCAGGTTGTCAGCATAGGCCAGATAGATATCTACGGTATCTCCCTTGACGCGGAAGTTGCCCCGGTTGAGGCTGAGGTCGTTGCGCACATAGAGGCTATCTACCAATCGCCGGAGGAAAACGTTGCGGCTGAAGAAGACGTTGCGGCGTACCTCTATCACATTCTCATAGAAGTCCGACGGATTGCCCATGCCGTAGATGCAAGAGACTGAGGAGACCACCACCACATCCTTCCGTCCCGAGAGCAGGGCCGAGGTAGCAGCCAAGCGGAGCTTGTCAATCTCCTCGTTGATGGCCAGGTCCTTCTCGATGTAGGTGTCGCTCGACGGGAGGTACGCCTCCGGCTGGTAGTAGTCGTAGTAGGAGACATAATACTCCACCGCGTTGTTCGGGAAGAAGGTCTTGAACTCGCTGTAGAGCTGTGCCGCCAGCGTCTTGTTGTGGCTCAGCACCAAGGTAGGCTTGTTGATTTGGGCGATGACGTTGGCAATGGTGAAGGTCTTGCCCGACCCGGTGACACCTAACAGCGTCTGTGCAGGCACACCCTGGTTTACCCCTTGGACCAGTTGCTCGATGGCCTCCGGCTGGTCGCCCGTGGGCTGATAGTCTGATGTCAGTTCAAATTTGTTCATTATCTTTGTGCGTACATGTCGTTTATGACTCCTGTGCGGATGGCCGTCAACCCCCTCGTACGGAGCTGCAATATTCGGCAAAAACTTTGAAATACGCAAGTTTCCGCCCTATTTCCTCCCCGATTTATCGTCGTTTTATAGCTATTCATCGTGATTTTGATAAAAATTAGGAGGCTCTCTTTGTATAATTCGCGGGTAACCGCTATCTTTGCGCATTATTTTGAAATATAGTAATGAAAAAGATCACTCTGTCAATTTTAATGTTTTCGGTGCTGCTCACCTCGTGCGGCGAGTATAACAAACTTCTCAAGAGTACCGACTACGAATATAAGTACGAAGCAGCCAAGACCTATTTTGCCAAAGGCCAGTATAGCCGCGCTACGGTGCTACTCAACGAACTGATAACCATCCTCAAGGGAACGGACAAGGCGGAGGAGTCGCTCTACATGCTCGGCATGTGCTATTTCAACCAGCGAGACTACCAGACAGCAGCTCAGACCTTCATCCAGTATTATCAGGTTTATCCCCACGGTACCTACACCGAACTGGCCCGTTTCCATGCCGGCAAGGCACTCTATCTCGATACCCCCGAGCCCCGTCTCGACCAGTCGGGTACCTACAGCGCCATCCAGCAGCTGCAGATGTTTCTCGAATATTTCCCCGAAAGCAAGCTGAAGCCGGAAGCTGAGGAGATGACCTTCAAACTCCAGGACAAACTGGTGATGAAGGAGTATCTCTCTGCCCGCCTCTATTACAATCTGGGCAATTACTTGGGCAACAACTACCAGTCCTGTGTCATCACCGCCCAGAATGCCCTCAAGGAGTATCCCTATACCGACCTGCGCGAGGAGCTTTCCATCTTGATTCTAAAGGCCAAGTATGAGCTGGCCTTCTACAGCGTGGAGGAGAAGAAGGGCGAGCGCTACCGCGAGACGGTGGATGAGTACTACGCCTTCAAGAACGAGTTTCCCGAGAGCAAGCACCTGAAGGAGGCCGAGCAAATCTTCAAGAAGTCGGAGGCTGCCCTGAGCGGACGCCCTGTTGAGGAGGATTAAGCTATACCTATTTATATATAGCAACCGATAGAAAGAAACAGAAAGAACAATCATTCATATATTATTAAATACACTATGGATTATAGAAAATCAAATGCCCCTACCACGACGGTGACCCGCGACATGATGCAGCTCTGCGAAGACACCGGCAACGTGTATGAAACCGTAGCCATCATTGCTAAGCGCGCCAACCAGATCAGCGCGGAGATTAAGAACGACCTTTCCAAGAAATTGGCCGAGTTTGCTTCTTATAGCGACAACCTCGAAGAGGTCTTTGAAAACCGTGAGCAGATAGAGATTTCACGTTACTACGAGAAACTGCCGAAACCTACGCTGATTGCCACTCAGGAATATATCGAAGGCAAGGTGTATTACCGCAATCCGGCCAAGGAGAAGGAGAAACTGCAGCAGGTATGATACAGCGTATTCAATCCATCTACCTTCTCTTGGTCACTATACTGTTGGTGGTCACCCTCTGCTTGCCTTTGGGTTACTTCCATGCGGCAGCCAATGGCTTGGAGGAGGCTACCTTCCGCACATTGGGTGTGACGGCCACGAACGGTGACTACCAGACCACCTGGGGGCTCTTCTGCATCCTCTTGGTGAGCGCGCTGATCTCCTTTGCCACCATCTTTCTCTTCCGCAACCGCATGTTGCAGATTCGTATGGTGATTTTCAGTTCGCTGTTGTTGGTAGGATTCTACGCGGTCTTTGGCATATTCCTTTATATGCTTTCCGACCGTTACACCAACGGTTTTGGTGTGGGCATTTCCCTCTGCCTGCCTTTGGTTTCCCTCATCCTCAACTACTTGGCCTTCCGTGCCATCTATCGTGATGAGGTGCTGGTACGTTCAGTAGATAAGTTGCGTGGTTAACGACTGACCCGCTTGATATAGCCTTCGGGGCGCTCCGGAATATGAGATGCAGGCACCGGTTCTGCTTTTCTGTTCAGGAGTGCCCCGAAGTTTTTGTTGTTTATACTCCTTGTTTCTCCTATGAATCAGCCTATTTTCTATTGTTTCAAATGAAACTTCTTGATTTAGGATAAAAAAGTGGGGCAAAAGTGAAAATAAATGCACAAAATACTTTTTTATGTGCATTTTTGTTGTACCTTTGCGCCCCGTAACCCAAAATTATGTTTTAAATGAGAAAAAAAATCATGGTCGGCATTGCGATGTCGATGGTTTCAATTTCAACTTTCGCAGGAGGTTTCCTGACCAACACCAACCAGAATGTAAGATTCCTTCGTAACCCGGCCCGTGACGGTGCCATAGGAATTGACGGTGTATATAGCAACCCTGCCGGTGTAGCCTTCCTCAACGATGGCTTTCATCTTTCGCTCAACATCCAAAATGTCCATCAGACGCGTACTATCCATACCGGATTTCCGCTTTTCAACTTCAACGCCAACAATCCCGGACAGACAGAACACCGGTTCAAGGGTGTAGCTGATGCTCCCGTCCTTCCCTCTATCCAGTTGGCCTACAACAAAGACAACTGGAGTTACCAGTTTGGTTTTGCCATTGTAGGTGGTGGCGGCAAGTGCGAGTTCGAAGATGGCTTGGGCTCTTTCGAGAGCATTGTCAGCGGCATGATTGCCAGCAAGGCTAAGGTAGTCAATGAAGAGTTGTATGCACCCCTCGGAGCGTTGGGTATTCCCGGCATGGTCGATCACAAGATGGGTAATGGCTATGCCTACGACTCCTACATGCGCGGTCGTCAGTACTACTACGGTTTCACCTTTGGTGCTGCCCGCAAGCTCAACGACAACCTCTCGCTCTATGGAGGTCTGCGTATGCTTTATGGTTCTGCCAACTACTACGGCTACGTGAGGGATATCAAGGTGCAGCATATCACCGGTGTTAACAGTGAGATGGTGTTGGCCAAGGAGCACTTCGGCGAGCTGGCTAAGCAGCTTTACGGTATTGCCGGTCAGTTAGAGGCAAACGGGGAGACTGCTAAAGCTGCTGCACTCAAAGGGGCTGCCGACCAGGTGGCCATCAATGCCCTGTCAACTGAGGATATTGAGCTCAACTGCGACCAGACCGGCTGGGGTGTAGCTCCCATTATCGGTATTGACTACAAGACCGGCAAGTTCAACTTCGGTGCCAAGTATGAGTTCAAGACCCGTATGCGTCTGAAGAACAAGTCGGCCAACAGCGAAAGCTACAAGGGCCTCGCAGCTTCTAACGAGCTGCTCGGCAAGTATATCGACGGCAAGAAAGTGGCTGAGGATTCACCCGCTCTGCTGACCGTAGGTGCTCAGTACAGCCCCATCAAGAGCCTGCGTCTCAACCTCGGCTATCACCACTACTTCGATGTGGATACCAAGCAGTATAAGGGCAGCGTGGTGGGCGATACCAACGAGTACCTCTTCGGTGCAGAGTATGACATCAACAAGATCTTCCAGATCAGTGCCGGCGGACAGCTGACCCGCTACGACATGACCGATGACTTCATGAACGACATCAGCTTCAACGTCAACTCTTACTCTTTCGGCTTTGGTCTGGGCATCAACCTGAAGGAGAACATCAAGCTGAATCTGGCCTACTTCCAGACCAACTACGAGGATTATGACAAGAAGCAGCAGGTTAGTGGTATGGAACTGACAAACAGCTTCACCCGTACCAACCGCGTATTGGGTATTGGCGTAGATTTTACCTTCTAATTTCAAACATACTTCATGCTCCCTGTGATGGGCGCGTAATGGGAAAAGCCCGGGGCATTGCCTCGGGCTTTTTTGGTGTCAGGAATCATTACTTCTCTTCATGGCAGTGGGGTGAGAAGCCCCTTGTGGTACGTTCAATATGGCCAGGAATGCCACCCTTCTCCAATTATCTCTTCCCGCAGAGGGAAGCAAAGTCGCAATACTCGCAATGGTGCACCATTTCGGTCTGGTCGAAGGGCACTTTCGGATTGAAAATCTCCTCAAGTAGAGAGGTCAAATATTGGCGGAACTCCGGCTCATGGAGGGCGAAATCTTCTACAGCCTCCTTCTGGCTCCTCGCGCCCAAAGTGATGACGGGTGAGTAACCTTCCTTGGCCGCCTTATGGATGTAGAGCAGGGCAGGGGAGACCTTGCCGGATGCTCTCCGGCACATCAGCGCTGAGTAGAGGCAAGCCTGGAAAATGTAGCCAGGCCGCTTCTCGTCGGGGGTGAAGAGCTGCTCAATGTCGCGTGCACTCACCGGGGTGCCTCCTGTCTTGTAGTCCACGATGCGGAGCGTATCGTCCTTCCGGTCCATGCGATCGACCGTACCTCCAATCACCAAATGGAGCGGACCAAGCGGGGTATCAATGGTCATATCTTCTGTGATGCGCTTCTCCATGGCCTCCATAGCAAAAGGTGCATAGTTGTAGTCGTGCCGGAGCAGTTGCCGCAAATAACCGACAATCACCTTGCTGTTGATGAGCTGCAGGCCGTTATATACCGGACGCTCCCCCTCCTTCGACTGGAAGAAGAGTTCCTGAAAGGCCTGATCGACATAGCGTTGCAGCCGCGCGTTGTCATCGAGTAGCTGCTTCAGCTCTTCCCGCTGAATCATCTTGCCGTGGGCGGTGAGGTCGATATAGATCAGTTGGGCCGACCGGTGGAAGATGAGTCCGAACATCTGGCTGTCAATCTCGTTGCTCACTTCGGGTGCTGCCGCAATGCCGGCCACGTAGCGGTAGTAGAACTTCATCCGGCAGGTGAGGTAGGCGTTGAGGGCCGAGGGAGAGAGGATATGGCCTTTGCCCTGCTTGTCAAACTCCCAGCGGAGCCGCTCCATCAGTTCGGAGGTCTTCAGCACAAAGCGTTGCTTGGCCTTGGCCGGTGCTTGTCCGGCCTGGAGTGTATAGCGCCGGATAGGTTGGGGTGCCTCCACAAGGAGTTGGAGCATGAAGCGCGACATCTCACCCCGGTTCAGTCCGTCCGTGGAGCTGTTATAGACCATGGTTACCCGTTCGGCCCGCTGGATGAGACGGTAGAAGTAGTAGGCATAGACCGAGTTCTTGTGCTCGATGGTGGTCATGCCGAATGCCTTGCGCAGGTTGTAGGGGATGAAGGAGGAGTCGCTTTCGCTCTTGGGCAGTTTGCCCTCGTTGACGCTGAGCATCAGCAGGTTGCGGAAATCCAGGTTGCGCGTCTCCAGCACTCCCATCACCTGCATACCAATGGCCGGTTCACCGTGGAAGGGGATGGTGGCCATGTTGAGCAGACGGGCCAGCAGCCGCTGGAAGGTGTAGGGACGCAGCGTGCCGAAGGCTTGCTCCGTAGCCAGGGTGTAGAGACGGCCCACGAGGGTATAACCCTTGAAGAGCGATTCGCGGTAGAGCTGTCCGTAGAGGTCGGAGGCCTCGGCCGGCTGTCGGTAGAGTGCAGCCACCCGCTTTAGTGCCTCCATCAGGTAGTGGCAGAGCGGGGCGATGCCACTGACCGGTGTAAAGAGCTGTGTCAGCATCTCGTCCCGTTGCAGTTCGGAGGGGAGGGGGAAGAAGCGGTTCCGCTCCGTGAGTTCGTTGAGCAGTCCCTCCGTCTGGGGGGAGAGGGCACGCAGGTAGGGGTGGGAGAGCACCGCCTTCACCTGCTCGAAGAGGTAGCTGCCACTTTCGGATTGATAGCCCACGGTCTGCAGTTGGCAGAGTGCATGGATGAAGCTATAGACCGGTGTCTGTGCCAAGGGGAAGCCCATGGTGATGTTGACATTCTTCACCTCCTCGGGGATGGAGTGGAGCACGGGCAGGAGGAGCGACTCGTTGCAGAGCACCACGGCGTTCTCCTTCTCCTTGAAGGGGTGCTCTTCCCGAGTGCTGTAGAGCTGCCTCAGCCATTCCGTGAGGTATCGTGCCTGTGCATTCTCGGTGGGCGACTCCACCATCACCATCTCCTTCTCTCCCCGCATCACGTCAAAATGCTCTTGCGACAGTTCGTTGGGAAAATCCTTCAGGTTGCGCAGGATAAATTCTCCCGCTTCATGGATATAGGGGGGCTGGCGCTGGGTGGGCAGCTGCGTATAGTAGAGGTCATAGTCCCAGTAGAAGAGAGCTTTGCCCGCCTCCATCAGACGGGTGAAGAGGCTGTGCTCCACGCGGTTGAGCACGTTGAAGCCCACGAAGACATACCGCTCATAGGGCAGCTGGTCCACTTCCAATCGGCTCAGCACTTCACGCTCCATCATACCCTCGTAGGCAATGCCCTTGGCAGCTAACCGCTCACGGAAGCGGTGGTAGATGGGGAGCATCTTGTCCCAAAGGGAGATGAAACGCTCCTTGAGCAAGGTGCGCCGTTCGGGGGAGAAGTTGGCGAAGAACTCGCGGATGGCCTCCTGCTGCTCCGGCTCAAGGAAGTCGCTCCCTTGGCTCAGCGCGTGCAGCTCCTGCAGGTTGCTGTAGAGGCGGTCGGCATCTACCATGTTCTTGTCCACATCGTCGAAGTCGCTGATGAGCAGTTCGCCCCAGAAGTAGAAATCGTCGAGCGACTCGTTGCGGCCCGTCTCTTCGAGGAAGACCTGATAGAGCTCGCAGACCAGGGTGATGGTGTCGCCCGTGAGCAGTCGGGTAGCGACGGGGGCTGAGGTGAAGAGTTCGTTGATGGTGAGGTAGGCCGGTGACCAGATGGGCTGCTCACTCTGTGAGGCCAAGTATTCGTTGAAGAAGAGCCCTGCACGTTTGTTGGGGAAGACGATGGCCGTGCGGGAGAGGTCGTGACCTATCTTCTGGAAGAGGTCGTTGGCTACTATTTGGAGAAAAGGTTTCATACGCTTTGGGGATACATATATTGTAAATAGGTGTAGGGGGGATTAATTGAAAGTGACGGGGCTGACGCTCTTATTGTCCACATACCAGAGATAACCCCGAATCTGTTCGGTGGGGTAACCCATGGAGGCGAGCAGGTGCATATACTCCTTCACCTGTGTATGGTGGTGACGTCGGTGCTGTCCGAATTTGAAGTCCACCACGACCACTTCGCCGTGGCGCATCATCACGCGGTCGGGTCGGCGGCTGTAGAGCCGTCCGTTTTCCATCCAGAGAATCTCACACTCGTTGAAGAGTCGCCAAGAGCCGTCGTACCACTCCTGTACCTGCGGGAGGTGCAAGGCCTCATTCACGAAGTTCCTCAGCTCCTCCTCCTCTTCGGGGGCGATGACTCCCTCAAAGAGCAGTCGGTCAATGGCCTCCGGTGCCTCCTCCGGTGTGGTGATGGCTGAGAAGAGGGTGTGGAGCAGCAGACCACGGTCGATGAATCGGGTGGATGACTGTTCGGGATCCTCCTTTCCGGCGAGGAAATCGGCCGAGCGGTTGGACTGTCTGAACTCTACCTCATGCGGCAGGCTCTCCATCTTCACCATCAATGGTTGCGGTGTCACGGCCAGTCGGTTCATCTTGGGTGCCTCTGTGGGCACCACCTCAGCCTTCGCTTGAGCCTTCTGCTGCCTGTCAGCCACGCAATCCGTTTCGGGACAGGTCGTCTGCTGCGTCTGGTCTGTCGAGGGGGCTTGGGCGCGTTTCTTCACGGGTACATTATCTATCTCCCCGTAGTGGAAGTAGATGTTTTCCCCATCCACATCGCCTCGGCGTCCCTCCTCCATTTTGAGCACGGCAGCGATGAGCATCTCACCGATGGTGTTCGCCTTGGCCTCTGTGAAGAGGAAGAGACGTTCGCGGGCGCGGGTCAGGGCCACGTAGAGCAGGTTGACATTATCCACCCAAAGCTGCTGCCGTTCCCGCAGGAAGTCGTTGCGGTAGGCCGAATCCTCCATGGTGGAGCCGTAGTTGACCGGTACCAAGGGGAGATGGTCGAAGGGTGTCTCCTCCGGCATGCACCACACCAACTGGTCGTTGGTCTCGTTCTCCATCTTCCAGTCGCAGAAGGGAATCAGCACATTCTTGAACTCCAGTCCCTTAGACTTGTGGATGGAGCAGATGCGTATGCCGTGGAGCGCACCGCAGGCGATGGTCTTTCCGCAGAGCCGTTCGTCCCAGCATTGGAGAAACTCGCCCATATCGGAGGCGTGCTCCAGCAGGTATTCATTGAGGGTATCGTAGAAGGCAAAGAGATAGGCATCCTGATTCTCTATCCGCTCAATGCCGAGGAGGGTGTAGAGCCGCTCCACCAGTTCGTAGAGCGGTAGGGTGCGCAGTTCCTCTGTATGTCCGGCAAAACCCTCCGGCAGCAGTTCGTCAGGCTGGCCGCTCATCAGCAGGTGGAAGTCGCTCTTGTCCTGGAGCACCAAGCTGTGGTACCCCTCCACCAAGGTGCGCAGAGCCACCTCGTCTGTGCGGTTGCTCAGGTAGCGCAGGGCGGCAACCAGCAGTTGCACGGCCGGTGAGGCATCCAACCGGAAGGCCTCATCGCTCACCACACTCAGCTGCATCTCCTGCTCGAAGAAGTCGGCGATTTCGGGAATCACCCGGTTCTTTCTCACTAAGATGGCAATATCGTCTGGTTTCTCTCCCAGCTTCAGCAGTTGCTCCACCGCCTGCTTCAGTCCCATGAACGTCTGTTGCTCGTAGCTGCTCTCCTCTTCACCCGATGCTTTGCTGTTTTGCAGCATGGCCACCTGCACGTAGCCCATCTCCTGCTTGAAGGGTGACTCCTGTGTCACGTCGCTGTAGGCCTGTTGCAGGGAGAGGCAAGGCTCGTCGGTCAGCTCCTTGTGGGTCTCGTTGAGGTGTTGGATGATATGCTGGAAGAGCTGGTTGTTGAACTTGATGATGCGGCTCAGGCTACGGCGGTTGGTGGTCAGCGTCTCCACATGCACCGTGTAGGGCAGTCCGCTCTCCTCCCGGTGCGTCCGGTTGTCGCGCAGGTTGTTCAGGATGTTCCAGTCACCGTTTCGCCAGCGGTAGATCGACTGCTTCACGTCTCCCACAATCAGGCTGTCGGCCCCTTGTGATAGACCCTCATCCAGCAGGATGCGGAAGTTGTCCCACTGCATACGGCTCGTGTCCTGAAACTCGTCAATCATCACATGGCGCAGCGTGGCACCCATCTTCTCAAAGATAAAGGAGGCATCGCCTGCCCCCATGAGCCGGTGGAGTAGTGCCGTAGTGTCGGCCAACAGGAAGCGGTTCTGCTCCTGGTTGAGGGTGTGCACCTCATCGGCCAGGTGGTTGAGCAGTTGCAGCTCCCCGATATGTTGCAGCGTGAGGCGGCAGCTGTTCATGGTGGCCAGCTCAAGCGGCCTTCTCTCCTCTGCCTCCTGGAGCAGCGGCATCAGCTCACTCTCCGCCAGGCTGGTGATGGCTGTGCGCCGTTTCGAGCTCTTGGTCACCCACTCCCCGGCATCCTCCATGCAGGCCAGCATGGAGGCGTTCACCACATCCTTGTCTGTCAGTTTGCCTGAGGCGAGTTTGTTGAAGTAGCCCGCTACACCTGACCGGCCCCGTTTCAGCTCCTCTACGCTGACGTTGCCCTCTTCCAGTCGTCGGTCAAACTCCTCGGCAAATCCCTTCATCCGGGCGAGTGACTCCTCCTGCAGCGCCTTCAGCGTATCCTTATAGAGCTTCAGGTAGCCTGGTTCGGCCAGGCAGCGCCGCAGCGCTTCACCCCGCTCGATATACTCTTCGCTGAAGATGTTGCCACCGAAGTGTTCCACCTCCTTCGCCACATTCCACCGCTTGTCCTGACCGATGCGCTCTCCGATGTACTCCAAGAGCCAGGCCAGTACCGGTGAGGTGGGGGTGAGTTTCTGCATCATACTCTTCACCGCATCCGCCATGACCCGTTTCGTGTCCAATTCAATGGTCAGTCCCGGTGCCAGCTCCAGCTCGCGTCCCAAGTTGCGCATCACCGACTGGAAGAAGGAGTCGATGGTCTCCACGCGGAATCGTCCGTAGTCGTGGGCCATGGCCGTGAGAGCCTGCAGCGCCCGCAGACGGATTTCGTCATCGCCCATCTCGCGTGGCAGCATCGTCTTGAGCACCTGAAGGTAGGCCTCGCTGTCAGGGTGGGCGATGCAGATGCCGTAGAGCTGGCTGAGGATGCGCTCCTTCATCTCCGCTGTGGCTTTGTTGGTGAAGGTGACGGCCAGAATCTGGCGGTAGGCACGCGGATTGAGTATCAGGTGCCGGATGTACTGAACGGCCAGGGTGAAGGTTTTGCCCGACCCGGCTGATGCTTTATAGACTAACAGTTCCATGATGCAAAATAAATCAAGTGAATACAAGGGTTTTTTCCTTCCCCCCAAAACCCTCTGCAAAAGTAGCTGTTTTTTGTCAAGACCCAATAGCTCCTTCTGTACAAAATTGCTCTTTTGGACTGCGAATTGTCTATTCTGAACGATAATTGAAGTTTATTGGACGATTTTCCTATGGTGATATGGAAAATAAATGGTTACTTTGTCGGTGAAAAAATAACTTCTAATCTTTATCTAAATTTCTACGTTCAAAATCTATGAAACGATTTGTCTATTTACTGAGCGGTCTGTTGTCCATGTGGCCACTTTCCGGCTTCTCCCAACAGGTCCAGCACGACCATCTGCTCTCGTTTGAGGGTTCGCAGCTGCCTGCTTATGTGCATACCGAGAACTCATCGGCATCCCTGAGCGGTGCCCATTTCCGGGAGGGAAAACAGAGCTTGGTATGGAACTTTCAGCCGGGCGGAGTGCTCTCCATCAAGCTTCCTCTGAAGTTTGATCCCAAAGACCCTACGGGCAAAGATACCTACCTCTCGGCCTTCATCGGCTGGATCTACAGCGAACAGGCGCAGGAGAAGCAGGTGGAGTTTCGTTTCCTCAAGGAGGGACGCCTCTGTAGCCGCTTCCCGTTTGGCATCCACTTCACCGGCTGGCGTGGTGCCTGGGTCTGCTTTGAACGCGACATGGAGGGCACGCCTGAGGAGGGGATGGATGAGATACAGGTGGTAGCTCCCGCTGACGCATCGGGCACCCTCTACTTCGACCACATCATTCCTGCTGCCAAGGTGGATGCCCGTCAGCAGACTCCCGACTTGCAGATACCTTTTGTGAACAAGGGCACGACCAACCACTGGTTGGTGCTTTACGAGAAGTCGAAGCTCCGTCCCGACATTGCGCTCACCCCCATGACGGAGGCGCAGCGCAAGGATATTGCCCTGATGGAGCAACGCTTCCAGGGACAGCTCTACACCCCTGCCGTGCTGACGGAGAAGGAGATGAAGGATATCCGCAAGCGGTATGCTTACTATCAGATTGTACGCGATGAGCAGGGGCGCATCAGCGGACGGCCCGTATGGTTCGTGCGCCACTCCGAGGCCTACGAACGGCTCATCCCCAACTGGGACAAGGACCTCTTCTCCAAGGCCGGGGTAGAGATGAGCGACTACTTCAACCTCATGCGCCGGGTGGCCGTGGCCTATTGCAACAGCTGCCGCAACTCCGCTGATGCAGACAAAGGTGCTGCTCCTGCTTCTGACAAAGGTGCTGCCTCTGCCTATCGGGAGGAGCTCAAGCAGATGTTTATCGACCTCTACGACAATATCACCGACCAGGGCGTGGCCTACGGCAGCTGCTGGGGCAACTGTCACCACTACGGCTACAGCATGCGCGGTATGTTTGTCTCCTACTTCCTGATGAAGAATGTGTTGCTCGAAAGTGGTCGTTTAGAGGATGCGGTCAAGACGCTCCGCTGGTATGCCATAACCAACGAGGTCTTCCCCAAACCTACTGTCAACGGCATCGACATCGATACCTTCAACACCAAGCTGCAGGGACGCATCGCCAGCATTCTCATCATGGAGGATAGCCCTGAGAAACTGCAGTATCTCCGTTCCTTTGTCCGCTGGTTGGAGTATGGTTGCCGTCCTGCGACCGGTCTCTCCGGCTCCTTCAAGAGCGATGGAGCCTGCTTCCACCATTGCAACAACTACCCCGCCTATGCGGTGGGTGGTCTGGATGGTGCCACAGCCATGATCTATCTGCTGAGCGGAACGGAGTTCCGCCTTTCTGAACTGGCCCACTACACGGTAAAGCAGGTGCTTCTGGCCATGCGCTTCTACTGCAACCGCCACCAGTGGCCACTCTCCATGTCGGGCCGTCACCCTAACGGCGGCGGACGGCTGATACCGCTGCAGTATGCCACCATGGCACTGGCCGGCACACCCGATGGCAAGGAGCCGGTCGATGGCGAGATGGCGGCGGCCTACCTTCGTCTCGTGAGTCAGGTAGAGACGGATAGCGATGACCAGCCCGATTACCTCCCCAAGGGTTCTGCTGCTCAGATTAGGCAGATGAAGCAGCTGCTCGAAGCCAAGGGGTATGCCTCAGAACCCGATCCGCAGGGCAACCTGGTGCTGGGCTATGGCTGTGTGGCCGTGCAGCGCCGAGACCAGTGGATGGCTGCCGTAAGAGGTCATTCCCGTTACCTCTGGGCGGCCGAGCACTACCTGCCCGCCAACTTCTACGGACGCTACTTAGCCCACGGCAGTATGCAGATTATGACTGCACGCGAAGGGGAGCCTATCACCCTCAAGTCGAGTGGTTGGCAGGAGGCCGGCTTTGACTGGAACCGCATCCCCGGAGCTACCTCCATCCATCTTCCCTTTGACCAGTTGCGTGCCCGTGTCTATAATGTGGATATTTACTCCGGCATGGAGGAGATGCTCTACTCTGACGAAGCCTTTGCCGGTGGACTGAGCCAAGCGCATACCAACGGTAACTTCGGCATGAAGCTCCATGAGCATGACAAGTACAACGGCTCACATCGCGCCCGCAAGTCCTACCATTTCTTCGACGGCACCATAGTCTGCCTCGGTACTGGCATTGAGAACGACAACGCGGATTATCCCACAGAGACCACCCTCTTCCAGCTCACCGTAGCTCCCGAGGAGCGTCCGTTGTGGGAGAAGTATCAGGGCAACGAACAGACCTACATCGACCGCAATGGGGTGGGGTACTACCTGCCTGCTTCGGCTCTCTCTCAGGTTACCTTCGAACGCAACTATCCGCAGGTGACCGTGGGTGAGCGCAGCACCCGTCCCACCCAAGGCGATTGGGTGTCGTTAGTCTGGAACCACGGCAAGGCCCCTAAGGGCGCTTCCTACCACTATGCCGTCCTTCCCCATACCGATGCTGCCGAACTGAAAGCCTTTGCCCGTAAGCCCACCTATCGTGTGTTGCGTCAGGACAACGAGGCACACATCGTCACCTCCACCGCTTGTCGCACTACCTCTTATGTTCTCTTTGAGTCGGGAGTGGAGCTTCCCTCCGGTGGCCTTCTGCAGCGGGCCGACACCTCCTGCTTGGTGATGGTTAAGGAGGAGGTTGACAAGAGCGTGCGTCTCTCGGTAGCCCAGCCAGACCTTGCCCTCTACCGCGGTCCCAGCGATGAGGCTTTCGACGAGCAGGGCAAGCGCATTGAGCGCAGCATCTATTCCCGTCCCTGGAAGGACAACGACAGTCAGGAGATTCCCGTGACCGTCACCCTCAAGGGTGCCTGGGAGGTGTCAGAGGGTGCCCCCTGTGAAGTGCTCTCCACCACCAAAAAGCAGACTGTACTCCGCTTCCGTTGCCGGGATGCCGCCACCTACGAGTTGCTGTTGCATAAGAAATAGCTATTGCCTTGACCAACTGCTGCATAAGGATGACAAGCAGACTATGACATTGTTGGTTACTCGATTCGTTAGCTGAAGGAGTTCATGAACTGGCAACTCGTCCGCTTGTCAACTATATATAATAAGGTGTAGGTAAACGTGCCCGTGAAACCATTTCAGAAAGGTTTCATGGGCACGTTGCTTTTCCTACTATCCCCAATTTTCCTCTTTGATCGATCCACTCTCCACGATAGTGTCTTCAGTTCCTCCTTCATTCCCCTTCAGTTCCACCCTTAGCATCTCTTAGTTAGGTCGCGAAAATTCTCCAGTTAGGGTACATACATTTTCCTAGTTAGAGAGATTTTGCGCGCTAACTAGGAAAAAAAATTTCCCTAACTGGGAAAATTGGAAATCATTTCAGTCGGTTTTTTGGCTGCTCGTTTCTCTTCTTTTCGGATATACCCACAACCCGTCCGGGGGGATTCAAGTCAGTTTCCCTGCTCTAAAGCAGGTAATACCTGCCTTTGGGGATGAGATTACTAACCCTTTGAGAGTCAAAATAGGGGTGAACTCATAGTTTTTTGTCGGATAGATGTAGAATTAACAATCTTTTTCGTAGTTTTGCACCATAAAAAGATCTGGCAGATGTCCATTCATTATCCCTTTCATACGCATCATCGCGTTGAGTTAGGGGATAATAGGCCTCCTGCATGAGACTGTGATGTTAAGTTACGTACATTTTTATACCGATGTTAGACAGAATGAAGACGAGCATGAGATGCGTTGGGATGGTCTGCTGTATGTTGGCTTCAGCCACCATATCTCCCCATGCGCAAAATAAAGAGGCAGCGAAACTCAAGGCCCATTTTGAGGCATGTATCTCCCGGGGCGATGTGCTCCCCTGGACGAGTGAGAAGCGAATCAAACTGTCCCAGACCGAAAAATACCGTCAGCAGGTGTGGCAGGCATGGAAGATGGCCAATGAAGCCTCTGCCGAGGAGCCACTGCTGCCGCTCGCACCACTCTCGGAGGCCAGCGCATCCCAATGGCAACTGCCCGACTCCCTGGAACCCCATGCGGTGATGCCTTACCGATACGGCGTGAAGGAGCAGGGGGAACTGCGCACAGGCTATCCTCTCTTCATCTATCTGCACGGCTCCGGCCCCAAACGTCAGGAGTGGAGCACGGGACTGATCCTGGCCCAGCGCTTTGCCGATGGTCCCTCGCTCTATTTCATTCCGCAGATTCCCAACGAGGGTGACTACTACCGCTGGTGGCAGAAGGCTAAGCAGTATGCCTGGGAGAAACTGCTCCGCCTCTCCTTGGCTCGGGGTGATGTGCATCCCGACAGCATCTATATCTTTGGTATCTCCGAGGGTGGGTATGGCAGCCAGCGGTTGGCCTCGTACTATGCCGACTATCTTGCTGCTGCCGGACCTATGGCCGGGGGCGAACCGCTGAAGAATGCTCCGGTGGAAAACTGTGCCAACATGGCCTTCAGCCTGCGCACCGGTGACCGCGACCTCGGCTTCTACCGAAACATGCTCACAGGATATACCCTCCAGGCTTTCGACAGCCTCCAGCAGTTGCACCCCGACCACTATGTCCATCGCATCGAACTGATTCCTGGTCGTGGACATGCCATTGACTATTCACCTACCACCCCCTGGATGAAGCAGTTTGCCCGTCAGCCTTACCCCCGCTACTTCTGCTGGGAAGACTTTGAGATGGATGGCCGGCATCGTCGCGGATTCTACAATCTGGTGGTGAACCGACGTCCTGACGGCAATCTTCGTACGCGCTATGAGATGAGCATTGAGGGCAATCAGGTGAAGCTCACCGTGGATGATGTGCACTACGAGGTGGTAGAGAAGGACCCCTATTGGGGCATTGAGCTGAAGTTCAGAAAGTCTTATACCCCCGCTACTTCAGGACAGTTTACCCTCTACTTCTGCGAGGAACTGCTGGACCTGACCAAGCCTATAACGATTGAGGTTAACGGCAAGATGCTGTTCCAAGGGATGCTGAAACCGCAGCTGAAGCATCTTGTTCAGAGTTGCGCCACCTTCTTCGATCCCCGCCGCCTCTATCCCGTAGCGGTGGAACTCTCGCTCTAACCGTTCCGCATTTCAACTGTTGCACCATGTGTATCCGTTGACAGATGTTTTTCTAATGGCTCAGCTAATGAGCTGACGAGTTAATCTTCAGTCGAAACGTGTATAGGTTGACGGGGTGATTTTCCGTTGACCGGTTGGCAAGTTGTTGAGGATTAACAATTTACCTTTTATGATTTATAATAAGTTGACAAGATGATGAGTTGATTCTTGAAGTGCGAGACCTTGTATAAATACAACTTACCGTTTTGGTAGTACCTGAATTAAAAACGAATGACCCTGTTCGATGAAAACAAACGATTCCTGAGGGGAATCAACGCCAAGGATGCTGACGCGTGGGAGGAACTGTACCGCCGGTTCTATGCCCCGTTGTGCAACTACGTCTGGTCGTTGTTGGGCACTATCGATGAGGCGAAGGACATTGTGCAGGAGAGTTTCATCAGCGTCTGGCATGCTGAGGCTGTTTTCAATGAGGTGGAGCAGTTGGCCGCTTTTCTCTATCGGACCGTTTATCGCAATATGCTCAAATATCTTCGTGACAAGGATGTCTATCAATACCATCTGCAGAGCTGGTATGACAAAAAGATAGAGGAGGTGAAGGAGGAGCATCTCTACCGATTGGCCGAAGAGGAACTGGTGGGCAAGGTGCGGATGGCCCTCGGTCAGCTCTCGCCGAGACAACGTGAAATCATGGAGCTGAGTATTGAGGGGATGACGGTGGAAGCCATAGCCCAGCAGTTGGGTATCAGCATCAATACGGTAAAGACCCTCAAGAAGCGGGCCTACCAGGTGCTGAAAAACTATTATCAGAAAGGAAGCTGAAGAAGAAAGGATGATGAAGAGCACTTTCATCCTGTGGCAGAGGAGCAGATGTAATCCCGTCCCCTTCGCGCAAGCACAGAAAACTTGCAAAATTCATATCAGTAAGCATAGCAAAATTCCCCTTTTTCAAGAAAAATGGTGGGAGACATGAAAATAATCCTCCCATCTGTCACCCGTTTTGCCTATCCGATGGATTATATAACCAAATGTAAAATACAGAATCCATGAAATGGCATAAAGTTAGCGGGTTGTCCCAAGAGCTACTCCATCGCCTGTTCCAGACCGGCGATGAGGAGGATTGTGCGGTAAAGGGCAAGGAAAGCAGGGAGTCAGATGGTAAAGCGGACCATTCATGCAACAGGGATGAGGAGATGAAAACATGGGTCGCCAAGTTTCGCCAGAAGGGGTATCTTCATAGGAAAATAGAGGAGCAGGAGCGTTTCGACTATCGGGAGGCCTTCAGATCCTCCGGTATAGGAGGCGGAAAGTCCCAGCGTCTGTGGCTCAGGCTCTGCAAGCAGGCTGCCGTTGTAGCCCTGTTGGCCGGGGCTGGTGCCTTGCTCTACTACACCTATACGGAGGTTTCACCCTTCTCAACAGCCGACGTCTTGTCGGAAAATATCCTTCCGGGCAATACACCTGCCCTTCTGGTCAATGAAGAGGGGAAGGTCATACAGTTGAAACAGGCCCATTACATACAACCCACGCAATCTCCACTCGTCTCGGTTGAGGTAGGCGCACATCGTCTCTCTTATCATGTCTCTACATTGTCGCCTACCCAACCGGACATCACCGATAGTCTGCTCTATAACACATTGATTGTGCCTCGTGGAGCTGAATATACCCTGACGCTCTCCGACGGAACCGAAATCTGGCTCAACGCTGACTCTCGCATCACCTATCCCATCCGTTTCAAGGGAACTACCCGTGAGGTGAGCATCAGCGGAGAGGCTTACTTCAAGGTGCAGCCTCACGAGGGAAAATCGTTCGTGGTGCAGACTCGTCACGGCAACATCCGTGTGTTGGGTACCGAATTCAATGTCACCGATTATCCTGGCGATAAACAGATGACCGTCACCTTGGTTAAGGGTCGCATTGCCTACGGAAGAGAGGGCACCCAGCAACAGGTGGAGCTGGTTCCGAACCAGCAGCTCACCGTCAGCAGCGGGGATAAATCTCGGTTGTACGCCGTGGATCCCATCTACGACATCTGTTGGAAAGACGGTCAGTTCCTCTTCCAGCAGATGCCGCTGGAGGAGCTCTTCAAACAGCTGGAGCGGTGGTATGATGTGGAGGTGAGTTACGAAGACGAATCGCTCAAGCAACTCCACTTCACCGGCGAACTGAGCCGATACAGATACATCCGTACCTTTATAGATATGATTGAAAAGAGTGCCGGCATCAAGGTGAGAAGCAAGGGACGACGCCTCTTCATCGGTCGGGAGTAAGGACCACACGGGCTCAAGCCGACTATAAGAAAGTAGAATACAACTCATGATTAGATTATTTATT